>JADCES010000297.1 GCA_020250005.1 Roseomonas sp.
CACCGCAAGGCAGTGCGTCATGCGCGGGTTATGCATGATGAAATCAGCGATATCGGCGGCGCAGTGCATCAGCCTACGAAAACACCCGCGCCACCGCCGCCACCCTTGCCCGCGTTGCCGCGTCCGCAATCCCATCAGCGCGCCCTGGCAGCCAATGGCGCTGAAACGCTGTCAGCAAAACGGAAAGCGGCAAATCGGTGCGATAGCCAATGGCGCCAAGCAAGGGCAGCAGCGCAGCCTCCTCAACCGGTGCCCCATCAGCGTCCGGCCAAAGCCCAACGCCATTCGCCGCCAGCCCCTGCCAATCGAATAGCTCCCCCGGGTCCTGCTTGCGATCGGGCGCGATATCCGAATGCGCCACCACATTGCGCTGTTCAATCGGGTGGCGCCCCATGATCGCCAGGCACAAATCACATACGGCGGCCATTTGCAGCGCAGGAAAGGGGCGATAGCCCCATTCATGGCCGGGATTCACAATCTCAATCCCGATGCTGTTCCCGTTCAAAGCGCTGCGCCCGCGCCAGAAAGAAATGCCGGCATGCGCGGCGCGGCGTTCCTCTGGCACCAGGCGAAACACTGCGCCATCTTCTTCCACCACATAATGCGCGGAAACCTTGGCGGTGGGGTCGCATAGCCGCGCAATCGCTTCCTGCCCGGAACGCATGCCCGTGTAATGCAGGATCAGAGTATCAATCACCGTGCCATCGGGCCGCGCTTCGTGATTTGGGCTTGGCACGTCACGGATGCGCAAGGCGCTACAAGCCCCGCTCGCGCTTGATCTTGTCCCAGGCAGCGTTGATCTGCGCCACTTGTTCCGTGGCGCGCTTGACGAATTCTTGCGGCACGCCACGCGATGCCAGGCTATCCGGATGGTTTTCCCGCATCAGCTTACGCCAGGCGAGGCGCACTTCCTCATCACTCGCCTGCCGTGTCAGGCCCAGCATCTGATACGGGTCTTCGCCTTGCGCTTCCGGCGCGGCGCGGCGCGTGCCGCCCTTGGCGCGTTCCCAGGCGGCGGCATCCAGGCCAAAGCGCGCATGAATGCCGCGCAGCATATCGCCTTCGGATTTCGCCACCGGCCCATCGGCGCGCGCAATCTGCACCAAGGCCACCAGGACATCTTCCAGCATGGCCTTGTTGTCGGCAAAGGCCTCGCCCAGTTTTTCCGCGAAAGGTTCCCACCCATCGGCGGATTCGCGTGCCTGATCAAACAGGCGCCCGACCTCACCCAGCGCTTCTGCCGGCACATGGAACAGGTTGCGGAAGGCCGCGATTTCTTCGCGCTTGATCGGCCCATCCACCTTGGCAAGCTTGGCAGAGAGCACAACAACGGAAAAGGAAAACAGATTTTCCTTACTGCCGAAAAACGCCATCAGGTCTGGCGTGGCGGCGGAAATGGCGCTGCCCTTGCCACCCAGCGCGCCGGCATCTGCGGCATGGCCAAGCGCCGCCCCCACCATGGCGCCCAAGGGGCCACCCATGGCGAAGCCTGCCACACCGCCCAGCATTTTACCCCAGAAACTCAAAACGCCTCCTGAGCGCCAAATTCAGCCGGCTTGATACCACAAAAGTCTTGCCAGCCTGTAGATGTGCCGGATCGCCGGGGGCGGCAAGCTTTGGGCGTTAAAGATCAAGCGCAGTGGCGGTGGCCGAGAACAGGAAGGACGCCATGGCCGAATCCGCCCCAGGCCGGGCAAAGAGCAGCGCGCCCACCGGCATGCCGCTATCCGCGGCGAGGCCAGCGCGCAGGGTCACCACCGGCCCGCCCAGCACCGTGGTTGGGATGACAAAGGAAGGATCGCCCGTGCTGCCGGCCTCCGGTGCCACATCCGGCGCGGCAGGCACCAGGATGAAGTCATCCGGCGCGAAACCCGCCCAGAAGCGCGCCCGGAAACCCGCCAGGTCACGGAGTGCTGAATGATATTCCTCATCCGGGATGGCGAGGCCCTCAGCAATGCCATCGGCAATGGCCGTCGCAATCCGGTCGCGCGGCAGCCCGGCATGGGTGCGGCCAAGCTCCGCCAGCATGACGCGGCGATGGCGCGCGACCATTTCCTCGAACCCCGCGCCGGCGCTGGCGCGATGTAACGAAAGGCCTGCGGCGCCAAGCTGTTCCGCAAGCGCGGCAACACGCGCCGCTGTTGATGGCTTTTGCAGCTTTTCGATCAACGGGTCCTGCAGCAGCACGATTCGCGGCGTGGTGGCGGGGCGGCTGGCGAGGCGCAGATGATCCGCCGCGTAACCCGCCGCCAGATACGCCGCATCCTGCGCGCTGGCGCCAAAAGCGCCGACCGTGTCAAAGGAAGGCGCGAGCGGCACCACCCCAACCCCACCAATCGCGAGTGTCGAGGGTTTGAAAGCGCAAACGCCGGTATAGGCAGCCGGCCGATTGACGCTGCCTGCGGTTTGCGTGCCAAGCGCCAATGGCACCATGCCAGCGGCAATCGCAGCACCAGAACCGGCGGAAGACCCGCCTGGCGTGCGCGCCAAATCCCACGGGTTGCGCGTGGGCGGCAGGCTTTGGAAGAAGGCATATTCTGTGGTGTGCAGCTTGCCTAAAACAATCGCGCCCGCCGCACGCAGATGCGCCACCACCGTGGCATCGGCGCTGGCAGGCGCGATATCGGCGCGGGAGGGACTATTGGCGCGCGTCGGCAGGCCGCGCACATCAATCACATCCTTGATACCAACAGGGATGCCATGCAGCGGCCCGCGGATATTGCCTGCCTTGCGTTCGGCATCCAACGCGCGCGCTTCGGCAAGGGCAGCGTCGGCCAGCACATGAATCCAGGCCTTCACCTGGCCATCAACGGCGGCGATGCGGTCCAGATAGCGGCGCACCAGGGTTTCGGCAGTGATCTCGCCTTTCGCCATGGCGGCGGAAAGATCGCGAATGCGGCCGGGGTCTTGGATCAGCGGATTGGGCATGATGTTTCTTCTATTGGCAGGATGGGTTTTGGCGTCATCTTAACGAGCGACCTTTTGCACATAGAGCTGCCATAGCGGCAGCGATTGATGAATCTCCAGTTTTCGATGAAAAACATTCACGAAAGCATCAATCGCAGGCTTTGGCATCCGCGAAGGCTCACGCCTTTCTGGAATCTGGTCGGACCAGATATAATCATCGAAAATCAAGGTCCCGCCGATGCGGAGCAAGGGGAAGGCCAAGATGGCATCGGTCAGCACATCCGTCGCCTCATGCGACCCGTCAATGTAAATGAGATCGAAGCTTTCCATTTGGCCGGAAGCGATAAGGCCCGCCAAGGCATCTCGCGAAAGCTGTTTTTCCTTGCGCAAGGAAACAGGCCCCGCGGTTCGCCCAAGCGCGAGACGCGTATTGTGATCAAAGCGGCGTTCCACATCTGTCATCACAGCCTCAACGAAACCGCCGGCTTGGTGTTCGATGCCTCCCTCCCAGGTGTCAACACAGGTGATTGAAACCGGGCTTGTGACCAGGCTTGGGCATTTTTCGATCAGATAGCAGGCCGAGCGCCCTTCGAAGGAACCGATTTCAAGAATTCTGGTGGGCTTCAATGCTTCCAGGATTTGATCCCATGCCGGAATATGGCGCGAAAACCAGTCTTGCGTGAATTCATGGTCACTGCCCATCGCATATCCCAGCGCGTCAGACATGCTGCATCTCCGACGTGAATGATCCCAGCGCGAAAACGCGCCTCATGCGATCACCTGCTCTCGCGCAATGCCGCGGCAATCCATCTCAAATTCCAGATCAACCACGGGCGGGCGGCAATATTGCCAGGTCAGGCCATGGCGGGCGGCGCCGCGGCGGACGATTTCCTCGGCAAAAAACGGCCCCATATCGTGCACCGTATAGGCCTGCACACCCGTCGTTGCGCGCCAATCGGTACCCAGTAACCCCATGCGGCGTTCCATTTCCCCAAGCACCCAACGCGCCTTGGCGAGCATGCCGGCCGCTGAGGTATCACCAAGTGCCACCGTATTGCTGCGGTAATCGCCCTTGCCTTCGGCGGCTTCTCCACTGCCAGCCACTGCGAAGGATGGCGCGGCGCCGGCATCCGGCACGGTATAGACAAAGGCGTGAAAGCAGGGCTCGGCCGGTGGGGCGCTTTCCGGGCAGACATTGCTGCGCGCCACGGGGTTCAGCCCATCGCGAAACAGGCCCCATTCCTGCAAGACGCCGCCATAGATGCGATTGAAGGCGGCGAAGCCAGCCTCGCTAAAGGGCGCGGGGGAGCGTAATTCGCAGGCTGCAAAAGCAAGCTTTGGCCGCCCGAGTGCCGCAAGATGGGATGCGATGCGCGCGAAACCTGCCATCAGCGGCACAGGCTCAGCAAAGCGCACGCGTTCCAGGCGAAAGCCAGGCTCGGCCGCGACGCCCGCGCTATATTGATAGACACCAGGAATGAAGCGGTAGCCTGCTTCGGGGATTTTCGGGACCATGCGCGCCCTTCCGGCCTTTGGGTTGCGGTTCGGCCATGGTGATGGCAGTCAGGCTTTGTCACAAGCCCCTTGCAGGACAGCATTCAAATGGCACCGCCCGTCTCACTTGGTATCATCGGCCTTGGCATCATGGGTGAGCGTTTGCTCCGCGCAGCCCTTGACCATGCCGCCGAAAGCGTCACCCCCGTCGCGGTCTGGGACCCCGCACCGGCGGCGGCGACGCGATTGGCTGGCATCACCGGCGCGCCGCGTATGCTGGCCACACCGGATGCGGTGATCGCCGCCTGCGATTGCCTTTACATCGCAGCCCCGCCAGCCGCGCATATTCCGCTGGCTGATGCGGCCATTGCGGCGGGTCGCAGTGTTTTCATCGAAAAACCGCTCGCGACATCGCTTGCGGAGGCGCGCGCCTTTGTTGCGCGGGCAGAGGCAGCCGGCGCGCGTGCGGCGGTGAATTTCCCGATGGCGTCATCGCCCGCCGTGGCGCAGCTTTCCGCCTGGCGCGCGGCAATCACGCCTGAAAGCCTTGCCATTGAAGTCGCCTTCCCCACCTGGCCGCGCGGCTGGCAGCAGGCGGCGGCAAGCTGGCTCGCGAAACGCGCCGAGGGCGGGTTCACGCGCGAAGTTGTCTCCCACTTTCTATTCCTCACGCGCCGGCAACTGGGTCCGCTCAAATTGCTGGAAGCGCAGGTGACTTACCCACCGGGCGATGGCGCTGAAACTGCGATCACCGCGCGGCTGATGGCGGGCGATGTGCCGGTTACGCTGCAAGGTTCGGTCGGCACCACCACCAAGGAAGATCACAATACCTGGACGCTGAATGGCGCGATCCGGCTGCGCGATTGGTCCTTTGCCGAAAGGCTGGGCGCGGATGGCACTTGGGCGCAGGCGCCGGATGCGCTGCCCAATGAGAAAATGCGCCCCCTGGTGCTGAAAGGCCAATTGGCGCAAGTGGCCGCCATGACACGCGGTGAGACGCATCGGCTGGCCACTTTGCGTGAAGCCCTGGAAGTGCAGGAGATTGTGGAGGCTATCCTGGCAGCATAAATCGTCGTGTCATTGGCCAATCAGCCCTTCAAAACCTCTGCATTATGCGCGCCAAGCCGTGGCGCCGGCCCAGCCATGCGCGGCCTTTCGCCATTGAAGGAAAGCGGCATGGCAACCAGCGAAAAATCCTCGCCCGGTACCGGCTGCACCATGCAAAGTGCCTGGGTTTGCGGTTCGGCCAATACTTCTGGAATGCTGTTCACAGGGGCGCAAGGCACGCCAATGCGCGCAAGCCGTTCCAACCATTCGGCGCGCGGCGTGATGCGCATGAGTGCGGCGATCATCGGCAGCAGCAGCGCCTTATGTTTCAGCCTGGCGCGATTGGTCGAAAACCGTTCGTCACTCGCCCATTCTGCATGGCCCAATTCAGCCGCAAACTTCGCAAACAAGCGGTCATTGCCGCAGCAAACCAGCACCGGCCCATCCGCTGCATCAAACGCCTCATAAGGTGTCAGGTTGGGATGGCCAGAGGCATGGCGTTCCGGCAGCTTGCCCATATTCACATAGGCGCTGATTTTCTGCCCTGCCCATAGCAGCGCGGTTTCGAACAGCGATGTATTCACCACACCACCCTGCCCCGTGCGGTGGCGCCTTTCCAGCATGGCCAGCGCGCCGAGCACGGTCCAAAGCCCCGTCCCCTGATCAACCACAGATGCCCCCATGCGCACCGGCGGTCCATCCGGTTCCCCAGTGATGGAAGAAAGCCCGCCGAATGCCTGCAACAGAGGTTCATAACCGGGGCGTAGTTTTTCTGGCCCGACATGGCCAAAGGCCGACATTTCGCAATAGATCAAATGCGGATGCCGCGCGGTTACGGCTTGCGCGCCAATCCCCAAAGCCTCCGCCGCGCCGGGGCGAAGATTATGCAGCATGATATCGGCATGGGCGAGCAGACCATGCAAAGCCTCCACCCCCTCCGGTGATTTCAGATCAAGGGTGACGGATTTCTTGCCGCGATTGAATTCATGGAAATTCAGCGCATCGCCATGGCGGAAATCAGGGCCCATGCGGCGCGCATCATCGCCCCCATCGGGTTTTTCGACCTTGATCACATCAGCGCCGAGATCAGCGAAAATCGCGCCTGCAAAGGGCCCGGCCAGCACCTGGCCAAGTTCCACCACGCGCACGCCAGACAATACGCCCGTCATTGCAATTTAATTCCGGCTTAGCGAAACAGGCGCTTCCATTTCTCGATCTCAGACGACTGGAAACGCGCGAGATCATC
>JADCES010000298.1 GCA_020250005.1 Roseomonas sp.
CGCAGGCCGCAGCCGAGCTGACCGAGCAAGGCGCGCCCGCCTTCCAGAGCGCGATCCCCATCCTGTCGCAGTTGCTGAAGGCCGAGTTGGCCGAGCGGGAGGTCCGCTCCATCGCCTATCAGCTCAAGGCCGCGCGGTTCCCGACCTACAAAGACCTGACGGGTTTTGATTTTGCCAGCAGCCAGATCAACGAAGGCCTGGTGCGCCAACTGCATGCCGGTGCCTTCATGGAGAAGGCCGACAACATCGTGCTGGTCGGCGGGCCAGGCACTGGAAAGACCCATGTCGCCACTGCGCTTGGCGTCCAGGCGGTCGAGCACCACCGAAAGCGGGTGCGGTTCTACTCCACGGTGGAACTGGTCAACGCTCTCGAGCAGGAAAAAGCCGCCGGAAGGAGCGGGCAAATTGCCGCCCGTCTGCTCCATACCGACCTGCTGATCCTCGACGAATTGGGATACCTGCCGTTCAGCGCCTCGGGGGGTGCCCTGCTGTTTCACCTTCTCAGCAAGCTGTACGAGCAGACAAGCGTGATCATCACCACCAACCTCAGTTTCAGTGAGTGGGCAGCGATATTCGGGGATGCCAAGATGACCACGGCACTGCTCGACCGGCTCACCCACCACTGCCACATCCTGGAGACCGGCAACGACAGCTTCCGCTTCAGGAACAGCTCCGCAACCCAGACCCATCGCGAAAGGAAACCACAGCCCACCTGACAGGATCAAAAAACCCCGCATCCCCAAAACCCGGGTCAAATCTGCGTGGCAAACCCGGGTCAGCTCTCGGCGGCATTCAACAGGTAGGGCATCAATTTTGCTAGCGTGGCTAGACGTAGCGATGTAGCACTCGCTAAGCTTGGTCTACCACATTGCTTTCCCTGGAAATTTCGGGGAAGCTATCTTCCCCGGCAGAAATGCCGGGGCCTCATTGAAGCCACAGTCTGGCCCGCCAGCGCGAATGCCCCGGCCTCATCTCCCCCGGCAGAAATGCCGGGGCCTCATTGAAGCGGCTGCGTATCAAGCCGGTCACCACGGCGATTGTCTCATCTTCCCCGGCAGAAATGCCGGGGCCTCATTGAAGCGAATTCATTGGCGCCATGCACCTGCGCGGGGTCAAATCTTCCCCGGCAGAAATGCCGGGGCCTCATTGAAGCAGGAAGGCAATGGCCTGGTCGCGATCCCGCAGTACCTGAATCTTCCCCGGCAGAAATGCCGGGGCCTCATTGAAGCACCCATTGCAGCGCGTGCAGCATGGAACGGTCGCGCCATCTTCCCCGGCAGAAATGCCGGGGCCTCATTGAAGCTGGTTTGATGGAGAGGTCCATGGCGGTTAATCCACATCTTCCCCGGCAGAAATGCCGGGGCCTCATTGAAGCGTCATTGCTGGCGCGCTGTTCTGGTTTGCTTCGCAGATCTTCCCCGGCAGAAATGCCGGGCCTCATTGAAGTGGAGGCGTTACCTGAGGCGGGCGGTGAGCGGGAGCGCCAGACTAAGGGTCCCCCAAAACCTTGTAGTCCCCGATCAACTTTCTGCTTTCAACCCCCACCGCCCCACCAGTCCATTTCCCAACCACGCTGCACCGCAGCATAGCCAAAACCATTTCAGATCAACGTGTTAAACCTTGTTGGAAAAATCGGCCTACCCTCAAGCTTTGGAGAGAATTCGGGGATTCGGAGAGAAGACGCCGAAACGTTCCGCTTGAGCACCCTCAAGGTCGCCAGAAAAAGCTTTGTTTTCAAGGGGATTTAGGTGGTCGCCTGGGGCGCTAACCCGGTTCGGCTAGGTGGCGACTGGAGCAGGAAAGGGAACCGTGAAGGCGAACGTCTCTGAGGGCAGTGACGGCGCTTTCCTGATGTGCCTTCCTTCAATGCAGTCATATGGCGAACAGCGCGTAGATATCCGCAAGCGTCACATTCCCCGTCAGGATCACATCATCGCCCGCGCCACCATTGAAGGTGTTGGCCATGCCATTGCCGATCAGCATGTCATTGCCAGCACCGCCGGTAACAGTGATGCCCGAGACCCCCTCAGCAATGCGCAGAGCCTCCACATGATCGGGCAGGGTGATATTGACCGCCGTGATGATGGTATCGGCGCCGCCATCGGCGAGTTCAAGCACTAGATCGCCAGAACTGGTGATGAAGAAGAGATCATTCCCAGCGCCGCCACCCAGCAGATCGGCGCCAGCGCCTCCATCCAGCGTATCGGCACCATTGCCGCCAAGCAACGTCTCATTACTAGAACTGCCGCGTAGGCTATCCGCCGCATTGCCGCCCAGCACGGCCTCAAAGCTCACCACTTGGTCAGTGCCGAAGAAGCCCGTGGCCGAGCCATTCTGCAGGTCAACCGTGACCGCCGATGTGGCCGCCGTAAAACTAAGCCAATCCTTGTCGCTGCCGCCATCCAGACTGTCATTGCCGGCATCACCCAGCAGGGTATCCGCACCGGCGCCACCAGACAGGCTGTCATTATTGGTGCCACCATCCAGCTGATCGGCGCCGGCGGCGCCTTCCAGCGTATTTGCTCCAGTGCCGCCGCGCAGGCTGTCATCGCCTGAACCGCCCAGCACGGCCTCAATACTCACCACTTGGTCAGTGCCGAAGAAGCCCGTGGCCGAGCCATTTTGCAAGTCAACCGTGACCGCTAAGCTTGCCGCCGCGAAGTTCAGCCAATCGGTACCGCTGCCGCCATCAAACCTATCGTCGCCGGCATCACCCAGCAGGCTATCCGCACCGGCGCCACCGGAAAGGCTGTCAATACCAGCGCCACCATCCAGCATATCGGCGCCATCGCCGCCATCAAGGGAGTCATTGCCATTGCCGCCGTCCAACACATTGGCCAGGCTATCGCCCAGGATGCTGTCATTGCCATTGCCGCCAAGGACGATCTCAATCCCCGTCAGGCTATCATTGCCAGCCGCGCCGGATGACGTGCCCGCGCCAAGATTGACCGTGACACCGCCCGTGGCAGAGCCATAGCTGGCCCAATCCGTCCCAGCACCGCCCCTCAGCGTGTCATTGCCAGCGCCGCCATCAAGCGTGTCATTGCCATTGCCACTATCCAG
>JADCES010000299.1 GCA_020250005.1 Roseomonas sp.
TCTTCGCCAAGCTCAAGCACCTCATGCGCGCGGCACAGCCACGCACTGCCGAAGCAACTTGGTGAAAGGCCAGAGCGCTGATCGACATTGTCAGCCCAAGCGAGTGCAGCAACTACTTCCCCAATTCCGGATATGCTTCCAGTTAAAAGAAGCATGCTCTAAACGACGAATGCGATCGAGGCCTTGAATTCAAAGCTCCGCCGGGCGGTGCGCACGCGTGGCCATTTCCCGGGTGACGAGGCGGCGATGAAACTACGATACCTTGTTCTCAATCGAGCGGTCGCAGAATGGAAGCGACCGCCGCGCGAGTGGTGCGAGGCCAAAACCCAATTCGTCATCCTATTCGGCGATAGGCTCGTGGTCTGATGATCGAAACCGATCCGGCGCACAAAATTACGGATAGGCTCCAATCCCTCAACCCACCAACCAAACAATCACCGTCCCGCCCGAAGTCAGCAGTATATGTCCAAAGGGCACCGCAGCCGTATAGCCCAGCACCGCAACCGGGCTGCCTGATTTTTCCTGCAATGCGGCCAGCGCCGCCGTCATGGTCTGCGCGCCGGAAAGGGCGCCCAACAGCAAAAGCGGGTTCATCCGCAGCACATAGCGCCCGACGAATAGCCCAACGAATTGCGGCACCAGTGTCACGAAGGCGCCGGCAATTAGCAGGCCGATGCCCACTTCCCGCACCGCCTCCACAAATACAGGGCCGGCATGCAAGCCGATCATGCCAACAAAACCAGCCAGGCCAAGTGATGTCATCAGCGAAATTGCCGCATCAGGAATGCGCGCGATTTGCGGCCGATGGGAACGCAGCCAGCCGATGAAAAGCCCCGCCATCAGCGTGCCCACGCTGGTTGAAAGCGTGATATGCGCCCCGCCAATATCAAAGCCCGCAACGGCACCAATCAGCCCGCCCAGGAAAATCGCGAGCCCCAGCGTGACGTAATCTGTCGCATCACCCTGGCGGATCGCGGCCCCCACAAGCGCCGCCGCGGCCTCAACATGCTTTTCGGTGCCGATCAGCGTAATGATGTCGCCCCGTTCCAGCCGCGTATCCGGGGCGATTGGCACCTCCAACCCGCTGCGCAGAATGCGGCGCAGGAAAACGCCGCGCGCCACCGGCATTTCGCCAAGCTCACCAATGCTGCGGCCCGCGACATCGCGTGAGGAGACGTACACGTCAAGCGAAAGCGCTGGAATATCCAGCAATTCCTTATCCTCAACCTCCTGCACCTCGCTGCCGAAAAGTGTAATCAGCACCTCACGCCGCGCCTCAATGGCGATCACATCGCCCTCCTGCAGCAGCGTATCGGGCTTGGGATCCAGCAACGTATCGCCGCGGCGGATGCGTTGGATGAAAACACGCTGCCCCGCGGAATGTGCCTCAGCCTCCGCGACCGTTTTCCCCACCAGCGCTGTGTCGGCTTCAAGCGCATAGGCGCGGATTTCCACGGGCCGCCAGGCGGAAGCAATGCCTGCGCGCTTATGCGTCATGCCGTATTTTTCTTCGAGCTTGCGTGCCTCGGCCGCCACATCAACGCGCAGCAACATGGGTCCGAAGACAGTGGTCATCAAAATCACGCCAAGCGCGCCGAACAGATAACAAAGCGCATCGGCCACCGCGATATGCGTGATCAGCAGGTCGCGCTGTTCCTTGGGGAGCGGCAAGGCACGGATCGCCTCGGCCGCCGTGCCGATAGCGGGCGATTCCGTCATGCCGCCGGAAAACAGCCCCGCCGCGAAACCGACATCCAGCCCCAGAATGCGCGCTGCAATCACGGCGGTGGCAATGCCGGTCAGCGGGACAATGATGCCAATGGCAATGCCTGGCAGCCCATCGCCCTTCACCGCCACCAGGAATTTCGGCCCGACCGAATAACCAATGCCAAACAGGAACAGCAGAAACAGGATGGAACGCGCAGTTTCCGAAACCGGCACATGGGCGAATTGGCCAATCAGGATGCCGGCGAAAAGCGCGCCCGTTACCGGCCCCAGGCCGAAGCCGCGGAAGGTGACCTTGCCAAACAGATAGCCAAGCCCAAGCACCAGATAGACCGTAAGGTCGGGGTGCGTTTCCAGAAAACTGGCAAATTCCCCGTGGCCCATGCTGCTTCCCCCTGTTTCTCATGAAACGGATTTGCGAGCCTTGCCCATTGCCAGTGCCCTGCCAAGCCATTTCGCGCAGGCGGTTCAGTCTTCCCCCTTCAGCAGGGCCAGAGCCTCACGATAGATATCCCGGCGCTTGCGCCCGCTGGCCTTCGCCACGGCCTCCGCCGCATCCTTGACCGAAAGCCCGCTGTCCAGCGCGGCGCGAAGCTGCGCGGTCACCTCAGCGTCACCCACCACTGCCTCGGCTGCGGCGGGGCCGACAACAATGCAGACCTCGCCGCGCGCTTCGGTGCTGGCGTAATGCGTGGCCAGCATGCCAAGGCTGCCGCGCCGCACTTCCTCAAACCGCTTGGTCATTTCGCGCGCGACAGCGGCGGGGCGCTCAGCGCCGAAGGCCGCGGCCATGTCAGCAAGGCTTTCGGCCAGCCGATGCGGTGCCTCATAGAAGATCATACTGGCGGCAAGCCCTGCCTGTTCCAGCGCCTTCAGCCGGGCAAGGGCTGCCTGACGCGCGGCGGCGCGGGGCGGCAGAAAGCCCTGAAACAGAAAGGGCTCGGGCGGCAGGCCGGAAAGCACCAACGCCATGACCGCCGCATTGGGGCCAGGAATGGCCGAAATCGGCAGCCCCGCGCCAATCGCCGCACGCGCCAGCCGAAAGCCCGGGTCGCTCACCAAAGGCGTTCCGGCATCCGATACCAGCGCCAATTTCTGGCCCTGGTCCAGCATTTGCAGTATTCGCGGAAGCTCTGACGCTTCATTATGGTCATGCAGAGGAATCAGGCGCGCGGCGACCCCCAGCCGGGCGAGCATTGCGCCGGTTGTTCTGCTATCTTCACACAGCACCGCATCGGCGGCCTTCAGGGCGGCCAGGGCGCGGGGCGAAAGATCCCCCATATTGCCTATGGGGGTCGCAACCAATGTCAGGCCGGGCCCAATGGCGGGCGCAGCCGAAGGATGGACCGACCGTGCCTCGTTTTCTGAATCGGCTGTCGTCACGCCTGATTGCCCTTGTTCCGCTTGGGTTGCTTGTCGCGCTTGCGGCCTGTGCCCCGCAAGCCCCCATCATGGTGGGCGCCCCGACAGTTGCAGCACCGCCGGATATGGCGCGCACCCGTGTTGCGCTGCTGCTGCCGCTCTCCGGGCAGCAGGAGCCACTTGGCCGGGCGCTGCAACAGGCGGCGGAATTGGCGCTGTTTGAACAGAATGACCGCCGGGTGGAATTCGTCCCCCTCGATACCGCGGGCACGGCCATGGGCGCGGGGGATGCGGCGCGGCGCGCCGTCAGCCTTGGTGCGGTGAGCATGGTCGGGCCACTGACCGGGGCAGAGACCGCGGGCGCAGCACCGGTTGCGCAAGCCGCGCGCCTGCCAGTGCTGGCCTTCACCAATGATTCCTCTCAGGCGCGGCCAGGGGTTTGGGCGCTTGGCGTCACGCCCGAACAGCAGATGCGCCGCGTGATGGGCTCGGCCATGTCAGCCGGGGCGCGGCAATTCGGCATGGTGGCGCCGGATGATGCTTTCGGGCGCGCCTTGGCCGCTGCGCTGCGGCAGGCGGCGGCGGATTTCAACCTGCCAAGCCCGGCCATTGCGCTGTTCAATGAACGCGCAGGCGCGGCCGGCCCGGTGGCAGAGATGGCACGGCGCGCGACCAACCCAATTGATGCGGTGGTGATTGGCGCCACTGGCTTCCGCGCACGGGAATTGGCCGCGGCGGTCAGGGCAGGGGCGCAGGATAATCCTCGGCCGTTGCTGCTGGGCCATGCGCTTTGGATTGCCGATGCCGGGCTTGCCAATGAACCCGCCTTGCATGGCGCGCTTTTCCCCGCGCCGGATGAACGGGCGCGCGGTGTTTTTGATGCGCGCTTCCAGCAGGCTTTCGGCCAGCGCGCGCCGCGCATTGCGGGGGTTGCGCATGATGCGGCGCTGATGGCTGCAGGCCTTGCGCTCGCACCTGCCGGCACAACGCCGGATGCCATGCCGCGCTTTGATGGCGTGGATGGCCCGGTACAATTGCGCGCCAATGGGGCGGTGGATCGCAGCCTTGCGCTGTTTCGCGTTTCGCCCAATGGCGATGCCGTGCTGGTGGAACCGCCCATGCCGCTGGGTGTCGGCTTCTGAAGCATGCGGCGTGGCTGGGTTTTGGCATGAAGCCTTTGCTACGGCTTGCCTTTGCCATTGGCGCCGTGCCGCTGCTGGTGCTTGGGCTTTTGATGCTGACGCGCGAATTGCGGCCTTTGCCGGGTATGGCGGCGCTGATGGCCGTTATGCTGGCAAGCCTTGCAATCGCCTGGGGTTGGCGCGCCAGGCTTGCGCTTCTGGCGGTCAGCCTTGGCGATGCGCTGGCGCAAATCAGGGCGGCGCCTGCAAGGGCTGAAGCGGCCACGCTGCCTTCAACCGAAGACCTGGCCGATGGCATTCGCCGCCTGGCGCGGGGCCTCGCAGAACAGGGCGCGCTTCTGGAAAGGCTGCGCCGGGCGGATGCCGCCATTCTGGAAAACCTGCCCGAACCCGTGCTGCTGCTTTCGGCCGAACGCGCCGTGCTGCGCGCCAACCCCGCCGCGCGGCAAATGCTGGGTCCGGAAGCGGCGGGGCAGGGGCCGGATGCGGCGGCGCTGCTCCGCCATCCCGTGCTGGCCGTCGCCATGGATGACGCCCTGGCCGAGGGCCATTCCACCACGGTGGAGCTCCATCTGCCCGTGCCTTTGCCGCGAGAGGTCTCAGCCCGTGTCGTGCCGCTTGACCCGCCGCTTGCTGATGGCGGGCGGCTTCTGATCCTGCTGATTGATCGCAGCCGAGAGGCAGCGATTGAACGCACGCGCGCCGATTTCGTTGCCAATGCCAGCCACGAATTGCGCACCCCACTCGCCAGTTTGTTGGGCTTCATTGAAACGCTGCGCGGCCCCGCCGCCGATGATCCGGCGGCGCAGCAGCGCTTCCTTGGCATCATGGCCGAGCAGGGGGAGCGGATGCGCCGGCTGATTGATGATTTGCTGAACCTTTCGCGCATTGAAATGGAGGAACATCAGCCCCCGACTGGTGAAGCGCCACTCGCCATGATCACGCGTGCGGAAGCGGAGGCTTTGGCGCCGCTCCTGAATCGGCGCGACATGCGCCTCACGCTTGATGTGGCAGAAGGTCTGGTGGCGCGGCCGGCCAATGCGGATCAGGTGGCGCAGGTGATCCGCAATGTCCTGGAAAATGCCATCAATCATGGCCGTGAACGCGGCTTGATCACCATCACGCTCACGCCGGCTGCGGCAGAGGATGGGACCGCGCGCCCCGGCGCCTTGCTGAGCGTGACCGATGATGGTCCGGGCATTGCCAAGCACCATCTACCGCGTCTGACCGAACGCTTTTACCGCGTGGATGGCGCCAGATCGCGCCATAAGGGCGGCACGGGCCTAGGGCTTGCCATTACGCGCCATATCATCATGCGCCATCGGGGAAGGCTTGCCATTGAAAGCACCGAGGGGCTTGGCACCAGGGTGAGTGTCTGGCTGCCCATAGGGTAGCGCTGGCGCGCGCTCTCGGTCATGATCGGCCTGGGATGCCGGTTTTGGGCAGGCTTCACCATCCAGAAGCTTCGGATGGAAAGAAAAGGGGAGGATGTCATGAAAATCCAACGTCGCGGTCTTTTGGCCTCAGCAGGCGCGCTGCTGGCGGCACCTGCCCTGGCGCAGCCGCGCTGGCCGGATCGGCCGATTGAAATCATCGTTGGCTTTACGGCCGGCGGGGCGACTGATCTTGACGCGCGCGGCTATGCGGCGGCCCTTGAAAAGCGCATCGGCGGTTCGGTTGTGGTGGTGAATCGCCCCGGCGCGGGTGGCGAGGTTGCCCTGGCCGCCGTGGCGCGCGCGCGCCCTGATGGGCATACTATCGGCACCACCAATATGCCGGGCCTGCTCACCATTCCGATCGAAAGGACGGCACAATTCAAGCTGGATGATTTCGTGGGCATCGGCAATCTGGTGACCGATCCTTCCGCCATCACGGTGCATGAGGATAGCCCCTATCGGACGCTGGCTGACCTGCTGGCGGCGGCGCGGGCACGGCCGGATACCATCACCTATGCCTCACCTGGTGTCGGTACCGATGATCATCTGCAATTGGTGCTGCTGCAGGCCGCGACAGGGACACGCTTTGTGCATGTGGTCTTTCAGGGTGATCCGCAGCTCCGCACCGCGGTCCTTGGCAAGCAGGTGGATAGCATGGGGCTCAATCTGGGGCCGGTCACCGCAAATACCGATAAGCTCCGCGTGCTATCCCAGGGTGGGGCCACACGCAGCCGCTTCCGCCAGGATGTGCCAACCCTGATGGAACTGGGTTTTCCGGTGCAAATGGCCTCAGAACGCGGCCTGGTGATGCCGGCGGCCACGCCGCCCGCGATTGTCCAGCGCCTGCGCGAAGCCACCGCCGATATCGCGCGCGATCCCGAATTCGTGAAAATCCTGGAAGGTCGCTTCACAGAGCCCGCCTATGAAGCCGGCGATGCCTGGTTTCAGCGCCTGCGCCAGCAGGAAGCAGAATACCGCCGACTTTGGCAGGTCACGCCCTGGTCTCAGCGGTAAGGCTTGGGCGCATCGGCAGGTGAGGGGGGCTTGAGCAGACCGGCAAGCAGCGATGAAGCGCGCCTGAGGCCCCGCCGCGTTCTTTTTGCGGTCAGCGCCATGGGCTTTGGTCATGTCCAGCGGTCCCTGCCCTTGATCCGACGCCTGCTTGCGGATGGGGCAAGGATGACCATTGTCAGTGATGGCGATGCTCTTGCCGCGCTGCGCCGTGAGCTTGCCGGCCATGAAGCGGTTGAATTCAGATCCTTCCCCGATTACCCGCCCTTACAGCGTGGGGAGGGCGCCGCGCATTACGGGTACTTCCTGGCGGATTTGCTTCGGCTGACAGGAAGGTTGCGGCTTGAAAGGGCATTCACCAACAGCCTAGTTGCCGAAATCCGACCCGACATGATTGTCACCGATGGACGCTTTGGCTTTCATGCGCCGGGTGTTCCGTCCTTTTTGATATGCCATCAGATCAGGTTCATCATGCCGCGCCTGTTGCGGCCTTTTCAGCTTATGGCCGATGTGGTGCAGCTCAATCTGCTGCGGCGGTTTGACCGGGTGCTGGTGCCGGATTTTGCCTCAGCCGAGGCCTGTCTGGCGGGGCGGCTTTCGCATAACTGGATCGCGGCGCTCCTCAAGCCCGCCTATGTCGGGCATCTTTCCTCGGCGCACTTCAAGCCTGTCGAGAAGAACATAGACCTGCTTTTCATCACGGGCGGCTTCCTCAAAGGGCCGAAGGCCGCGTGGGAGGCCTGGATCGCCCGCGTCGCGCATGAGCATGAGGCGCGGGAGATCGTGTCAATCGCGGGAAGCATGGGGCATGAGGCTGCCTTGCCGGATAGGGTCAAGCGTCAGGATTTTGTGCTGGGTACCGAGCGGGATGATTATATGAATCGCGCGCGCGCCATTATCGCGCGGGCGGGCTATACCACGATCATGGATCTCGTGGTGCTGCGTCAGGACGCGATCCTGATCCCGACAACCGGCATGACCGAACAATTGTATTTGGCCAAGCGTCATCCAAGGGTCGAGATTGGCGGGCAGACCGGATACGCCTTCCGCTATGCCGCCTTGCCGGAGGCCATTCGTGCCTGGAACGTGGAAGACACGCTGAAAACTATCCTGGGCGTGATCGGTTGGCATCGTCATGTTGATTGCGCGATACTGAAATGCGATGAGAGCAAGTGTGAAACGCCTCAATAAAGCACCGCCGGGCAAGCGCCGTTTCTTGTTTCTGCAAGGACCCATATCACCCTTTTTTGCCGAGGTTGCAGCCGGCTTGCGCCGGCACGGCCATGAGGTGTTTCGGATCAACCTGAATCTGGGGGATAGGCTATTCTGGCGCGGCCCTGGCGGTGTTGACTTCACCGACAAGCCAGAGGCGTGGAGGCGCTGGATAGAGGCATTTCTTGATCAGCAGGCGATCAGTGATCTGGTGCTGCTTGGTGAACAGCGGTTTTATCACCAGGAGGCGATAGCCGCAGCCAAGGCCCGCGGCCTGGCCGTAACCGTCACGGAATGGGGATATCTGCGTCCCGATTGGATTATTCTGGAACGCGATGGCACAGGTCGGGAGAGCCTTTTTCCGCGCGATCCTGCAACAATCCTGCGGGAGGCAAAGGGCCTTCCCCTTCCCGATCTGAGGCAATGTTTCGCGGATCATTTCCCAAGTCAGGCATTTTGGGACATCGCCTATCACGCTGGCCTGCTGTTCCCTTTTCGGTTCCGCCATTTCAGGAATCACGAGCTGATACATCCCCTGGTGACCTATGCGGGGATTGGGCTTCGCCTGCTTCTCCGCCCCAGTGAGAACAGGCGTTCGGCAAGAATTCTGGCTGATTTGAGGGCGCGTCGCGTTGCCTTTTGGGTGTTTGCGATGCAGATTCAAAATGATTTTTCCCTGCGCGCCTATTCTTCCTTCCCAAGCATGGGCGCTGCGCTACAGGAAGCCATGGCGTCCTTTGCGGCCCATGCACCGGTGGATGCGGCGTTGCTGGTAAAGCTGCATCCGCTTGATCCTTACGCGCAGAATTGGCCCATGCGCATTTCGGCCATGGCACGCAAGCTTGGGGTGGAACGGCGTGTCCATGTGGCGCCGCGCGGCGATCTGGACGCGATGCTTTCGGCGGCGCAAGGGATGATCACCGTAAACAGCACCGCCGCCTCCCGAGCGCTTGCCCTAGATAAGCCGATGAAGCTTTTGGGCCAGTCCGTGTTCAACGTGCCGGGCCTGGCCTTTCAGGGCGCGCTTGACGATTTCTGGACCAAAGCCGAGGCGCCTGACGCTGCTTTGCGCGATGCGTTTTTCGCCCTGCTCTCTGCCGCCTATATGGTGCGCGGTGTCTATTTCGGGCGTGAAGGCCGTCGGGCCGCGGTTCAGGCCACTGTGGACAGGCTGGATCGCGGGCTGATTAACCTTCCCCTTCCGGCGCCTGAACCCGGAAACGCATAGGCCTGATCGCGCGCTCGGGGAGCCTCGCCGGCAGCGATAGGTGAAGATAAAGGGCCAATGAGGCCCATATGCCGCATGGACGGGTAATGCCCCTTTGCCGGAGCCGCCGGACCGGTCGCTGAGACGTTGTGCATGTCCCCGCAGCCAAGCCCGGGCTTGGCCGGTTGGACGAGATGAATTGCTGAGGCAAAAATTATGTTTGCATTAGGGCATTAGGTACTAGTATTAAACCGTAGCATAAAGTGGGTATGTCTACTTGCGAATCAAGTGCTAGGGGATCATCGCATGGTTAGGGGGGCCTTTCCGGGAAGCCAGTTGAGCCGGTTGGTCATCATGTCGCTTGCCTTGCTGACGATGGCCGGCTGCGGTGGTGGGATCGGTGTGGGCGGCGCTGGCGATGCCGCGATGGCGCCGGCAAGGCCCATTTTGGATCCCATCGCTGCCTTTGCGGCCGATCCGCCTGCTCAGGCTCAGGCCCAGATATTCCTTGTGGATAGCAATGAAACCGCCACGCTCCGTCTGGTGCGCCAATATGCGGCGGCAAGTGGGCGTGAATGCCGTGAGGTAAGGGTAACCCAGCGCAGCGGGGATAGCCTGCGGCTGTTTTGTCGTGCCGGGGCAGGCTGGATCGAAGCGCGGCCCTTGATTGCGCAAACGGCGGGTCGGTGATGGGATTCCGGGATGAAGCGGCCTTTGTTCTGCGCGGGGCGCGCATGCAGCGCCGCGTCATCGGTGCGCTGATCATTCGGGAATTGCACGCGCGCTTCGGGCGCCATTACTATGGCTATATCTGGTTGTTTTTTGAACCATTGCTTCTTGGCAGTGCCATCGGGTTGATACATTCGCTGAAGGATCATCCGGCGAAGTTCGGTCCTTTCGAGTTTTTTGCAATCGGCTACATCATGTATTTCATTTTTCGTGGCGTGGTTAACCGAGCGACAGTCGCCATTCCGTCCAACATGAATTTGCTTTATCACCGAACGGTAACTTTGCCCGATATTTTTTTCGCCCGCCACATTATCGAGACCATTTCTTGTAGCGGTGTCATGTTGGTTTTTTTGCTGGCGCTTTTCGCGGTGAATGGCGAGATGGTTGAGAATCCGACCAAAATCATTCTCGCCCTCATTGGCATGACACTGCTCAGCCAAGGTTTGGCCTTTTTATTCGCGGCGGCAACCGAATTCATGGAAGGCATAGAGCGCGGTATCCATGCCTTTACCTATTTGATCCTGCCTGTTTCCGGGATGTTTTTCCTGGTCGAATGGCTGCCCGACTGGCTCCAGGAGCTTGCCTTATACGTTCCGACGGTGCACCTTTTCGAACTTATGCGTGATGGCCAGTTCGGTTCACGCTTTTATGCCCATTATGACCTGTCCTATGTGGCTGTCTGGATCCTCGTGACCCATTTGCTTGGCCTTGCCGCGCTGCGCATCACGCGGCAGCGCATTGGGTTGGAATAGACAGCGCCATGGGTATCGAGCTCATCAACGTGCATAAATATTACCCAACCAGGGAAGGCCGCAAGGTCGTGCTGAAGGGTGCTTACGGCAAGATAGCACGCGGCGAGAAGATTGGTATTCTGGGGAGAAATGGTTCCGGCAAATCCACGATTGTGCGCATGCTGGGCGGTGTTGAAGCCCCGAACAGTGGCCAGATCACGCGGTCAATGGGCATCTCCTGGCCGATTGGTATGGCCGCCGGCTTTGACGGTCGGCTTTCCGGGGCAGACAATGCGCGTTTCATTGCCCGCCTTTACGGGCGAGACGTTCGGAAGATAACCGAATTTGTCGCTGATTTTTCCGAACTTGGCGAATACCTGCGCATGCCCATGACGACCTATTCCTCCGGCATGCGCACAAGGCTCGCACTCGCGGTTTCGCTGGCCGTGGATTTTGACTGCTACCTGGTGGATGAGGCCTTGGCCGTCGGCGACACGCGTTTTGGTCGTGCTTTTGCAGAAAAAATTGAGAATTCGGGGCTTATACTGGTTTCTCACTCCCCGGCCCTGGTGAGACGGCTATGCACCCGCGCCGCCGTGCTTGATCAGGGAATCCTAACCTTCTATGACGATATCGATGAAGCTCTCGCCACTTATAACGCTCTCTGAGCCTGGTGCCAGTCGCGGCGGTGAGGCTCTTGAGCCGATACCGCCGCCGAAACCATGGCTGGTGCGCCTGTTGCGAAAGCCTTTTTTTCTGCTTGTCATCCTGCCAAGCCTGATCGCGGCTTTCTATTTTTACGGAATCGCCGCACCGCAATATGTGTCTGAGGCCAGGTTTGTTGTTCATTCCAGGGGAAATGACGGTGGTGGACCGGCCGCTGCCTTGCGTGCCGCCGCAGGGGGTGGGCTTGGCGGGCTTGGCGGCGTCATGTCCTCAGGCGAAGCGAATAGCATCCGCAATTTTCTCTCCTCGCTGGATGCGGTCGTGCAGGCCAATGAAAAACTTGACCTGATCGAATTGTGGCGCCGACCGGAAGCCGATTTTCTGGCGCGTCTTTGGTTCACCGAACCGGAACGCATCGCGCGCTTCTATAATCACATGGTAAACGTCACGCTCGACCCCATGACAGGTGTCACAACCTTGCGGGTGCGCAGCTTTCGCCCCGAGGATTCGAGGGAATTGGCAGAAACCCTGCTTGTCTCGGCTGAGGATTTGGTCAATCGGCTTTCGCAACGCGCCCGCGGCGATACCTTGCGATTGGCGCAAAATGAGGTCGAAATCGCAGAGCGGCGGGTTCAGGAGAGCCGCGCGGCCTTGATACGCTTTCGTGAACAGGAACAAGAGCTGGATAGTGCCGGCGCGGTACAGGCTGCCCTTGTTCTTCGTGGTCAACTTGAAGCGGCTCTCGCCCAGGCAAGGGCGGAATTGACCGAAAGGCTGCAATTCATGCGGCCGGACAATCCGGCATTGCAGGCAACCCGCAATCGGATTGAGGCATTGGAACGCCAAATAGCGGCTGACCGCGCGCGTCACACCGATACGAATTCCAGCCTTGGAGGCGCGGTCCTTGCGCGCCAATTGGCATCCTATGAAAGGCTCATGCTGGAGCGGGAATTCGCGGATAGGCAACTCGCCTCCGCCACCGCAAGCCTGGAGATGGCGCGCGTTGAAGCGCAACGCCAGCAGCTCTATCTCTCGCGTATCGTCCAGCCCAATTTGGCTGTTTATCCGCTCTACCCCCGGAGCTTTACGAATACGGCGAGCATTTTTCTTGGCTTGGCCATAGCCTATGGCATTGGTTGGCTCCTGATTGTGGGGATGCGTGAACATGCGGCTTAAGCGCATAGGGTTACTGGTACATGTCCTTGTGTTTTTCTTTGGGTTTTTCCTGATCGGTGCGGGATTGCCTGCCCTGGCCCAGACCCAACCGCAGGCGCCGGGCTCCAACATCATCCCGGGCATGCCAAGCTTTCCCCGCAACCTGATTCCAGTCCTGCCTGGTGTTCCCTCGGAAGGTGTCAGGTTGGACCCGCCGCCCGTTTTCGATCAACGCAGCCTTGCTGATTTGCCTGGCCAGTCCCGCGCGACGGAGCGTGCCGGCAGTCCGACCCAGGCCGAAGGCGGCCCAACGCTGGTCACGCCGCTCGGCGATTTGCAGCGCTCCCCCGGTGCGCCTACGGCGGTATTCGGCGCCGCGCTTTTCACGGGCCAACCACAATCATCCTCTGATGCGCCGAACCCGAATTATGTCTTGGCCCCTGGTGACCGCATCAGCGTGCGCGCCTGGGGCGCAGTTGATGCTGAACAGATCGCGCAAATTGACCCGGCGGGTAATCTTTTCCTGCCCAATATCGGGCCGATCCGGGTGGCCGGTACGCGTGTTGGTGACCTGCAGCGCGTGGTGGAAGGCGAAATACGGCGTGTTTATACGCAACAGGTCCAGGTCTATGCCACGGTGCTTTCCACCCAGCGCATCGGTGTTTTCGTGGCTGGTTTCGTCAGGGCACCGGGCCGCTATGCGGGCGCAGCTTCGGACAGTATCCTTGATTTCCTGCTGCGCGCTGGCGGGGTTGATCCCGCGCGCGGATCCTTCCGCGAAATCAGCATCCAGCGCGGCGGCACCACCGTTACCAGCCTTGATCTCTATCGCTTCCTGATTGATGGCCAAATTCCGCAAGTGCGCTTGCAGGAAGGCGATACCATTGTTGTTGGCCGCCAGCGCCCCTTGATTGGTGCGGATGGCGCGGTGCGCAATAATTACCTGTTTGAAAGCTCGCAGCGTGGACCCATGCGGGGCCAGGATCTGATCAACTACGCGCGGCCGCTTCCCGCCGCTACCAATGCCGTGGTGCGCGGTGTGCGCAATGCGCAGCCCTTTTCGCGCTATGTCACGCTGGCGGAGTTGGCACGCCAGAACTTGAATGATCAGGATACGGTGACCTTTGTTGCCGATGTCGCCCTGCGTACTGTCCGCGTCACTATTGAGGGCAGCCGGCTTTATCCATCTGTCCTTGTGGCAGATAGGGATTTCTCGCTCTGCCAGATACTTGATCATGTCGCGGTGGACCCGATGCTCGCCAATACATCGGCCGTGTTCCTCTTGCGTCCGCGCCTGGCATTGCAGCAAAAACGTGCCATTGATGATTCGCTTGACCGGCTTGAACGGCAGCTCTTTCTCTCCCCCGCCGCGACCCCGGGTGTTGCGGCGGCGCGCACCGCCGAAGCCAATCTCGTGCTGTCCTATATCAGCCGTGCACGCCGCAGCCTTCCAGAGGGCCGGCTTGTCGTTGTGAATGAGGACGGTACCTGCGCCCCGGTGCGCCTTGAAGATGGCGATATCATCGTCATCCCTGAACGTTCCCAGACGGTCATGGTGCAGGGTGAGGTGAGAATGCCGCGCGCCGTATTGTGGCGTGAGGGCATGACGATTGAGCAGTATCTTGAACAGGCAGGCGGGCTTACGGCGCGCGGGGCGCGTTCAACGCTCATGCTGCGGCGGCCAAGCGGGCAGGTTATTCTCGATCCCCGCCAAGCGCCCGGCCCCGGAGATGAGCTGATCGCGCTGCCCTATCTTGATCCGAAATTCTTTGTCATGGGTCAGGAATTCATCACAGCGTTGTTCCAGGTGGCCTTGGCCTCGCGCGCCTTCCGGGATTGATTTTTCGCAGTCGCGGAGATTTGGGCGCAAGCAAGGGGATTGATCCAAGCTGCGTGACGGGTTCCTCTGCGGATATGGATGATTCTCCCCCCCGCGTGCCAAGCCGCACCGATCTGTTCCTGACCTATGGCAAGATCGGCCTGATCGGCTTTGGCGGCATCAATGCCTGGGCGCGGCGCGTGCTGGTGGAAGAAAAGCGCTGGCTGACGGAACAGGAATATGCCGAAACGCTCGGCCTTGGGCAGGTACTGCCGGGGCCCAATGCGTTGAATGCCGCGATCATGGTGGGGGATCGGTTTCATGGCGCGGCGGGGGCTTTTCTGGCGCCGGTTGCCATGTTTGGCGGGCCGCTGATTATCCTGATGGGCCTTGCGGTGCTCTATGATTCCTATGGCGAAGTGCCGCTGGTGAAGGCGGTGCTCGCAGGCGTTGCGGCGGCGGCAGCGGGCATGGTGCTCGGCACCGCAGTCAAGATGGCGCAGAAGCTTAAACCGACCCTGGCGCTTTTGGCCGTTGGCTTATGTGCTCTGGCGGCAGCGGGCTTCTTCCGCGTACCGCTGCCCATGGTGGTGCTTGGCCTTGCCCCCTTTGGCATCCTCGCCGCCTGGCATGGGGCGCGCGGCAAATGACCGAAACCATCTTCTGGCAATTGTTGCTGGGCTTTGGCGCCATTTCGCTGGTGTCTGTCGGTGGCGGCATTGCCGTATTGCCGGAGATGCACCGCCTGGTCGTGGATGTGCATGGCTGGATGAGTGATGCGGATTTCGCGCGCCGCTTCGCCCTTGCCCAGGCCGCGCCTGGGCCGAATGTGTTGGTGGTCGGCTTATTCGGTTGGCATGTCGGCGGCATTCTTGGGATGCTGACGGCAACGGCGGCCATGACGGTGCCGACCAGCCTGATGGCATTTGGCTTCTCACGCCTGCGGGCAAGGCTTTTGGGCCAGCCCTGGCTGCGTATTGTGGAACGCGGGCTGGTGCCGATTGCGGTCGGGCTGATTGCGGCTTCGGGCCTGATCCTGGCGCAGGGTTCCGCCGAAAGCTGGGTGACGATTGCGCTCACCATGACCTCCGCCATTTTCGTCTGGCGGACGGATTTCAGCCCGCTTTGGGTGCTGGGGGCGGGTGCCATTATCGGGGCTTTGGTCCTGTGACCGGGGAAGGTATCGCGGCACCCCCTTTCCGCGATGGCGCACCGCGTGGGTTATGTACGGATTGCGGTGTGTCGCGCCTGCAAGATCCCAAACTCTGTGGCGCAGCTTGCCAATTCATCAAGCCTGATTACCCGCGCCTGGAAGCCGCCGTGCATGGCCGTGCGCGGGACACAAAGCGCCCGGATGAGCTTCATTTCGGCCCCTTTCGCCAAATGCTCCGCGCATCCCTGAAACCGCCCCGCCCCGGCGCGCAATGGACCGGCATCACCACGCGCCTTGCCGAAAAGCTGCTTGAAGCGGGCGCGGTGACAGCGGTGCTGACCATGGCGCCAGACCCCGATGACAAATGGAAACCCGTGCCGGTGCTGGTGACGAAGCCCGAAGCCATGGCGGCTTGCCGGGGCATGCGCATGGGCTATGCGCCGCTGCTGGCGCTGTTGGAACCCGCTGCCGCGGCCGGGCATAAGCGCATCGCGGTGATCGGCATTCCCTGCCAGGTCTATGCTTTGCGTGCTCTGGAGGCCCAGCTTGGCCTGGAAGCGCTTTACGTTATCGGTACGCCGTGCTCGGACAATACCACCACCGCA
>JADCES010000003.1 GCA_020250005.1 Roseomonas sp.
GAAATTACCGCATGACAAGTGCACCATCTTGCCCGAAGCCGCCCCTCGGCGCAGGCTGCGCCCAGAAACGACAAGTGGAGAGTCGGCAATGAATGGTGCGGAAAGCCTGGTCCATACACTCATAGGTAGTGGGGTTGATGTTTGTTTCTCCAATCCAGGCACAAGTGAAATGCATTTCGTGGCCGCCTTGGACCGGATTCCGGGCATGCGCTGCGTGCTGGGCCTGCAGGAAAATGTCGTGACCGGGATGGCGGATGGCTATTGGCGCATGGCGGATAGGCCCGCCTGCACGCTGCTCCATTGCGGCCCGGGCCTGGCTAACGGTTGGGCCAATCTGCATAATGCGCGCCGGGCGCGGTCCGGCATTGTCAATATCACGGGTGACCACGCAACCTATCACCGCCCCTATGACGCGCCACTGACCGCCGATACCGAAGGCTTCGCCCGTGGCGTTTCCGCCTGGGGGCGGACTTCAACCGAGTCAACCAAGGTGGGGGCGGATGCCGCCGTGGCGGTGCAAGCCGCGCGGACCTCACCGGGCCAGATCGCGACCCTGATCCTGCCTGCCGATACCGCCTGGAATGATGGCGGCGTGGTGGCGCCGGCCTTGCCCGTGCCCGCCGTGCCGGAAGCGGACCCGCATGCCATCCGCAATGCCGCGCGCATCCTGCGCGAGAAAAAGAATGTGCTGATCCTGCTGGGCGGCCCGAGCCTTCGCGAAGGGGCGCAGCTTCATGCCTATCGGATTGCGCAGGCGACCGGCGCGCGGCTGATGGCCGAGGGCTCCAACGGTCGCACCCAGCGCGGGCGCGGGCGCATCGCCCTTGAACGCGTGCCCTATTACGTGGACCAGGCAGTGGATGCGCTGAAATGGGTGGAGCATCTGATCCTGGTGAATGCCAAGGCGCCGGTCGGCTTCTTTGGCTATCCGGGCAAGCCTTCGCTGCATTACCCGCCCAATGCCGAAGTGCATGTGCTGACGCGCTATGAACAGAATGCCGAAGTGGCTTTGGCAGCGCTGGCGGCGGAATTGAACGCGCCCGCCATCGCCATCCCGGATCGCGGCCCGCGCCCGGAAGTGGTGCGCGGTGCGCCAACGCCGGAAGGGCTGGCACGCGTACTGGGGGCGCTGATGCCGGAAGATGCGATCATTGCCGATGAAAGCGTTTCCTACGGCCGTGGCTTCTTCCCCGAAACGCATAACGCGCCGCCGCATGATTGGTTGCAGATCACAGGTGGCGCCATTGGTTGCGGCATGCCCTTGGCGACCGGTGCCGCGGTTGGTGGCGGCGGCCGGCGCGTGATCAATATGCAGGCCGATGGTTCGGCCATGTATACGGTGCAATCGCTGTGGACTCAGGCGCGCGAGAAACTGCCGGTGACCACCGTGATCATTTCCAATCGCAAATACGCGATCCTGCTTGGCGAATACCGCAATGTCGGCGCCAATCCGGGCCGCACGGCGATGGATATGATGGATCTTGGCAATCCGGATATCGGCTGGGTGAAACTGGCCGAAGGCATGGGCGTGGAAGCCGCGCAGGCCACCACGCTTGATCAGGTGGCGGATATGATGAGCCAAAGCTTTGCGCGGCCTGGCCCCTTCCTCATTGAATTGGTGGTGTGAACATGGATATGCAACTTGCCGGCAAGCGTGTGCTTGTCACGGGTGGATCAAAGGGCATTGGCCTGGCTTGCGCGGAAGCCTTCGCGCGGGAGGGCTGCGATGTGGTGCTTTCAGCGCGCGATGCGGCGGCACTCGCTACCGCTGCCGATAAGGTGCGCGCACTTGCGCAGGTGCGGGTTGAAACCCTCGCTGCTGATCTTTCGAAGGTGGAAGAACGCGAAAGGCTGCATGCGGCTTTTCCGGATATTGATGTGCTGGTGAATAATGCCGGCGCCATTCCATCCGGGCGCTTGCAGGATATTTCCATCCAGCGCTGGCAGGAAGCCTGGAGCCTGAAGGTCTTTGGCTACATTCATCTGTGTCAGCTCTATCTGCCGGCGATGGAAGCGCGCAAGGCCGGCGCGGTGGTGAACATCATCGGCATGGCCGGGCGTTCACCGAAAGCGGGTTATATTTGCGGAGGCGCCGGCAATGCTTCGCTGATCGCCTTCACGCAAGCCTTGGGCGCGGCGACGCAGGCCAATGGCGTCAAGGTTGTTGGCATCAATCCAGCCGTGACCAAGACCGATCGCATGATCACCCAGGCGCGCGTGAACGCGAAGCTGAAATTCGGCGATGAGGAGCGCTGGGCGGAAACCATCACCGGCCTGCCCTTCAATCGCCCAATCGAATCAGCCGAAATCGCCGATCTGGCGGTGTTCCTGGCAAGCCCGCGCGGCGTTTACGTGAATGGCACTGTGGTGGATGTGGATGGCGGGGGGATGTGGCGCGGCTGATGCGTCACGCCCGCGCGGGCAAGTGCATTTCTGCCTTGCCAAGCGCCGCCAGCGCCGTTGCCACGATATGCGGCGCATTGAGCCCGGCCTGATCATATTGCTTGCGCGGCGCATCATGATCAATGAAGGTATCCGGCAAGCACATGGGGCGGATTTTCAACCCTCGATCCATCAGCCCGCGCGTCGCCAGATGATGCATGACAATGCCGCTGAAGCCGAGCATGGAGCCTTCTTCAATCGTGATCAGCACTTCATGCTCCCGCGCGAGGCGTTCCACCAGGGCGGTATCCAAGGGCTTGGCGAAGCGCGCATCGGCGACTGTGCAGGAAAGCCCATGCGTTGCCAATTCATCAGCTGCCTTCAGGCATTCCTGCAAGCGCGCCCCATAGGACAGGATCGCAATCGCCGTGCCTTCGCGCAGTACGCGCCCCTTGCCGAGTTCCAGTACCGAACCGCGCTTGGGCAATTCAAGACCAAAACCTTCGCCACGCGGATAGCGGAAGGCGGAAGGCCGATCATCAATCGCGGCAGAGGTCGCCACCATATGCATCAGCTCCACCTCATCAGCGGCGGCCATCAGCACCATATTGGGCAAGCAGCCGAGATAGGCGATATCGAAAGACCCCGCATGGGTGGCGCCATCCGCGCCCACCAGCCCGGCGCGGTCCATGCCGAAGCGCACCGGCAGCGATTGCAGCGCCACATCATGCATGATCTGGTCATAGGTGCGCTGCAAAAAGGTTGAATAGATGGCGCAAAAGGGCTTGAGCCCTTCAGTTGCAAGCCCCGCCGCGAAAGTCACCGCATGCTGTTCGGCGATGCCAAC
>JADCES010000030.1 GCA_020250005.1 Roseomonas sp.
CCAAGCTTGGCGACAGGCCCGGCTTTCAGCGCTGGGTCGCGCCACCTCTCACCTGAAGGACAACTCCATGCCCGGCTATCTGATCGCAAACGTCAAAGTCACCGACCCGGAGGGGTTTGAGCGTTATCGCGCCGGGGTCCCGGCCGTAATTGCTCAATATGGCGGGCGCTACGCGGTGCGTGGCGGCACGATGGAACGGCTGGAAAATGCGGAGGGCTTCAACCGCATGGTAGTGCTGGAATTCCCGAGCCTGGATGCTGCCCGCGCCTTCTATTTCAGCCCGGAATATGCGCCGCTCTTGAAACTAAGGATGGAGACAACGGAAAGCCAAGTGGTGCTGGTTGATGGGTTTGTGCCCTGAAGCGCCATGGCCATGGCAAAAAATCTGCGCGAATCAACCGAATCGCCTTGATCCCGCCATGGTGTCGCGGAAGTGTACCGACTTATGCGACCCCTGATCGGCATTTCCTGCTGCATAAAGCCCTTCGGCATCTTCGGAACGCCCAATCACGCGGCGTCTGACAGCTATGTGCGCGTGGTGCGCGGCCCGGTGGGCGGCACCCCGGTGCTGCTGCCTGCGGCGGGGGAAGAGGCTGCGCAGGATTACCTTGCCCATATCAATGGCCTGATTCTGACCGGCAGCCGGTCCAATGTCTGGCCCGGCCATTATGATGGCCCCCCCCATGCCGAGGGCACGCCGGAAGATCAGGACCGCGATGCCACCACCCTGCCCTTGATCCGCGCGGCCATTGCGGCAGGTATCCCTTTGCTCGCGATTTGCCGCGGCATGCAGGAATTGAATGTGGCGCTTGGTGGCAGTCTGGATCAGCGCGTGCAGGATTTGCCGGGGCGGATGGATCACTCCACACCATCCGACCAAAAAATCCCCCTGGTGCGCACGGGCAAGGCGCATCTGGTGCGGATTGATGGCGCCGGGGCCTTGGCCGCGACGCTGACCGCCGCTTCTCGTGGTACGGCGCAACTCGCAGTGAATTCGCTGCATAACCAGGCGGTGCAGCGCCTGGCGCCGCGCCTGGTCGCGGAAGGCTGGGCACCGGATGGCACGATTGAAGCGGTGCGCGTGGAAGGCGCGCGCGGTTTCGCGATTGGCGTGCAATGGCACCCCGAATATGACTGGGAACGAGACGCCGATAGCCGCGCCATTTTCGAAGCCTTTGGCCGCGTCGCCGCCGCCCATGCCGGGGCGAAGCTCGCCGCCGCAGCGGAGTGACGCGGCAAACCTTAAGGCGTGCGGTAGACCAAAGGATGATTTTCATTGCAGGTCAGGTCAAAGGTGTTAAAAAGTAACTATTCGAACCATTGGGACCTTACTCATGAACCTCAGCAAAAATTTCACGCTCACAGAACTGGTCAAGAGCGATTTCGCCTTGCGCAAAGGCTGGGACAATACGCCGGGTGAAGCGGAAATCGCCAATCTCAAGATGCTGGCGGAAAAGGTACTGCAGCCGGTACGAGATCACTTTGCGACAGGCGTGAAGGTCAATAGCGGGTATCGAAGCCCCCAACTCAACAAGGCTATCGGTGGCAGCCCCAAAAGTGATCATTGCCGCGGCATGGCCGCCGACATAGAAATCCCCGGCCTTCCCAATCACAAACTGGCCGATTGGATCAATCGGCAATTGGCGTTTTCACAAGTCATCCTGGAATTCTATACCCAAGGCGACCCCAATAGCGGTTGGGTGCATGTCTCCTACGACCCGGGCGATCTGAAGAAGGAGGCGTTGACGGCGGTCAAGGACAAGAACAATAGGACCGTGTATCTTTTGGGATTGCGTCCTTAAGCGGCGGTTTGACCACCGGGCTATCGCCCGACGGATGCCCGTCATTCAGTACTTTTGCCGGCTTCTTCTTTGGGCTTTGCTTTTTCGTGCAAATGTTCTAAAAAATCCTTGTCGGCCATGGCTTTGCCGGCGGTCGCGATCCCGGCATCCCCTGCCGGCTCGCCCGACCTTTCCGATCGGAAAATACAAAGTAGCGCCCGGTCACCCCCCTGACCGGGCGTTTTTGTTTGGGCGGAATCGCGCTGCCTCAGACAGATGCGCCGTCACGCTCATATGACACACAAACTACCCGCCCAGCCTTCCGGCAGCCCTCGGCTGGGGGTATAGCGGCATGGAATAGCCGAAGGAGTCGCCCGGATGGTGTCCTATGTCTTCCCGCCCCCGCCCGTTGCCGCGCTGCCGATCAAGGGCAGTGACGCGCTTTTCCCGGTGCGCCGGATTTTCTGCGTGGGGCGGAATTACGCCGAACACGCGATTGAAATGGGCAGCGACCCAACCCGCGAACCGCCCTTCTACTTCACCAAACCGGCGGATTCCGTGGTGATCAATGGCGCGGATATGCCTTACCCGTCCGTCACCAAATCACTGCATCATGAAATGGAACTCGTGGTCGCCATCGGGCGCGGTGGGCGGAATATCTCGGTCGCAGACGCGCTTTCGCATGTCTGGGGCTATTGCGCCGGCTTGGACATGACCCGCCGCGACATCCAGAATGAGGCAAAAAAGACCGGTCGCCCCTGGGATATGGGCAAGGGCTTTGACAAATCCGCCCCCATGGGCCTGCTGGTGCCGGCTGCCGGGGTGAACCCGGCCAAGGGAAAAATTGAACTCAAGGTGAATGGCAAGGTCACGCAGACCTCTGACCTTTCCAAGCTGATCTGGTCTGTCCCCGAAGTCATCGCCAATCTGTCGGAACTGGTGGAATTGGCCCCCGGAGACCTGATCATGACCGGCACGCCAGAAGGCGTCGCCGCCGTGGTGCGCGGCGATGTGCTCGAAGGTTTTGTTGAAGGTGTGGGCGATATCCGCACGAAAATCATCTGATCCGCGTGCCCGCCTGAATGGCCAAGGATCGCAGCCGCTTTGTCTGCCAGGCCTGCGGGGCAGTCAGCCCCAAATGGCAGGGGCGCTGCGATGCCTGTGGCGAATGGAATACACTGATCGAGGAAACCACCGCCCCGCGCGGCCCCGGCCCCGCCGCCAAAACCGCCGGCGGGCGCCGCGTTGAATTTGTTGGCCTGAAGGGCGAGTCCGCGCCCCCGCCGCGCATCGTGACCGGCATTGCGGAGCTGGACCGCGTTTTGGGCGGCGGCTTTGTACCCGCTTCCGCCGTGCTGGTGGGCGGCGACCCTGGCATCGGCAAATCCACCATCCTGCTGCAAGCGGCGGCGCGCTTGGCCTCTGGCGGGCGGCGGGTTTCGTATATCTCGGGCGAAGAGGCGGTGGAGCAGGTCAGGCTGCGCGCCGCCAGGCTTGGGCTTTCCGACAGCCCCATGGAATTGGCCGCCGCTTCGGCCTTGCGGGATATTGGCGCCAGCCTGGAACAGGAAACCGATGCCGCGCTGGTGGTGATGGATTCGATCCAGACCGTTTGGCTGGATGCGCTGGATTCCGCGCCGGGGACGGTGGCACAGGTGCGCGCTTGCGCCGCGGAATTGATCCGGCTCGCGAAATCGCGCGGCTTTGCGCTGGTGCTGGTGGGGCATGTCACCAAGGAAGGCACGCTGGCCGGGCCGCGTGTGCTGGAACATATGGTGGATGCGACGCTCTATTTCGAAGGCGATCGCGGGCATCAATTCCGCATCCTGCGCGCGGTGAAGAACCGCTTTGGTGCGACCGATGAGATCGGCGTTTTCGAAATGACTGATCGCGGCTTGGTGGAAGTCGCCAATCCCTCGGCGCTGTTTTTGGCCGAACGCCGCGGCAATGTCTCAGGCTCCGCCGTATTCGCCGGGATTGAAGGCACGCGCCCGGTGCTGGTGGAAATCCAGGCGCTGCTCTCACCATCTTCGGGCGGGTCTCCGCGCCGGCAGGTGGTGGGCTGGGATTCCGGGCGGCTTTCCATGCTGCTGGCGGTGTTGGAAGCGCGTTGTGGGCTGAGCCTCGGCCAGAATGATGTCTATCTGAATATCGCGGGCGGCTTGCGCATCACCGAACCGGCGGCGGATTTGGCGGTCGCGGCGGCTTTGGTTTCGGCGGCGACGGATCGGCCCACTGATTCAGGTGCGGTGTATTTCGGTGAGGTCGGGCTTTCGGGTGAGGTGCGGCAGGTCTCCCAGGCTGAGGCGCGCCTGAGGGAAGCAGCCAAGCTCGGCTTTACCGCTGCGACCCTGCCGCGACGGATCGCGCGGGGTGGGCGCGCGGCGGCGGCACCAGAAGGGCTTGGCCTTTCGGAAATCGGCCATTTGACTGATCTGGTGGCGCGCTTTGCCGAAAAGACCCTGCCCGCACGCGGCAAGGCGTGACGCGCCCGCCTGCCAGGGCTATAGGGTCCAGCGATGAATTGGGTTGATGTCATTCTGTTGGGGGTGATTGCCCTATCGGCGATCCTCGCCTTTTTCCATGGCCTGGTGCGGGAAGCGCTGGGCGTGGCGGGCTGGATTGGCGCGGCAGTGGTGGCCCTGCTGGCGCGGAAGGAGATTCAGCCCTTTCTCGACCCCTATTTCACGCCGCCTTGGCTCGCGGAAGCCATTGGCGCTGGTGTGGTGTTTCTGGTCGCGCTGATTGTCTTCAAGCTGATGATCAATGCGGTCGCGGATCGCGTGCAGGATTCCGCTTTGGGCGGCATTGATCGTGTGCTTGGCCTGGTTTTCGGCGCGGCGCGCGGCGCCTTTTTGCTGGTGGTCGCCTATATCGTCGCCGGGTTATTGCTGCCGGGTGATCGCTGGCCCGAACCGGTGCTTCAAGCCCGTGCCCTGCCGCTTCTGTCGCAGGGCGCCAATATGTTGATTGAAGTGATGCCGCAGGAATATCGCCCACGGCTGAATGAACCGCCCTTGCCGCGCTCGCCCACGGTTGAAGAATTGCTGCGCCCGCCCGCGCGCAGCCGAAATTGAGGTTACCCATGCCGCTGCCCGCGCGATTTGAGGATGACAAGCCGCATGAGGAATGCGGCGTCTTCGGCGTGTGGAATGGCGGCGATGCCGCTGCCCTCACGGCGCTTGGCCTGCATGCCTTGCAGCATCGCGGCCAGGAAGCCGCCGGCATTGTAACCCTGGATGAGGCCGGACTGTTTCATGCCCATAAGGGGCTCGGCCTGGTTGGCGATAATTTTGGGGAGGCCAAGGTTATCGCCTCGCTCCGTGGTCCGCATGCCGTGGGGCATAACCGTTACGCCACCACGGGTGAAACGGCTTTGCGCAATGTGCAGCCGCTTTATGCGGATTTTGAATTTGGCGGCTTTGCGGTGGCGCATAATGGCAATCTGACCAATGCCTATGCGCTGAAGCGCGCGCTGGTGCGGCGCGGTTGCCTGTTTCAAAGCACCACAGATTCCGAGGTTTTCATCCACCTGATTGCCATCAGCCTTTATTCCACCGTGATTGATCGGCTGATTGATGCGCTGAAGCAGGTGCAGGGCGCTTATTCACTCGTTGCCTTGCATAATGGCGCGTTGATTGGGGCGCGTGACCCTTTGGGTGTGCGGCCTTTGGTATTGGGCCGGCTTGCCAATGGTGGCTTTGTCCTGGCATCCGAGACCTGTGCGCTGGATATCGTGGGCGCGGAATTCGTGCGCGATATCGAAGCGGGCGAATTGGTCGTGATTGACGATACTGGGCTCCGCAGCATCAAGCCCTTTGCGCGCACCGATAGCCGCTTTTGCATTTTCGAATACATCTATTTCGCGCGGCCTGACAGCATGGTGGAAGGCACGCCGGTTTATGAAACGCGCAAGCGCATCGGTGCCGAATTGGCGCGCGAAAGCGGCGTTGCGGCGGATTTGATTGTGCCCGTGCCGGATTCCGGCGTGCCGGCGGCGATGGGTTATGCGGTGGAATCCGGCATACCGTTTGAGCTTGGAATCATCCGCAACCATTATGTCGGGCGCACCTTCATCGAACCCACGGATCAGATTCGCCATTTGGGCGTGAAGCTGAAGCACAGCGCCAATCGCGCCATGTTGCAGGGCAAGCGCGTGGTGCTGGTGGATGATTCCATCGTGCGCGGCACCACCAGCCGCAAGATTGTTGAAATGGTCCGCCAGGCAGGGGCAACGGAAGTGCATATGCGCGTCTCCTCCCCGCCCACCACGCATTCCTGCTATTATGGCATTGATACGCCTGAGCGTGCACATCTGATGGCGGCCAAGCATGATATCGCCGAAATGGCGCGCATCATTGGCGTGGATAGCCTGGCTTTCATTTCGCTTGATGGTCTCTATCGCGCGCTTGGGCAGCCGGCGCGCGATCCGCAAAAGCCGCATTTCTGCGATGCCTGCTTTACCGGTGACTATGCCATTCCTTTAACGGATTGGGCCGATAATACAGACCGGCAGCTTTCCTTGCTGCAACCGGCGGGACAATAATCATGACGGAACTGGAAGGCCGGGTCGCACTGATTACCGGAGCCTCACGCGGGATTGGCGCCGCGCTTGCCCTGCATTTGGCAAAGCTTGGCGCACAATGCGTATTGGTGGCGCGCACCCAGGGCGGGCTTGAAGAAGTGGATGACGCGATCCGCAGCGCCGGCGGCAAGCCCGCGACGCTGCTGCCCTTTGATCTGCAAAAGGCCGAGAAGGATATTGATATGATCGGGCCTTCCATTGTGGAACGCTTCGGTCGGCTTGATATTCTGGTGCATAATGCGGGCGCCTTGAACAAGCTGACGCCGGTTGCGCATATTGAACCGCGCGATTGGGCGGAAGTGATGGCGGTGAACCTCACCGCAAGCTGGCGCCTGATCCGCAGCTGCGACCCGCCTTTGCGCGCTTCCGACGCGGGGCGGGCGGTGTTTGTCACCAGCGGGCGAGTGCTTAGGCCGCGCGCCTATTGGGGCATGTATGGTGCCTCCAAGGCGGGCATGGAACATCTGGTGATGACATGGGCGCAGGAGGTTGAGGCCACGCCCTTGCGCGTAAACCTTGTTGATCCTGACATTGTCGCCACCAAAATGCGCGCCGCTGCCATGCCTGGAGAGGACCCTACCACACTGCCGCAACCCGCTGATGTCGCGCCCGGTATTGCGGCGCTGTGCCTGCCTTCTGAAACACGCCATGGCGCGCGCATAAGGCTTGGGGGATAGTGGTGCCATGAAGGTTCCGCGCCGGTTGCTTCTAAGCCTGCCGCTGCTGCTTCCCGGTACGGCTATTGCACAACCCGCTGCATCTCAGGCTGCACGCATCACCGCCGGCAAGGCCGCCATCACTGCCGCCAATGGCGCGCGCTGGGCCGAAGCCGATACCTATGCCGCCGCCGCCGATCCTTTGGTTGCGAAGATCGTGCTGTGGATGCGCCTCACGCATCGCACCGCGCCCGCCACGGCGGCGGAACTTGTGGGCTTTTTGCGTGAGAATCCCGATTGGCCCTTGGCGGATACCATCGCGCGCCGGGCAGAAGCAGCCTTCGGTGGCCCTGCAGATGATGCGTTGGTGCTGGCGCATTTCAGTACCTTTCCGCCACGCAGCTTGTCTGCTGCGCTCCGTCATGCGGAGGCACTGACACGCGGCACAAGAACCCAGGCGCAGTCAGGCAATTTCCTGGATATGATGCGGCGCGGACCGGATAATTCACCCGGTGCTGCGCCGCGGCCGAGCACTGAAGCCGGGCCAGACCTGCAAGGCGAAGCGGGCGCCCAGCAGACACTCCGCCGCGCCTGGGTGGAAGCGCCCGGCGATGCTGCTACAGAGGCGTCCATCATGGCGCAATTCGGCCGGCTGCTGACTGCGGATGATCACCAGAAGCGTTTTGATCGGCTGTTTTTCGCGCGCGACATGCAAGGTGCGCAGCGCGCCCTGGAACGCATGGGCGGTGTACCACGCGGATCAGGCGAAATGCGGATGGCCTTGGCCGGAGAGCCTGAGATAACCCAGGTTGCTCTCCGCCCGCTTGATCTGGGTTGGGCATATGAAAGGGCCAGGTTGCTGCGCAGGCGCGATCAGGATGCCGATGCGGTCGCAAGCTGGATTGTGGCGGAACCCTTTCAGGCGAATATGGACGCCGAAATCGCGCGCGCGGTCTGGGCGGAACGGCAAATACTGGCACGCAAGCTTTTGCGGTTGAATAATGCAAAAGATGCGCACCGCGTCGCTGCCTTTCACGGCCAGCCCATGGGCAGCGAAGGGCGCCTGGAAGCGGAATTCCTGGCGGGCTTCATCGCGCTGCGCTTTTTGAATGAACCGGTTCTGGCACAACGGCATTTTGTCGCCATGGCGCTAGGCACACGTTCCGTCATTTCCCGCGCGCGCGCCTTTTATTGGGAAGGCCGCGCGCTGGCCGCGCGAGGTGCCAATGCCGCCGCGCGGGAACGCTACGCCGCTGCTGCGCAATTGCCGACAGCGTTTTATGGCCAGCTTGCCGCACTCACGATGGGTGAAAGCCAGGAATCGCTCGACCGTCGTCTGCGCGAGTTGCAAACGCCGCCAATTGACCAAAGACGCGCACAAGAATTCGCGCAGCGCGAATTGGCCCGCGTGGTGACTACCCTGGCAGAGCTGGGGGATACGCGCCGCACACGGGTTTTCCTACTGCGCTTGCGGGCGGTTTCGGCTGATTCGCAGGACAGGTTGCTGACGGTGCGGCTGGCCAATCATATTGGCCGACCAGATCACGCCGTATGGGTCGCAAGGGCTTCGGCGATTGAAGGCGATGTCCTGCTGCCGGAAGGCTGGCCGACTCCCTTCCGTGTGCCGGTGACATCACCGGAACCTGCCTTCATCTTCTCGGTCACGCGGCAGGAAAGCAATTTCGATACCGAAGCCGTTAGCAGCGCCAATGCGCGCGGGTTGATGCAGTTATTGCCCTCCACCGCGCAGCTTGTTGCGCGCAGGCTTGGCATGAATTTCCGCGTTGAAATGCTCACCGCCGACCCCCAGGCCAATATCAGGCTTGGCGCGGCCTATCTGGATGAAATGCTTGGGCGCTTTGAAGGCTCGCTCGTGATGGCAGCGGGGGCCTATAATGCCGGGCCGCGGCGCATTGATGAATGGCTGGTGACTTATGGCAATCCGCTGCGCGGGGAGCGTGATTTGCTCGATTGGATGGAAATGATCCCCTTCGCTGAGACGCGCAATTACGTGCAGCGCATTGTCGAAGGTGCCGTGATTTATCGCGCGCGCCAGAATCCGCCCGCCACTGCACCACACCCCATGGCAAGCTGGCTTGCCAGCGCGAAGTAGGCACATGAATCTGCCCTTGCTGGTTGCGACTATGGGCGGCATTGGCCGGCTGAAACCAGCACCCGGCACTTGGGGGTCCTTGGTGGTTTTGCCGTTGGTCTTAGTGGGGCCGCTTGCTGTGTTACTACTCGCCTTGCTGATCTCGATCATCGGCTTTTACGCCGTGCGCGAAGTGCTGCGCGACACACCCAATCAAGACCCTGGCTGGATTGTGGTGGATGAGGCCGCCGGCATGTTACTGGCCCTCGCAGGCTTGAGTGTGAGTGCCAGCATCTGGGGCGTGGTGATTGCCTTTGGCCTGTTTCGCGTTTTCGATATCCTGAAACCCTGGCCGATTTCCTGGGCAGATCAGCAAGAAGGCGCTTTTGGTGTCATGCTGGATGATATTGTCGCGGGCGCGCTGGTGGCCTTGGCGCTGATCCTGGCGCGCCCCCTTTTGCCGGGAGTGATCTGACCCATGCTGCCAGAAGCCACACTCGATCAGGCGCGCAGTTTACTGGCGCAGATGGATGCCAAGGGCATGACCTTGGCGACAGCGGAATCCTGCACCGGCGGCTTGATTGCCGCGGCGCTGACGGCGATTGCGGGCTCATCTTCCGTCGTGATGGCGGGCTTTGTGACTTACGCGAATGACGCCAAGCAGAAGATGGTCGGCGTGGCATCCGAAACCCTGGCGGTGCATGGCGCGGTGAGTGAAGAAGTGGCGCGCCAAATGGCGGAAGGGGCGCGCGCGCGCACGGGTGTTTCGCTCGCCCTTTCCTGCACCGGCATTGCGGGGCCAGGTGGCGCCACGCCAGGCAAGCCGGTAGGGCTGGTATTCATCGGTTGCGCGCGTGAAGGCGCGCCGACCGTGGTGGAACGCCATGTCTTCCCAGGTGATCGCGCGGCTGTGCGCGCGGCGACCGTGACGGCGGCGCTTGACCTTGCCGCGCGGCGTATCACGGAGGTCTGACCGCGGCTTGCGGCGCGGCCATACTGGTCGCAGGATACGCACAACACAGAATAAGCGGGGGAAGGTCAGGCCTTGGGTGCGCTGTGCGCTCAGCCATTCCTCTGCTGGCGCTGTGCGACACCGAATGAGGAGACTTCCATGGCAGCCCCACCCTCTGCGCGCCGCGACCGCATCAATCCGGATTTCCCGAAGCTGGTGGAAATGACCCACCAATATGTCTATGGCGATGTCTGGGAACGCCCACAGCTTGCCAAGCGCGACCGTTCCATGGTGACGATTGCTGCCTTGGTGGCGCTTGGCTGGCAGGATCAGTTGAACAGCCATATTGGCCGCGGCCTGACCAATGGCCTGTCGCGTGAGGAAATCGCCGAAATCATCACGCATCTTTCCATGTATTCTGGCTGGCCTTCCGCCATGACGGCAGCGCATGTCGCCGTTGATGTCTTTGAAGCGCAGGATCAGGCGAAGAAGGGCTGATGCCATGAAAATCGGATTCATTGGCCTTGGCACCATGGGCGCCTTCATGGCCGCCAATCTGCAAAAGGCCGGCTATCAACTGGTGGTGCATGACATCCGCCGCGAAGCCGGCGCCAATCGGCTGGCCGCAGGCGCGACCTGGGCGGAAACACCCAAGGCGGTCGCGGAACAATGCGAGGTGATTTTCACGTCCCTGCCTGGCCCCAAGGAAGTGGAGCCGGTGATCTTCGGCGCCGATGGCATTCTGGCCGGGGTACAAAAGGGCGCAGCCTATTTCGACCTTTCCACCAATTCGCAGGCGCTGATGAAGCGCATGGCTGAAGCACTCGCGACCAAGGGCGCTTATGGTTTTGATGCGCCTGTCAGCGGTGGCCCGAAGGGGGCGGAGACCGGCAAGCTCGCCATCTGGGTCGGCGGCGACAAGGCAGTTTTCGATAAATATAAAAAGGTGCTGGACGCCTTTGGTGATCAGGCCGCCTATATCGGCCCGATTGGTACCGCAACGGTGGCGAAGCTTGTGCACAATATGGCGGGCTATGCGATCCAGACCGCGATGGCAGAAGTGTTTTCCATGGGCGTGAAGGCGGGCATGGACCCGCTTGATCTCTGGAAGGCTGTGCGCCAGGGCGCGCTGGGGCGCAAGCGCACTTTTGATCGCATCACGGATCAATTCCTGGTCGATAAATATGATCCGCCCGCCTTTGCGCTGAAGCTTGCGCATAAGGATGTGACTTTGGCGGTGACGATGGGCCGCGAATTGAATGTGCCGATGCGCTTCTGCAATTTGGCACTGGAAGAAATGAATGAGGCGTTGAATCGCGGCTGGGAAAATCTGGACAGCCGCGTGCCTATGAAGCTGCAATTGGAACGCGCGGGCGTTTCCATCAAATGCGATCCGGCGGCGGTGCAAGCCGTGTTGGATGCGGATAAGGCGCAGTAACGCAGCATGAGTTTGCTGATGCAACAGCCGGGGCGGATTGGGCCGCTCCGGATGAAAAACCGGCTCATCATGGCGCCGATGGGCACGAATTTCAGCACCAGCGATGGGCTTTCAACGGAACGCGACCGCGCCTATTACGAAGAACGCGCCAAGGGTGGTGTCGCTGCCATTGTGACGGAAGCCATGGCGGTGAGTGCGGGTGGGCGGGCGCATAACAATTCACTCTGGATTTATCATGACCGCTTCATCCCTGGCCTGGCGCGGTTGGTGGAAGGCATCAAGCGGCATGATTGCGTGACGGTCGGGCAGATCAATCACCGCGGCGCGCTGCTGCGCCGGATGGTGTTGAATATGGAACCGGTGGGGCCTTCGCCCTGGCGCAATCCGAATACGGGCGATGAGGTGCGGCCGCTCGATCAGCGGGAAATCACCGAAATCCAGAAGGATTTTGTTGCGGCCGCCAGGCGGCTTTGGCAGACCGGCTATGATGCGGTGGAACTGCATGCCGCCAATGGTTATCTGTTTCACCAGTTTCTGACGCCGCGGATCAATAAGCGCACGGACCGCTATGGCGGGTCGCTCGAAAACCGCGCGCGGCTGCTGTTGGAAACGGTGCATCGGCTGCGTGATGCGCTGCCGGATTTCCCGCTTTGGGTGCGGATTTCCTGCACCGAATATTGCGATGCTGGCTACAAGACTGAGGAAATGGTGGAACTCGCCAAGCTTTTGGAAGCGGCGGGGGTGACAGCGCTTGATCTTTCGGGTGGTACGAATGAAAGCCCGGAACTGTCACGCTTTTGCATTCAGCCGCCTTCCATGCCGCGCCGCACTTTGGAACCGCATGCAAAGCCGATCACGGATGCGGTTTCAATCCCGACCATTATCGCCGGGCGCATTCTCTCGCCCGCAGATGCGGAAGCGGTATTGGCTTCGGGGGCGGCGGATTATATTTCACTCGGCCGCGCGCTGACAGCGGATGCGCATTGGCCGCGCAAGGCATTTGGTGAAAGCAAGGTCGCCATTCGCGGTTGCATTTCCTGCAATGTGTGTTTTGAGCGGCTGACGCTGGAACGTGATGTTGCCTGCGTGGTGAACCCCATGCTGGGCACGGAATTGGAAGCGCCAGAATTCATTGATGGGCCATTCGCGCCGGCCCCGGTGAAACAGCGCGTACTGATCTTGGGTGCCGGCTTGGCGGGGGCGGAGGTTGCGCGCCTTGCCGCCGCACGCGGCCATCAGGTGGAAATTTGGGAAAAATCCGCGCGCGCCGGCGGGCAGATTCATTTGGCTGTGGCAGCGCCAGGTAAGGAGGAAGTGCGCCCCGCCTGGTCCTGGCGTTGGGATCAGGTGGCCGCGCTTGGCGTGCCGGTGCGCTATGGCGTGGCAGCCACGGCGGACGCCATCGCGGCATTCGCGCCGGATCATGTGGTGGTGGCGACCGGCGCCAAGCCGCGCCCGCTGAACCTGCCCGGTGCCGCACCGCTGCAAGCCTGGGATGTGATTGCCAATCCAGCTTTGGTGCCCAAAGGCGCGCGGCTTGCGGTGATTGGTGGCGGCATTGTTGGGCTGGAAGTCGCGGATGTGCTGATCCAGCGCGGCTGCCACATCTCAATCCTTGAAGCGCTGCCTGCCATTGCCCCCGCCATGGCGCGCAATAACCGCACCGATCTGATGATCCGCCTGCGCGAAGCCGGCACCAGCTTCCATACCAAGGTGCGCGATGCGCGGCTGGAGGGCGATACGCTGCATTTCACCGAGGATGGCGTAACGCGAGAGATTGCCGGCGTGACGCATATCATCGCCGCCATCGGCGCGCTGCCCAACCTTGATACGCTGCCCGCCGTTGAAGCCAGCGGCATTCCCTTTACCGTGGTTGGCGATGCCAATCAGCCAGGCGATTTTCTTTCCGTTCTGCGCGATGCCTCCATGGTTGGCCTCGCGCTTGGCATGGAGCCTCTACGACAGGAGCATATGGCATGAGTGAACCCGAATACCGCGTCTATGCGCTGCGTTACGCCATGCGCGATGCCAAGCGCGCCGAGCATTTCATTGGCGGTGACCCGCATGATGCGCCCATGCCGATGGATTATTTTGTCTGGGCGGCGGTGAATGAAGACCGCGCCGTGATCATTGACACTGGCTTCACGGCGGAAGTCGCCGCTAAGCGTAAGCGCAATTACCTGCGCTGCCCAATTGAAAGCCTGAAACTGATCGGCGTGGACCCCGACATGGTCGAAGATGTGGTAATTCCCCACCTGCATTATGACCATGTCGGCAGTTTCCATAAATTC
>JADCES010000300.1 GCA_020250005.1 Roseomonas sp.
CCAACCCCGGCGGGCACAAACAACAGGCCAAGATTGGCCAAAAGCCCATCGGCGCTTTGCGCGAGGTCCCGCGGTGCCTCCCCACCGCGCAGGAGCAGTGCGGCGAATAGCAAGGCCATGCCGATCACCGGGCCGGGCACAGGCAGGGAAAGCCAGCGCGCTAGCGCCTCCCCGATCAATTGGCAGCAAAGCAGCGTGGCGAGGCCAGCGATCATGGGTGGCGACCTTCAACAGAAAAGGGGCAGTCCAGGACTGCCCCTTTCCCTTAGCACGGATGCTGACCGCGCGCGTGTTTCAGCGCAGATCCACCGTCGTCAAATCCTGGAACCAGGATTGCGCGGAGGTGAAGCCCGTCACGCGCCGGCTCATGGCGCGGGGGTTCAAATCATGCACAATCCAAAGCCAGGGGGGATTATCCACCAGCCGCGCATGGGCGGTGGCAAGCAGTTGGTTGATCTTCGCCGGGTCGCGTTCGCGTTCCAATTCGGCGAAGGCGGCATCGAATTGGTCATCCCGCCAATGGCCATTATTTGAACCGCGCGGCGCGAAATTGGATGAGAGGAACCAGCGCGCAAAAGCTGAGGCATCGGATGAATAAAGGCTGATATTCACCGCATCCGCGCCCAGCCAGGCCGGTTGATCCGGCGGGAAGCGCAGCGCTGCGAGCAGCGTATTCCATTCCACCACATCGAAATTGACGCGCACGCCGCAATTCTGTTGCAGCGATTGCTGGAGGAATTCATTCATCGGCAGTGGCAGCATCTGCCCCGAACCTGAATTGGAAATGCCGACCTTGAGCGTCAGCGGACGCTGGGCGTTATAGCCCGCTTCCGCGAGCAAGGCGCGGCCTCGCGCCGGGTCCAGCCGGTAGCGGTTTTGCGGATTGCCGAAGGTCGGGTCATTCGCCTTCACGAAGCCCACCGATGGTTCCGCCGTGCCATTCAGCAATTGCACCATGCCATCGCGGTCAATGCAGTAATTCAGCGCCTGACGCACGCGCACATCAGCCACCGGGCTATTGGCGCGGCCCGAGGCAAAAACCCAGGGCCAGACATGCGGGTAGGAATTGGTCACGATATTGAAGCCTGCCTGACGGAGCGATCCAATCGCATCGGGTGGTGGCACTTCAATCCAATCCACCTGGCCGGAACGCAGCGCGGCAAGGCGCGTATTCGCTTCCGGCATGGGCAGCAGAATGATGCGATCAAGCTTGGCACGGCGCGACGCATCCCAGTAATTATCGTTGCGCGAAAGTTCTGCCGATTGGCGCGGCACAAAGCGGGTCAGCCGGAAAGGGCCAGTACCCGCCGGCGGCAAAGCCGCGACCCGCGCCCAATCACGCCCCGCCTGTTCAAAGGAATTGGGGGAGGTGATCAGCACATAAACCGCCAGGAATGGCCAATAGGAAACCGGCCGCGTGGTGGTCGTCTCGAAGGTAAAATCATCCACCTTGCGGTAGGATTCCAGCACGGGGATGCGCCCGCGCGTGATGGCGCTGCCGGTTGCATCGAATTGCGGGCTGTCATTCTTGAAGAAGCGGTCGAAATTCCACAGCACCGCATCGGCATTGAAGGGCGTACCATCATGGAAGGTCACGCCACGGCGCAAATGAAAGCGCCAGATGCGCGGGTCATTGGCATCCTGTTCCCAGCGCTCCGCGAGACCCGCCTTGATCCCCGCCGGCTGATCGGCGCGCGACAAATCCCACAGCACCAGTGATTCAAATACCGGATAGCCAAGGAAGCGCATGCCCTCAAACCCGTTATTCGGCATGCCGGTCGTGGTGGGCACATCGGTCGCGGTCATGGCGATGCGCAAGGTTTTGGGCTGCTGCTGCGCATCCGCGCTGCTCATGCCCATGGCCATCAGGGCAGCGGTCAGCGCCGCGCCCCAAAGGCGGTTCTTCCAGTTCATGTTTTATCTCCCGTCCGTGGCAGCGCGGGGGCGCTGACCTGACCCGAACCTAGCAAGCTTTAAGCCGGGGCCAAGCCCCGATTATTCAACCTTGATGTTCTGGCTGCGGATCAGGTCGCCCCACATGACCAATTCTTCGGCAAGGGTGCGCGCCAAAACCTCAGGACCGCCGGTTTGCAACACCACACCCTGTTCGCCCATGCGCGCGATCAGGTCCGGATCGCGCGTTGCCACCGCCAAGGCCTGTGCGGCGCGCGCCACAATCGGCGCGGGCAGACCGGCCGGGCCGAACAGCCCCTGCCAGAATACCCCATCAAAGCCGGGCAGCGCATCCGCCACGGGGGGCAAATCCGGCAGTAGCGCAACCCGTTCCTTGGAGGAGATGGCGAGTGCGCGTGTCGCACCTTCGCGGACCGCAGGCAGGGCTTCCTGCACCGCGCTGAACATGGCCTGCACGCGATTTTGCCGCAAATCAATCAAGGCCGCCGCGCCACCGCGATAGGGCACATGCACCACATCAATCCCGGCGCGCGCGCGGAACAGTTCAAGGCAAAGATGATTGACCGCGCCGGTGCCCGAGGAGCTGAAATTCACGCGGCCCGGATTGGCCTTGGCATAGGCGATCAGCTCCGCCGTGTTGCGCACCGGCAATGATGGATGCACATGCAGGATGAAGGCCGTGCGGAACACCATGCCGATTGGCGTGAGTGCCGCCACCGGATCGCGCGGCTGTAGATTGGGTTGCAGCGCCGGGTTGATCGCAAGGGTGGAGGTTCCCATCAGCAGCGTATAGCCATCTGGCCGAGCCTGGGCGGCGGCGTTATTGGCAACCGCGGTCGCAGCACCCGGGCGGTTATCCACCACCAATGTCTGGCCCAATTCGCGCCCCATGCGATCCACAACGCCGCGCGCCGCGAAATCCGTGACTCCACCTGGCGGATAGCCAAGCAGCACGGAAACGGAGCGGGAGGGCCAGGTTTCCTGCGCGCGAGACAATCGGGGCAGGGCCGGCATGGCCAGGGTTGCGGCAAGCAGGGCGCGTCTTTGCATTGGGTTCCTCCCGTTCAAGGTGCGCAGGCTGCGTCAGCGGGGACCGAGGATCAAGCCCCAGCGCCGTTTGACCTCAGGTTTCCAAACCTGCAAGGCGTCGTTCCCGAAAGGCAATGAGTTCAAAGCCGATCGAACGAAAGGGCTCTGGTGCCACCCAATTGGCGAGCCCCCAAACGGCGCGCACATCATCCTGGTTGCACTGGCCGAGCACCAATTCGGCAAGACGCTTGCCAAGAATACTGCCCTTCACAATGCCAGAACCATTGCAACCGGCTGAGGCATAAAGCCCTTCCTCAACCTGGCCCCACCAGGGCGCGCCATTCATGGTAAGCGCCGTCGTGCCGCCCCAGACCTGATCCAACCCGATATGGGCAAGCCCTGGATAGCGCCGATGAAAGCAGGATAGCAGCGTTTCCCGCACGCGCGGCGCGGGTACTGGCCGTTCATGCGCATACATGGACCGCACCAAAAGCCGATCCGGCCCAACGCGCCGCACCGTGGTGCCCAGACGATGCGAAGGCAGCAAGCCCCAAACCGGCATGCTGCCAAGCTGCGGCGCATCCTTGGCATTCAAGGCTTCAGTGAGCGCCGCATAAGTATAGATGGTCACGAGCCTGTCACGTAGCCGGCCAAAATGCCGGATGGCAGCATTGGTCGCCATGATAACCGAGGGCGCCGTGATGCGCGCGGCTGGTGTTTCCAGATGCCAATTTCCCCGACGCTGCATTGAAAGCAAAGGCGTGTTTTCATAGAGCGCAACATTGGCAGGCAAGGTATCAGCCAGACCACGGATCAGCGCCGCAGGGTCAAGCAGATAGCCATCCTCGGTATAAAGCGCCATTTGGTAATAGCTGGTGCCGATGCGTTCTTGCAGCGCGCCGCGATCCCATAGCTGGTGCGGCAAGCCTGCTACTTTCACGGCCGCTTCCAAGGCGCGGACCTGCTTTGCGCCAAGATCGGTGGCGGCAGCCTTGATGCGACCGGAAACTCGCAGGCCGCAATCAATGCCGTGCGCTTCAATGGGCGCCATCAGCCAGGCCCAGCCTTCTTCCGTGAAGCGATTGAGCGCCTCTGCACGCTTAAGGTCGGCGTCGCTCGGGCCTGAGGGAAGATCACGCGGGCTGGCGAAACCCGAATTGCGCCCGGATGAGCCTTCACCGACCTCGGTCGCTTCAATCACGATAATGCGGGCTTGGGGCTGAAGTTCGGCCAGGCGCCGCGCAGCGGCAAGGCCGGTATAGCCAGCGCCCACAACAACATGATCGGCAGCGATATCCCCCTTCGCCGGGGCGGATGCTGCGCATGGCGGCAGCAGGGCATTGAAGCCGCAACGGTCAGTGTAACGCGGGAAAGTCGGGTGCTTCATCGCGTTCTGTCTATGGAACCTGTCATCAAAGTGCAATCATGTCGCGGGTTTGGGCGCGCTACCTCGAATTAGGGTGCGAGAGGACGGTCAGCCCCCTCACGCGCCAAGGACTCCGATCCTTCATACGGCTGTCATTCACGTGTCACACAGCATTGCTACGCCACGGTCATGAAAACCGGGGTCTCCATGCTGGAAATCGAACGATTGACGCGGCGCTTTGGCAGCAAAACGGCGGTGGATGGCGTTAGCCTGTCTATCCCAGCCGGGCAGATGGTGGGCGTGATCGGGCGTTCTGGCGCAGGCAAATCCACGCTGCTCCGCATGATCAATCGCCTGACGGAGCCAAGCGAAGGCCGCATCATTTTCGATGGCCAGGATGTGACCCAGCTGAAGGGCCGGGCTTTGCGCGATTGGCGCATGCGTTCCGCCATGATCTTCCAGCAATTCAACCTGGTGCAGAGGCTTGATGTACTGACGAATGTGCTGGTTGGGCGGCTCAATCAGCGCCCCATGCTGACTTCCATGTTCAAGATGTTCACCGCCGAGGAACGCGCCATGGCGCTGACCGCGCTTGATCGCTTTGACCTGGCCGAGGCCGCGCTGCAACGCGCGGATACACTTTCTGGTGGGCAGCAGCAGCGGGTCGCGATTGCGCGCGCGCTGATGCAGAATCCGCGCCTGATCCTGGCCGATGAGCCGATTGCCTCACTCGACCCGCGCAATTCGAAAATTGTGATGGATTCGCTGCGCGATGTTAACCGCGATGGCCTGACCGTATTGGTTAATCTGCATGACCTGACCACGGCGCGCAATTATTGCGACCGTATTGTCGCCTTGAATGCCGGGCGCGTGGTGTTTGATGGCCCGCCCGCCGAGCTCAGCGCCGCCCGCATCCGCGAGGTTTATGGCGTGACCGAGGAAGAATTCGCCGAAGAAGCCGCTGAGGCCGTGGGCGCGACACCGCGCAGCCTGGTCGCTGCCTGATTTTCCCCCAAACAGGAGATCAAACCATGATCACCCGCCGTTCCCTTGCCGGGCTTGCCGCTGGCGCTGCCCTGCTGCCAAGCCTTGCCCAAGCGCAGGTCTGGACACCGCGCCGGACAGAGACCTTCACCGAAGGCTTTCCCGCGCCGGGCCGCAGGCCCTGGGCCGATCAGGTGCCGCAACTGCGCATCGGGCTGATGGGCGGTGAGAATGAAGCTGATCGCCTGGGCCGCTTTGGCGCCTATCGCGATTTGCTGGAACGTACCTTTGGTGTGCCGACCAGGCTTTTCCCCGCGTCTGATTATGCCGGCGTGCTGCAAGCCTTCAGCGCGAAGCAGATTGAAATCGCCGCTCTTGGCGCTTCTGCCTATGCCGGCGCCTGGCTTGATACCAATGGCGGGGTGGAGCCGCTTTTTGTCGCGGAGGAAGCGGATGGGTCCATCCATTATCTTTCCGTGATGGTGGTGCGCGCCGATAGCGGCATCATGAGTCTGGAACAGATGCGCGGCAAGGCGCTGGCCTGGGCAGATGCGAATTCCGCTTCCGGCTACCTCATTCCGCGCTTCTCACTCCGCCGTGCCGGCATTGGCGTGGAAGCTGGCCAGTATTTCGGCCGCACTGGCTTTGGTGGCGGGCATGAACAGGCGGTGGTTGCCGTGCTGCA
>JADCES010000301.1 GCA_020250005.1 Roseomonas sp.
CAGCTTGTGGCGCGGGAAGCGCAGCGCGATCATCGTGCGCAGATCGTAGCGGATATAGGACAGGGTCTTCACCGTCTCGATATCCAAATAGCTGATGTCCTCCGCGCCGGAAGGCGAGGTCTGATAGGTGGTGATCACACGTTCCACGAACACCTGGCCGGCATCATTCACGCGGAAGGTGCTGATGCCATCGCGCAGCAGCAAATCGCGTTCCTGGAAGGTGAAGCGCTGGCTGATGAGCGGCGCCACCATCGTCGGCAATTGCAAAGTCTGCACCGGGCGGGCGGGGTCAATCGCCAGCGCGGGGACGCAGATGCTGGCAAGCTGCGCGGCCCATTCCCAAGGCGGCGTGGGCGAACCACGCATGCCGATGATGCTGACATTCGGCGAATTGCGGCCTGCGCCATAGGTCGTCAGCGTGCCATGCGCGCCGGACAGCCCGGCCCAGCCATGACCATCACGCTGCACCAGCGGGCCCCAATTGGTGGCCATGCGCGCTTCAAGCGCCGCCATATTGGTCGCATCCGTCCAGGGCGTGACGAAATCCGTGAACCAGGTTTCCGCCACCGCATCCAGCGCCGTGGTCACCACGGGGTTTTGCGCGCCGGAAGCCATGGCCACAATGGTCAGGCCCGTGCCTGCGGGCAGCACATCCGTCGCCAGGAAGGAATGGCGCACATCAATCGCGTTGCCGATTTCACCGCGATGCCGCGCCGTCAGTGTCACCACCGCTGCCGCGACCGAGCTGGTGACGGGCAGGTCAAGCGCGGCGTTAATGGCGGCACTGATCGCGGTGGCGATGGCGGTGGCCGCCGTGCCGGATGCGACTGGCACCTCAATCCGCCGACCACCAATCATAAGCGCGATCACGCCGGCGGCGGTGGAAGGCCCGGTGATAGTGATGGTGCCGGTGGCAAAGGTGCCGCCGCCAACATCATCCATGGCGATGCCCCAGACTTCCACCAGGGAAAGGTTGGCGAACCAGGCCTCGAACATATGCGCCAGGTTGCTGCCCCGGCCGAAGAAGGTGCGGGCCTGGGCCGCATCAATCACGCGGATCGGCACGCCCTGGGCAATGGTGCCAGCCGTCAGGCGCTGGCCCATGATCAGCACGCGCGCCGGCCAATCGTTCAACCCACGCAAAGCGCGCGAATTGTCGAATTCCACATAGCTGCCGGGTACGCGGATGCTGTTCGGGATATTATTGAAACTGATGGAACCGGACATCGGTTACTCCTTCTCGCCACTGCGGCGCTTGGATGGCTGGGCCAGGACCACATCGCCATCCGCGATGCGTCGGCGCCAGTATTGGCTATCGGGCACTTCGGCGCCTTCTGCCGGCAGATGGCGCGGCATGGGCGGGCGGGCTTCCGGGTTGGCGACCAGCAGGTCAGGATGGGCGGGCTTGACGAACATCGGGGCGCCTCAATTTGTTGGAAGGGTCACGCGCAGCACAGCATCGGCGCGATTGGCGCCGGATGTCGGCGCGGGCGGGGGCGTGGCGACATTGCCGAAGGGCGGAACGTCTTGATCCGCATGGAAGGTGATGAAGTTGTCCAGGAAGGATGGCGGCGCATTGGCATCTTCGCCCGCACCAGGCGCGGCATTATCCAGCACCGGCACACCCCAGCCATCCTGGATCTGCATCGGCACATCGCACACCAAGCCATAAACCGTGATGCCGTTCTTTTCGAAGACCGATGCGTAAAGGTTCTCGCAGCTTTGCACTTCAATCGGGCCAGCGGCACCTTCCGGCACCCAGCGTTCCAGCGTGGCGGCGGTCAGCACAAACATCTCATAAGCGCCAATCGTGGCTTCATCACCACGCCGGCGCGCGCGCTCACCGCTGGCATTCATGGCAACCATGTAGACGCCATAGGTGGCGCGCATGGAACCAGGTGGGCGTTCGCTGCGCTGGCAGCCCAGGAAGGCCACGTAAATCGCGGGCGCCATGGTCAGAATGCGCAGCAGCTCATCCGCGTCAAACTTCGCGGGCCTGTGGTCTATTTCCTTGAGGCGGTTTGCGAAGGCCACTTTAAGCTTCGCGATGATCGCATCTTCCAGCGCGCCGATCATAGCGGGCCACCCCAGCGATAGGCGCCCAAATCTTCATTCGCGATACCGGGCGTGCCGGGCTTGAAGCGCACTGCGGTGGTATCTTCCTGCGGTTCATTGCCGCTGGCATCAATGCCAAGATCAGCCTTGCCCGCCGCGACATCCTTCAGGAAGGCGATGGCCTGGTCGCGGTCCTGCCGCACCTGGTCGGTTGGCTGGCGGTCCCCGCCCAAATGCAATTCAAAACGCGCGATGGCGGCGGAAAGCTTCACCAGCAGGCGCGGCACCGCTGAAAGCGGCAGCGTGTGGCGTGGGCGGAGATAACCATCCACGATATCGCCCGCGTCATCACAGGCACGCTGCACCCGCGCAGTATCAACCTGGCCAAGCAGGGCCGGCGCAAGCTGCGCGATTTCGGCCTGCCCGAAGCGGTCAATCAGATCCTGCGGTGTGCAGTAAGCGGTCACAGATTATTCCTTGGGCTGCTTGGGCTGCTTCGGCTGCTTGCCGGTGGAAGATGCGCCGGCGGCCTCATCCCCATCAGCCACCGGCGCTTCCTCGACCTCATCATCCACCGCGCCCAGGGCGATGAGTTCGGGGACCAGGTCGCGGCGGATTTCAGCCACCGCGCCTTCCTGAATACGCACGCCGTCAACATCAAGGTTGCGCAGCGCGCGGATTTTCTGGGTGTCCTTCGCCATGATCAGGCCACCGCGTTTTCGAAGTAGTAGCCGGCGTCATTCGCGGCGATCACTTCCTTGACGCTTTCACCCACGCGGATCCGCACGGAACCGCGCAGACCCATCTTGGGTTCATCCATCGTGCCCGCGATACGCTGGCCGAATTCCGCCGTGAAGCCGAAGGTCGGCTGATCGGCATTCGCCATATCTTCGGAAATGAACAGCGCCGCGGCGTGCTTGCCCCACACGCGGGACATCGTGGCCGCCTGGCCTTTACGCGCCGTATTCACGAAGCCGGCGCCAACAATCACCCGCTGGACTTCGAAGAAAGAAGCCACCTGTTCGCGCGTGACAGCACCGGCGTTCACCTGGTTGCCCAGGATGGCGGTGACCATACGCGGATGCTGGCGAAGCTGCGTCCAGGTCGCCTGGCCAAACACCAGGGTATTGGGGCGGAACAGCGGAACATCCAGCGCCGCCATAATCGCCTGCACAGGGTTGGAATTGGTGAAATCAGACCATTGGCTAGTGCCGGAAAGCAGCACACGGTTGGCCGCCGGGTAGGTTGCCTGCGCAAAGACCAGGTTCGCCACGCGCACTTCGCGGTCCAACATCAGCAGGCTGGTCAGCAAGGACGTGGACTTTGCCATGGGCGAAACCGGCCCACCGCTGGAAGGCTTTTGCATTTCCTCCCACGCGATCACTTCATCATTCGGCAGAATGTCATCCAGGCCGAAATCAATGCATTCGTCATTGACGATGGTGCCACCGAAATCAATCATGGTGGGCTCAGCACGCCGCGCCACGCGGGTGGACACCAGGGTGTAGGGGTCAGCCGCCGAATAACGCGTGTAGCGAAATGCCTTGCCGACGCGCCCCGTGCGGGGCAGCACCAGATCGGCAATCAGATCAACATCGCGGTTCTTATAGCCAATCGCGATGGCGGTCAGGTTCGGATTTACGGGAAAGGCGGTCGTGGCCATCTGGGTGTTCCTTCTTTAACCTTGGACCGAGCCAGGGCTCAGCAGAACGCGGATTTGATCGCCGGCGGCCACAGCCGCATCCAGCGCGATACCGACATGGCGGTTATTGACGCCAGCGCCCGGCGCGGCGGCAACGCCACGGCCAACGCTGTCAGCGGTAACCAGCGCGCCAATGGTAATGGCGGCCCCAGCTTCCACCCAGGCGATGCCCTGCGTCATGACTTCCACACGCTCACCGGACGCAATGGTCAGGTCAGCATTGACCCCGAACACGCTCTCGGTCGCGGCGGCGGCCTGCACCACCGTATCGGCGGCAGAAAACCGCACGATGCGGTAAGGGTTGATGGCGCCACCAGCGGTGAAGCCCTTCATCAAAAGCGGGTTGCTCACGCAGCACTCCTTTTCGTGACATGTTCAACGGCGGCGGCCATTGAAACGCTTTGGCCCGCCGCTGCGCGTTCGACCTGATAGGCCTGGGCGGCGGCGGCGATGGCGACGGGATCATCAGCGGCGAATTCAACCTGGCCAGCAGGCGCCACTTCGCGGAATTCCACACGCGCGGGCAGCGCGGATAGAACGGCACGGAAGGCATCCAGCGGCGCTTCCTTTACGGTGGCATTGCCTTCAGTGAAGGAAACCTCACCCGTAACCGGCAGGCTGGCGGCAAAAGCCAGGATGCGCGGCACCACCCCTTGCGGGATGCGCGCTTCGGCAACCAGCTTTTCGGTCAAGCTCACCATTGCGGCATTGCGCCGCGCAGCTTCCGCTTCGGCGAAGGCGGCTTCGCGCACCTGCAAATCGCGTTCGCGCGCTTCAAGCGCGGCGATGCGATCCGCATCATCCGTTTTTTCAGTCGGCACTGTCACAGTCTCCTGTTTCTGGTCTTCGGCAAAAGCGGGGGGCGGAATGGCGGCGGCGCGGGCGGCATCGGCTTCGCCCTGCATTCGTGCGGCTTCATCCGTCATGCGTTGCACGGTTTGCGCGGGCAGCAGCTTCTCTGCCGCTTCCACGCCTTCCTTCGCGACCATCCAATCGCGGATGCCACGGAACAGCCCGCCAACATCGGCCAGCAGCCAGGAAAGGCGCCAACCGCTCACCGCGCCATCGGCGGCGAATTCCAGCGTCACCACATCCGCATCATCCGCGGCGAAGGCGACATCGCGCAGCCCCTTCACCGCTGGCGCGGCAGCGCCCAGGAAGCCGACGTGCTTCAGATAGAATGCGCCGGGCTTCGGATTGGATGGGTGGTTCGGCGTGTAGAAGGACGCGCTGATTTTCTTGAAGCGGCCCGCCTGCACCATCTCCGCGAAGGCGGGTTCCACCTGATGCGGTTCCGCCACCAGGTCGCCGCCTTCGGCACGCAAAGCGCGCACCCAGCCATAGGCCGGGGCATCGGTTTTCGGATGGCCGACAACCAAGGGCGCTTCACCAAGCGTCGGATCATAGGCAGCGGCAGTCGCGGCCAGATCGGCCTCACGAAACTCAAGCGCACCACCTTGCATGGGCTGGTGGATGCCGGCGCGGAAGATATGGAGCTGCTTCATCACCTCCTTACTGGCAGTGCTGGCCCGCAAAATTGATGCGGACAGTCGTCCGCACGGCGCCCATCCTCGCGCGCGCGCGATGCGCTGCTGAGACCCAGCGCGATTAAGAGCGAATAAGAGCCCTAAGAGCCGGGTCAGGCGCCTTCAAAAGACCGTGACGCCCGCATGGGGCGCCCTGGCGGCCTTCCCGCCTGTAGCGCGCCCGTATGCGGTTCTTCACGCGCCGCGCATCGCGCGCCGCGCGTGGTCCTGAAAGATCGCCATGATCTCTGCCCGGTCCGCATCCGAAACCCCAAGCCATGGCCGCGCCGGAATGCGCACGCTGCGCGCGAATACACGGGTGCGCCCAAGCCGGAAGGCAAGCCGCCCGCCTGCCTTGGGGCGGATGGTGCCGCCAAATTGATGGATGGCGGCGTAAATCACATTCGTGCCGACCACCACGCGGTTGCCATCAACCTTGCGCGAAAGGCTGCCCAGCAGCCGCCCGGTCTCTCGCAGCATGGAACCGCCACGCTTCGCCGCCGCATAGCCAGGGTTCAGCTTTGGCCAGGCCACGCCATCTGGCGATTGCTCAGCCGCCGCGCGTTCCTGGGTGGATAGGATCAGCGCTTCGCCGATCTCGGCCATCGCGGCCTGCGGGCGGCGCATGAGCGCGCCCAGGCCCTGGATGGCATCGCGAAATTCGGCAGTGTTGATGGTGATGCGCACGCCGGTCATGGTTAGCGGTCCTCTGGCGGGTATTTTTCCGTCAACCAGCGTTTTGTTTCTTTCGGTGCGAACAGGAAGATAAAGCCGCCAAGCCCAATGATCGCCAAAAGCGTCAGGACCAGAATCACAAAAGTCTCAAATAAGGCTTGCATGATTGGCTCCATGGTCAGAAATGCTCCTCCACCGCCGCGAGCAAGGCAGCCCAGGCGCGCTTGCTGCTTTCCGTCTGCACCGGGTCCAGCGCGCGAATGACCGCATGGTTGGCGATGGCTTCCTGATCCGAGATGCCCTTCAGTTCCGCCGCGTAGCTGTATTGCGCCGCGAAGACCGCGATGCGGATATCCACGTAATCCACGGCGTTGAGCGGGATCAGCGCATAGCCGAAGCGGCGGAGTAGGGTGCGGATCAGTTTCATGGGTTCTCTTCCTCTCGGCGATACACCAGCGCGCCGGATCGCTGCTTTTCCAGATACGCCGTGGCGCGCGCCGCCAGCAGCGCGGCACCGAACCAGCCCGCCGAAGTCCATTCCAGCACGGCAAGCCCCGCCGCCGCGCCCGCCAAGCGGCGCAGATAGCGCCGGCGCAGGTGCAAGCCACCGCCTGGCGTCTCGACCCAGTCCATCCAAATCTCATCCGGGTCTTTGATCGCCTCGGCCAGCAGCGCCAGGTTCTGCAAGCGCCGCGCATTCCGCACCACTTCGCCATCCGCATTCAGGAACAGATCGCGGCTGATCACCACGCGGGTGCCCGATGCATCACGGAACACGGCAGGGCGATCTCGCGTGGCGCCAAACTCGCCCAGGAAGGCGTCAATGGCCGAATTCGCATCACCGCCTGCGGGCGCTGGCGTGGCGCTGGAAGGCCGTGCGGGCGGCATGGCGGGCAGATCAGCCGGGCGCTGGCCTGAAGGGCGCAGGCCGCCACCACGATAAGGCTGAAGCGGCTCTGCAAGCGGTTGCGGTACCACGCCCTGCGTCCAGCTTGCGCCGACATTATAGCCCCACCCAGGATCAATGCCTGCAGGCAGTGCGGAAATCTCGCCGGTGGTCGGGTCTCGGTAAGGCCTGGTCCCCGCAGGCGGCGCTTCATCCGGACCTGTCTTGCCGGCGCGCGCCAGGTCTCGCGGGCCAAGGCTTTGCACGTAGCAGCCGCAGCCCCAGCCATTCGGCGGGTAGTGGCTTTGCCAGAACGGATCATCCGCGCGCAGCACCAGGCCATCCCAGGCCTTATGCTGTTTGCGCGCATCGCGCTTGCCGCTGTGGCGGTACCGCCAGAAGGGCCGCGCCGCCAGCACGTCAGGGTCCGTCATCTGCGCATACCGCCCAGCGGCATAGGCGGTGCGCATGTTGGTCTCATAGATCACGCGGGTCCGCCAGCCGACATAGCCAGGCCCGCGATCTGCCCAGCCGAGCTCGCCCAGCAGCGGCGCGATATCGCGGCGGAATTCATCCAGCGTGGTGCCCTGCGCAATCGCCTTGTCCATGGCGCGGCGGATATCGGCCAGCATGTCATCCGCCTGCACGCCGGCGACGGACCAGGCGCGGGCATGGGCGCCGTGCCGCAGATCATCCCAGGCGCGGGTTGGCGTATTGACCTTGGCGCGGAAGAAGCGGATCGCTTCTTCCGGCGGCAGGTTCAGCGCATCAAGGCTGCCGCTCATGCTGCGGGCGTGGCTTCATCGCGCACATCGCTGCGCCCGGCCAGGTGGCCCACAATCAAGGCGGGGGTCAGTTCATCCACCAGGCGGCCCACCGGCATGGCGGCGGAAAGGCGCAGCAGGCGCCGCTCAAGATCGGCGAAATCCACCGCCGCCGAAACCTCGGTCCGGATCGCGGCCAGCATCGCGGCCTGGGCAGGCGCGCCGCGGCGCGCAAGCTGTTCGGCCAGCGCTTCCGGAATGGTGGCGGGGTCTTCGCCTTCGGCAAATTCAGGCGGCGGCTCCGGCGGCTCGCTTGGCTTGCGGCCCGCGATCCGCTCATAGCCGGGACCATACCGTTCCAGGATGAACGCTTCAGTCGGCGCAAAGCCCAACTTAAACAGCTTTTCATCCAGCGTGGCATCAGCCAGCAGGTCAGGTTCTTCCGGCGCCTTGCGCCACACCATCGGCTGCGCCGCGCCGGGCAGATTGAGTTCGACAATCCACCTGAGCAGGCTCTCATTCAGTTCTTCGGAGAGCATATCCGCATCCGCATCGGCCAATTCGGTGCGGACATCATTATGCGTTTCGGATGCGGCGCGCGCGCCATTCTGGCCCATCTCCGTCGTCAGCGTTTCGCCCAAAACAATCTTGGAAATCTCGGCATTCATCACCTGCACCAGCCGGTCATGAAGGTCCGCCGTGCCGGTCTTGGAAATCTCCAGCATCTTGATCAGCGTGCCGGATGGCACCGCCACACCGGCGCCGCGCGCAATGCCCTGGATCATCGTCACCAGGCGGTCCACATCGCCATCCGATGTGCCTTGCGGGTATTCGGCATAAACGAAGGGCTGGCCGTGCTTTTCGATCAGCGCATTCCAAAGCGCCACGCCGTTCCGCTTGAAGAAGACGGGCCAGAAAAGATCATAGCCGAGGCCGCGACCATAAGCGTCTTCATTCTCTTCAGCCCAGTAGCGCACCACGATGAATTTCCGGTCCGGTACCGGGATGCCCTGCGTGCGGTTTTCGCGCGTCAGCAGCCGCAGCTTGCCGTCACGATCAAAGGCGAAGCGGCGCGGGTTCCGCACGCGGATATCGGCCGGCACAATCCAGGTGCGGCGCGTGCCATCCACCTCAATCTCTGCCGCTTCCCACATGATCTCAGCCACCGATATCCCGGTCAGCACCGCACTCAGCAGGCCACGGCAGGCACGGTCGAAGCGGATGCGCTTCAGCGCGGCTTTGACGAGTTCCGCCGCCAGCAGATCAGCCGGCGCTTCGCCACCTGGTTCCACCGTGTATTCGCGCGCCACCACCGCATTGCGGCGCTTGCGCAAAACCGCGCCCGCATGCCCATCCCGCGCCAGGTCTTGATAGATGCCAAGGCCCTTGGCGCCGCCGCGTGTCAGGATAATCTCGTCCCGCGTCGCCATCGTGAAGGCGTAGTAATGCGCGGTAATATCGCGTTCAAAGGTGGCGACTTCCTGCGCCAAGTCTTGCGGAAGGCGGGTGCCGCTCATGTGATTTCCTCAGCCAAGATAGGTTGCGACAGCGCCATGCGGCGACATG
>JADCES010000302.1 GCA_020250005.1 Roseomonas sp.
GAAGTCAGGGCCGCTGGCCGCGATGGCACGCTCAAGGAAATGTGGGGCACGGGGACGGCGGCGGTGGTCTCCCCGGTCGGGACGCTCGGCTATACGGGCGAGGATGTGCTGATCAATGGTGGTGAGATCGGCGATGTCACGCGCCGGCTTTATGATGCCATCACCGGCCTGCAATATGGCCGTAGCAATGACCCGCATGGCTGGATGAGCATTGTCCGCAAGGGGTGAGGATGAAACTTCTCGTCCTTGGCGGCACGGGCCGCGTTGGTCGTGAAATTGTCGCGCAAGCCCTGACGCGCGGGCATGGCATCACTGCACAAAGCCGCAGCACCAGCCCGCATGGCCTGCCGCCCTCGGTCACGATGGTGCAGGCTGACCCAAGCGACCCGGCAGCACTTGCCGGTGCCTCGGCGGGACAGGACGCCGTGATTTACGCCCTTGGCTTCCGCGCGCGGGGCGAGGTCTCTTTTTTCTCGGCAACCACCAAGGCGCTGATTGCCGCCATGCAGGCCAGCGGGCCGCAGCGCCTGATTGCCATCACCGGCGTTGGCGCGGGTGATACCAAGGGGCATGGCGGTTTTTTCTATGACTTCCTGATCTATCCGCTGTTCACGAAAAACCTCTACGCCGACAAGGATCGGCAGGAGGCACTCATCCGCGCGAGCCGCCTTGACTGGACCATTCTGCGCCCGGCGCCCTTCACATCACGGCCGGGCAATGAGCCGTTTCACACCCTGACCGCCATTGCACCCGGCACGCGTTTATCCAGCGTCACGCCAGCGGAAGTCGCCAGCCTTGCGCTTGATTGCGCAGAACAGGGGCTGCATCGGCATGAGGCTGTATTCTTCGGCCACGGTGTCGCGGCTTAACGCCAAGCGGGCAGCGCCTAATCTTCCTTTTTTGCCCCATCGATCACGGCGCGCAGCTTGGCGCTCTCAGCCGCAAGCCGTGCGCGTTCGGCCTTGGTCAGCCCATATTTGGCGCGGTTTTCCGCCGCCTTGGCGCATTTTCGTATGCGCCGCGTCGACGCGAGGCTTCGGCGCCCAGGTCCCCCTCACTGTAGCTGCGGGGACCATGTTTCGGGCCACTGTTCGCATTTTTTGGTTGAAGTCTGGGGTGCGACCAGATCAGGTATCACCGGGTTGTGAGAAATGGAGTGAATGGCCGTGATCAACGATGCTGTGCGAGAGGATATACGCAATTCGGTTCTGTGCTGGCTCGCGACCGTGGACGAGAAAGGCCAGCCCAACGTAAGCCCCAAAGAAATCTTCACCGACCACGGCGATGATGCGATCCTTATCGCTGATATCGCGTCGCCGGTGAGCGTGCGAAACATCGTCCGCCAGCCGCTCGTCTGCGTCAGCTTTGTCGATGTGTTCCGCCAGCGCGGGTTCAAGATTTCCGGACGGGCGCGCCTGATTCCGCCAGAGCATCCAGACTTTGCCGCTACCGGCGCGCGCCTGCAGGAGATGGCGGGCACGGACTTCAAGGTGCGCCGCGCGATTCACGTCACGGTGAACCGGATCTCGCGCATTTGGGCGCCAAGCTCTGCGCTGTTCCCCGACCGTAGCGTCGAGGATCAGCAGGCTCGTGGCTACGCTACCTATGGGGTCCGCCCCGGCTGATACCTGGCGCACAAAGGCCCAATACTTGAAGTTGCGCCGAACCGGTCGGTCGTGATCCAGAGCATGGGTATCGCGACGGCGGCGGTGTAGGTTCGGAGCTTAAGGGAGCGGGCAGCGCCTAGTCTTCCTTTTTTGCCCCATCAATCACGGCGCGCAGCTTGGCGCTCTCAGCCGCAAGCCGTGCGCGTTCGGCCTTGGTCAGCCCATATTTGGCGCGGTTTTCCGCCGCCTTGGCTTCGGCCGCTTCGCGTGCCTTCAATTTACGCGCGTGCTTCAGGTTGACGATTTCAGCCATGCCATCAGGATAGGCACATCTCACTTGGAAGGAAAACGCCCATGCCGATGATCTCACTCACTGCTGCTGATGGTTTTCGCCTGCAAGCCTATCGCACCGGCCCGCAGGATGCTGCGCGCGCCCTGGTGGTGACGCAGGAAATCTTTGGCGTGAACCGCCATATCCGCAAGCTTTGCGATGATTTCGCTGCTGCCGGCTATGCGGTGATCGCGCCGCAGCTTTTTGATCGTGCCGAGCGCAATGTGGAGCTTGGCTATGACGCCGCCGATCTGGCGCGCGGGCGCGAATTGCGCGGCAAAATTGATGCGGGCAAGACCGTGCTGGATGTGCTCGCCGCCGCCGCCGCCCTGCCGCGCCAGGCCAAGCGCGGCATTGTCGGCTATTGCTGGGGCGGCACGGTCGCCTGGCATGGCGCGACTCGGACCAGCGCCTTCTCAGCTTCCGTCGGCTGGTATGGCGGCGGCATTGCGGCTGCGAAGGATGAGGTGCCGAATTGCCCGACGCAGCTTCATTTCGGCGAAACCGATGCCTCAATCCCCATGAGCGACGTGGAAGCCATCCGCGCCGCGCGCAAGGAAGTGGAAATCTTCGTCTATATGGGCGCGGGTCACGGCTTTGGCTGTGATGAGCGCGGTTCCTATGTGGCGAAGGACGCTGCGCTGGCGCAGGAACGCACGCTGGCCTTCTTCGCCAAGCATTTGGGGTGATGATGGCGGCGCGGGGCATACCCCCGCGCCAAGCAAATTACGCCTTCTTGTCGGTGGAGAGGTTCTTCACTTCCTCCATCGCCTCGGCAAAGCGCTTATGCAGTACCGATAGCGCTTCGCCGCTTGATCTTTGGATCAGATCCGCCAATTCCTGCATCTGCCCAACGGCGCGTTCATAAGCGGCCTTGGCCATTTCGGCGCGCTTCGCGGCCTGTTCCTGCATATCGCCCGGGCTTGCCATGGACCGCATGGCATCCTGCATTTCAGCGACCGATTGCTGGACGATTTCCATGTGCCGTTCCGCAACCGCGCGCGCCCCTGCGAGCGCCAACTTATTGGCCGCCGTGATGGCTTCAAGGTTCTTCTGCTGCGCCTTGGCGAGTTCCGTCATGTCCGGCATGGCGGGCAGGCGAAACTCGGCCATGATTTTGGTGATGTCGAGGTTGGGCTTGAAGCTGAAGGGGTCGGTCATGGGGTGCCTCTATTGTGATGGTTTCCCAGTATAGACCGCCCAGACCCAAGGTCACGAAGTTTCGGCAGCTTCCGCAGAGCGGGGCGGCGCGGCTTCGCCCCGCAGCAGGCCAAGCGGGCGAGCGATCCGCTCCGCCCGGTCCAGCGCTGAATCAAGCGCTGCCATGGTCGCACCCATATCCGGGCTGTCATCGCCCGCCCAAGCGCGAATGGTCGCCAGCCATACGCCAGCAAGCCCAAGCGCCAATAGCCGCGCTTCGCAGCTTTTCGCCTCAACCTCGGCCGCTTCCAGCATCCAGCGCATGGCAATGCCGATATGGGGCGCGAGCGCCAGCGCCAACGCGGGGTCGCGGCGCATATCTTCGAACAGGCGCAAAATGCCTTCCCGATGCGGCTGCATGGCATCCAGCCGGCGCATCAGCACATCGAAAACCCTGTCGCGCGCAGTCCCGCCCTGACCCGGAATGGTGCCCGCCAGCACGGCCTGATCCAACATCCGGCCATGCAGCAGCAGCACATCCAGCCGGGTCGGGAAGCGTTCGCGCAGGCTGGCGGCTTCCACCCCCGCCTCGGCAGCAAGGCGGCGCATGGAAAGACCGGGCCAGCCATGCGCGGCAATCACGCGCCACAGTGCGGCGATCAGGCGTTCATCGTCAGAAGGCTGGGACATGGCGGGAAGATAAGCCAAAACGGTCACCCCGCGCCAGAGGAAGATCAGGGCAGCCGCGCTGGCCTACTGAACGACTCTTCGCCGTCGCGGCCATCATCAAAGGACCGGATCACGTCAAAGCGCGCCAAAAGCACGGAAGGCGGCAAGAAAGCTGGCCTCTGATTTGGCGGGCGAATAGGCGGCGGCGGTTTCGCGGCCAGCGGCGATCATGGAGGCTATCAAGGGATCATTCTGGCGCAGCCCCTCCAAAACCTCGGCCAGGGCATCAATGACGCCTTCCACCTCATCATGGCCGAACCAGCGGCCATTGGAGGCGTTAGCGTAGTCCAGCCCGCCCCAGCCATGATAGCCGACAACAGCGCAACCTGATGCCATGGCTTCCATGGGCGTCAGACCAAATGATTCTCGGTGGGATAGGCTGAGAAAAACGGCGCTACCAGCCATCGTCGCGGCGACGGCGTTTTCGGGCATGTTTTCAATACGCGTCACCGGGATGGAGGCAAATTGCGGGTGCAAATGCCTCAGGCCGGCGATGATTGCCTCATATTCGGATGGCAATTTGCGCGGAACCGTGCAGATGCTTAGCCGTTTTGCGCCAGGGCGGAAGATCGTGCCATTGACCGACACCTGGACAAGATGGGTGGAAGCCGAACCGCTCACGCGCCTGACAAGCCTTGCGCTGCCAGCACCGACGGTCATGACGCCATCCCAAACAAAAGGCGATGGATCAGTAAAACGCGTCCTGAGGTAATGAAAGGGATTTTGACAAAAAAGAATGCGCCGTGGCGCGACACCTTCCAGCAATTCCAGTACCGCAGATGCAGGGACATCTTCGGGCAATACCACAAGGTCATTGGCACCAAGTAGCGGGCGATCATGGCTATGCCGCGCGTCTGACGCGAACCAGGCAGGGCGCCCGTGACGCTGCCATACCATCGCATCCACCCCGTGACGCGCCAACATCCCAGCAGCCCAGTAGATCATTTTCTGACCGCCCGAGACCACATTGCTGCGGAAGGGTAACGCGAAAACGACACGCGGCATGCCGAAAGAACCTTTGCCAAAAACAAACAGACAATCTTCTGAAGACTGATGGGTTTTGCGGTCAGGCGCCAGGGTCTTCGCGGGCGTGGTCGCCCTGGCGCTAGCCCGCCAATTCCCGCGCCCGATCCGTCGCCGCCTGAATGGCGCGTGACATGGATTTTGGCCAAGCATCGGGTTCCATCAATACCGCGAGCGCACGTTCCGTGGTGCCCTTGGGGCTGGTCACGGCGCGGCGGAGATCGGCAGCGTCCTGTTCGCTGGCACCCAAAAGCGCACCAGACCCCGCCACTGTTGCGCGTGCCATGCGCCGTGCCAGATCGCGCGGCAGGCCCTGTTCCACGGCGGCGGCTTCCAAGACCTCGGCCAATAGAAACACATAGGCCGGGCCACCGCCGGAGACTGCGGTGACGGGATTGATCTGATCTTCCAGATCCACCCAGGCCACTTCACCAATCGCGGCCAATAGCGCATCGGCCAGCGCGCGTTGCACGGGCGTCACCCCAGGCCCGGCAAAGGCCGCCGTGAAACCTTGGCGAATGGCGGCTGGCGTATTGGGCATGGCGCGGACCACGGCAGTGCCTGCGCCAAGCGCTGCCTGCATGGAAGCAATGGAACGCCCTGCCATGATGGACAGGAACAAGGCCCCCTGCCCGGCAAAGCGCGCATAGGCGGGCAGGCTTGCGGGCGCTTCCTGCGGCTTGATCGCGGCCACTACCGCTGCCGGGCGAAAATCGGCCGGGATTGCCCCGGCATCCGCCACCACGCGCACCCGCCCGGCGAAGGCGGCTACCGCTGGCGCATGGGGTTCCACCACCACAGCATCGGTCAGGCCCTGTTCCAGCCAGCCGGACAGCATTGCGCCGCCCATCTTGCCGCAGCCAATGAGAAGGATCGGGGGGAGTTTTTCGCTCATGCCCCCAGATTGCCTATGAAATCAGGCGCGGGCAATCACCCCCCGCGCCGATACCCTTACGCTTCGCCCACGCAATCCAGCATGGCGGCCGCCAGCGCATCGGCCGGGCTTTTCCCGCCCCAGAGCACGAATTGGAAAGCCGGGAAAAACCGCTCGCATTCCGTCAGCGCGATATCCACCATATCTTCCAGGCTTTCGGCCGAGGCCCCCGGCGCCCCGCGCAGCAGTACGGAATGGCGGAACACCGGCACGCCTTCTTCTGATTCAATGCCAAAATGCCCGATCCAGAGCCGATCATTGGCGAGTGCGAGCAATTCATAGAGCTTGTCCCGCCGCGCCGCGGGGACCTTCAGGTCAAAGGCGCAGGTAAAGGCCATGGCGCTCATCTCAGAGGACCAGGAGAAATGCAGCCCGTAATCGCACCATTTCCCCGGCGCTTCGGCAGCCATTTCTTCGTCAGACCGGCGTTCAAACACCCATTCATTGCCGGCGATAATCTGTTCCAGCACGTCCAAGGGATTGATGACGCGGTCAATTTCAGTATGCAGAGAGGCGGACATCGGAAACTCCCCCTTTCCGATCAGCCAGCCTGCACCCCAACATCTGGTGTGCGAATCGGGCCGGCGACCACAAGCGGGAGATTACGCAGGTGCGGAATCCCGCTGCAAGGGCGAATAGGTTACAAAACTGTCTTCACGTACCGGATGAGGATTTGCCGCCGCCTTTCGGAATAGGGCGGGCTTCCAGCGCTTCCACCCGGGCAGCCAGGTCTTCTGCCTGTTCCCGGGCGCGGCGCGCCACATCCATGGCCGCGTCCAATTCCTCCCGCCGGACCAGGTCCAGCCGGCGGATAATCGCCTCAGCCTGGGCCTTCGCGATGGCCTCAATCTCTGCCCGAATGCCGGTCAGCACCGAAAAGGCGCCGCCCGCCATGCCCGCCAGGTCATCCACCACGCGGGCGCGCCCGCTTCCCTGATCCTTCATCGCCATGCCCTTTCGGCTCTTGCTTGCCGGTCCATCCACCCACGGCCTATACGCTTGAGAGGTATCGCTCAAGGCCGAGGGTAAGAAGACCGCCCATGCATATTGTCACTGGCGGGGCCGGTTTCATCGGCTCGAACCTGGTTGCCGCGCTTTGCGCCCGCGGGGCGGAGGTGATGGTGGTGGACCGCCTGCGCCAGGGCGTGAAATGGCGGAACCTTGCCAAGCATCCAATCGCCGGCGTGATCCCGCCCGAGGGGCTGTGGGATTTCCTGGGGGCTGGGGCACCGGTGGAAGCAGTGTTTCATATGGGCGCGATCAGCGCCACCACGGAGTCCGATGGCGATCTGGTGGCGGCGGTGAACATCACCCTGTCGCAGCGCCTATGGGATTGGTGCGCCAAGCGCGGCGTGCCCTTCATCTATGCGTCTTCCGCCGCAACTTATGGCGATGGCACGCTTGGGCTTGATGATGATGGATCGGAAGCCGCGCTCGCGAAACTACGGCCGCTCAACCTTTACGGCTGGTCCAAGCTCGCCTTCGATCGGCGGGTTGCGCAGATGCTGGCGCGCGGGCAGGCGCGGCCGCCGCAATGGGCAGGGTTGCGCTTCTTCAATGTCTATGGCCCGAATGAACACCATAAGGGCCGCATGGCGAGTGTGGTCTTGCATAAATTCCGCCAGATCATGACCGGGGAGGCTGCCACACTTTTCGCCTCAGACCGCGACGGTATTGCGGATGGCGAACAGCAGCGCGATTTCGTGCATGTGGATGATTGTGTGGCGGCGATGCTGTGGCTGCATGACAATCCCGGTGTTTCCGGCCTGTTCAATATCGGCAGCGGTGAGGCGCGGAGCTTTCTTAACCTGACACGCGCCATCTACGCGGCCTTGGACCGTGCGCCGGATATCCGCTTTGTGCCAATGCCGGATGATCTGAAGGGCAATTACCAGTATTTCACCGAAGCGCGCATGGAACGCCTGCGCGCAGCGGGCTTTCGCAAGAACCCGATCACGCTGGAAGCGGGTGTCGCTTCCTATGTGCGTGATGTGCTGCTGCGGGCCGAGGATCCCTTCGCCTGATGTTTCTCGCCATCCCCTTTCCGATGATTGACCCGGTGCTGGTGCAGATCGGGCCCTTTGCCATTCGCTGGTATGCGCTGGCTTATATCGCCGGGATTGTGCTCGGTTGGCGGCTTGCGCGGCGGTTGGTGGTGCTGGGGCCAAAAGTCGCCACACCTGAGCAGGTGGATGATTTCGTCACCTGGGTCACGCTTGGCATTATTCTGGGCGGGCGCTTCGGCTATGTGATCTTCTATCGCCCCGATGTTTTCCTGAGAGCGCCTTGGGAGATTTTCTACCTGTGGCAGGGCGGCATGTCCTTCCATGGCGGTGCCCTTGGCGTGATTCTGGCGCTGTATTTCTTCACGCGCCGCCAGGGGCTGGATTGGGTGGCGTTTTCCGATCGCGTGGTCTGCGTGGTGCCGATTGGAATCTTCCTTGGGCGCTTGGCGAATTTCATTAATGGCGAGCTCTGGGGCCGGGTGAGTGGCGTCCCCTGGGCCATGGTTTTTCCGGGCGCAGGGCCTGATCACCGCCACCCTTCGCAGCTTTACCAGGCAGGGCTTGAGGGGTTGTGCCTGTTCATCCTGCTGATGGTTTTGGTCTCCCGCCCAGCGGTGCGCGCACGTATCGGCGTGCTTTCAGGCGTTTTCCTGGCAGGCTATGGCGTGGCGCGCTTCGTGGGTGAGTTCTTCCGCCAGCCCGATGCGCATCTGGGCTTTCTGTTCGCCGGCGCCACCATGGGGCAATTGCTGTCGCTGCCCATGATTGCGGTGGGGGCTTGGTTGGTGCTGCGCGGGGTCAGGCGCAATAGGCCAGCCTGACGCCTGAAACCCTTCCCCTTATTCGCAGCGTTGCCAGGGACGAGTTTCCCACGGCCACCCGAAAGCAGCTTTCGGCATCAGGCAACCCGCGCGTCTGATATGGAAAGCTTTCCATGGCAGCAGAGTTGCACCGCGGAATGCTCAAACCGCGTCAGGCGCGCAGGATACCGCGCCGCGCCGGGCGCAATACGCGCAGGAACATGATGCCCCAGATCAGCACGGTCGCAATGCCAAGCGCGCCCGCAATCGGCCGGCTGAAGAAGGCGATCAGATTACCATCCGTCTTGATCATGTTCTGCACAAAGGTCTGTTCCAGCATTTCGCCAAGCACCAGGCCCAGGATCAGCGGCGCTACAGGGATGCCGTGGCTTTCCAGGAACCAGCCAAACAGCCCCATGGCCAGCATGATCGCAACACCATAAAGGCTATTCGTCATCGCGAAGCTGCCGACAATACAGAACAGCAATATCACCGGCAGCAGGATATTGCGCGGCGTGCGCAGCACCTGGCGTGCGCTTTTGATCGCGGCCCAGCCCAGCGGCAGCATGATCAGATTGGCCAGGATGAAAATCAGGAAGACGGCATAAATAAGCTGCGGGTTTTCGGTGAACACGGTCGGCCCCGGATTCATGCCCTTCATGTAAAGCACGCCAATGACAATGGCCGTAATCGAATCACCCGGAATGCCAAAGACAAGGGCCGGTATCCAGGCGCCCCCCAGCGCTGAATTATTGGCCGAGGTGCTGTCCACGATCCCCTCGACATGGCCGGTGCCGAATTTCTCCGGCTCCTTCGAAAAGCGCTTGGAAACGGCATAGCTGATCCAGGCCGCGATATCGGCGCCAGCGCCAGGCAGCGCACCAATCACCGTGCCGATCGCACTCCCGCGCAGGAAATTGAACCAATAGCGCCGCGCAACATCACCAAGGCCGCGAAACATATTGCCGACCTGCTGCACCACCACCTGCCCCGCTTCACGGAGAGAGGTTACGCCGCGCAGCAGCTCGCTCACCGCGAACATGCCGATCATGGTGGCGATGAAATTCACGCCCTGCATCAGCTCCACCTCACCAAAGGTGAAGCGGGGAAAGCCTGCCGATGGATCAATCCCAATGGTTGCCAGCAACAGCCCAATGAAAAGGCTGAGGAAGCCCTTCACCGGATCGGCATTGGTGAGAAACACCGCGCAGGTCAGGCCAAGACAAGCGAGCCAGAAATACTCGAAGGACGAAAAATTCAGCGCGAATTCCGCCAGCACCGGCGCGGCTGCGATCAGCACCGCAACCCCGATCAGCCCACCCGCCACCGAGAAGACCAGATTGACCCCCATATTCAGGTTCAACTGGCCCTTTTGCGTCATGGCATAGGATTCATCGGTATAGGCGGCCGAGGCCGGCGTGCCCGGCATGCGCAGCATTGCCGCCGGAATATCGCCGGCAAAAATCGCCATGGCTGTCGCCGTGACAATCGCACCAAGGGCAGGCACTGGCGGCATGAAGAAGGTGACCGGCACCAGCAGCGCGGTTGCCATGGTGGCGGTGAGCCCTGGCATGGCGCCGACAAACATGCCGAATACCGCCGAGACCGCAATCACGGCCAGGACAAAGGGATCAAAGACAAGGCCGAAGGCCTGGATCAGCGGTTCCATGGCGTGCCCCTCATAGGAAGCTGTCCATCAGGCCGCGCGGCAGCGGCACGCGCATCAGCCCGGCGAATAGCCAATGCATCAGCAGCGTCATCCCAGCTGCCACCGGCAGCGCCACCACCGGCCTTGCGCGAAACCACAGGAACAGCGTGAGCAGCAGCGCAAAAGCGGTTGGAATGAAGCCAAGCCAATCCGAGAAGAAGATGTAGAACAGCACCGCGCCCGGCAGTAGCAGGAAGGACAAAAGCCGGGCGGGATCGCGCACCCAATCTTCCAGCGTGATCAACGGCCCGCGCGCCCGCAGGCCGCGCAGCACCAGCGCCGCACCGCAAAGACCGATCCCCGCGGCCAGAATGCGCGGAAACAGATTTGGCCCGTAATCCTGGCCGGGGAAGCGCGGGAAGAAGCCCGTCAGCCACCAGACCCAGCCGGCGAAGCCAATCAGCACTGCGCCGAGGAGCGCATCGTTCAGACGCAACGCGGCGCTCCCCCGGTCAGTGATCAGCTACGCGCGAGGCCAGCGCCGCGCATCGCCTCGCCCATGGCGACATCGCTCTGCGCCATGAAGGTGGCGAATTGCGCCGCATCACCCCAAACCGTGCCAAAGCCGCGTGAGGCCATGAAGTCCTGGAATTCGCGATTATCAAAGGCGCGCTTCAAGGCGGCGCCCAGCGTATTTGCGATTTCGGCAGGCATATTGCGCGGCCCGGCAATGCCGCGCCAGGCACCGACCGAGTAATTGATGCCGAGCGTTTCATTCAGCGTCGGCACTTGTGCAAACATTGGGTTGCGTGCCGGCGCCATGATGGCCAGCGCGCGGGCGCGGTTCGCATCAATCATCGCGCGCGCTTCGGGGATTGAGCAGGTGACGATATCAACCCCGCCAGCGGCAAGTTCCTGCATGGCCGGCGCCGCGCCGTTGGAGGGTACCCAACGCACATGGTCACCGCGCAGCCCCATCGCCTGCAACCAACCCACCAGCGCCAAATGCCAGATGCCGCCCTGGCCCGTGCCGGAGGCGCGGAAGCTGCCAGGCGGGCGTGAGCGGATAGCCTCCGCCAGGGCACGGATATCGGCGAAGGGCGCGTTCTGCGCGACGGTTACGCCAGGCGGGTCCGAATTCATCAGCGCAAGCGGCGTATAGCTGGTGGGCTTGAGGTCGGTCAGGCCCTGCCAATGCATCATGGTGATTTCAACCGTGATCATGCCGATGGTGTAGCCATCAGCCGCGGCGGTCGCGATGGCGCTATGCCCCACGACACCCGAACCGCCAGTGCGGTTGACGACATTGAAGGGCTGGCCAAGGTCGCGTTCAAGCAGGCTGGCGACGATGCGGGCGGTGGCATCCGTGCCGCCACCAGCCCCCCAGGGGACAATCAACTGGACGGGGCGGCTTGGGTAACGCGCTTGCGCCAGCGCGGGCGCAGCCAGCCCAGCGGCAAGCCCAGCGCCAGAGGCCGCAAACAGGTTGCGTCGAGTAAGGCGAGCCATGTGCTTCTTCTCCCATGCGTTGCCGGGTTGTCCGGCATTATTTCCAAAAGGCTATGCCGCGCGCCCGGCGCACGTCAAGCATTTCAAGGCTTGGGCTGAAAGGCAGCCGCTACCGCGATCAGGCAAGGCGGATCAGCATGGCGTGGCGAAGCCGCGTTTGTCGGAAGATCCAAGTTCCAGCCAACATGGAACACTCAATGAACAAGACGACGACTGAATTTTTCCCTGAAGTCCGTGCCTGAACGGTACGGATGGTGCTGTTGGAGAGGATTGAACTCTCGACCTCTCCCTTACCAAGGGAGTGCTCTACCACTGAGCTACAACAGCCAAGGCCCTTCGGCGCGGCTTCCCTTAGCCCCAGGCCGGGGCGTCCC
>JADCES010000303.1 GCA_020250005.1 Roseomonas sp.
AGTTGATTTGTCTCGATAGAGAGAGGATCGACGCTTTGCCCGGCTGCCACATCACCGACCGCCAGACGAGGCTTTACATGACTTACCGACAGACATTTCCGCCTGAGACAGCCGCTGCCAAGGCAGGGTTTTCCACGGCAACCGCCTACCGGATCGAGGCTGATCCAAGGCTTCCCTCCCAGAAAAAGGAGCCCCGGGGGCGCCGTCGCCCCGATCCCTTGGCGCCCTACTGGGACGCTGAGGTTCTGCCGATCCTGAACGCCGCGCCCGATATCAGGGTGATCGGCGTGCTGGAGGAACTGCGCCGCCGCCACCATGACCTGAACCCAAATATCCGGCGAAAGCCAAGCCTGCGCAACACTTCCAAGGAAACCGAGCAGGGCAGCCAGCATGCCAAACAGCAAGCCCAAGCGTCGCGCCATTCTTGCCTTTTTCCGGTGTTCCTCGCTGCGCGAAACATACCATTCCTGCTGATCCGCAAGCCTGTACTTGGCGTACCAATCGGCGGACATATCCTCAGGTGGTGACAAGCGGGAGGAAGAGGGCGGTGCCTTCGCAGGAGGCTCAATTCCCTGGTGGCGCGCTGCCGCCACAAGCTCATTTGTTCGGCTATCAAACTCCTTGGCTGCCTCTTGCTTTGAAGCTGCATAAGCACCGATTCCGGCAGCGTATCTATAACATTCCGACTGAAGATTTTCGGCCGTCGCCCTTGCAACAATCCTCTTAGTCTGAGACTGCTCGCTCAACATATGACGGCCAAAAAAGGTACTCATGGCCGCTGCAGCACCAGCGGTAAGCGCAAAAAGACCGGACATGGAAAGGGGAGACGCCTCAGCCCCATTGACGCCAATTTTCGCGGCAAGCGCACCCGCAACGGCAGCCACGACTGAAAAAACGAGAGCGATGCGCGCCTACCCTGAATGGCTTGCCTTTTGTTGTCGCGCCTCAGCGGCCCAGTTTCGGGCTATCTGCCATTTTGTTTCGGGCAGTGATGGCGCGGGCATATGCGGCGTTTCCCCTAACTCTTGGTGATGCCGAGCGCCTGCCGGAGCTTCGCGTCAATGAGGCCCTTGGGCAACCCGGTCTTCATACGAAAGCTTGTAATTGCAGCAATGGTGCGAGGCCCCAAATCGCCATCAGCCGCACCGATCTGGGTATAGCCTTTTAGCTGCAGGGCGCGCTGAATCGCGATCAGCTCATCTGCTGGTGGCTGCTCATGCAAGGGCAGGGGCTCCGCAAACACGCGACGGACCTTGTCCAGCCATGCTTCCCGGTCCGGCTGCCCATGGGTGCCGCCATTGATGGCCTTTGTGACCGCCAGATAATCCCCCGTGTCGCAGATTTCGTTGAGTTTCTTCCAATTCCAGAAGCCGCAAGCGACATGGAAGGCATGTCCGGGATCCAGCACCAATTCCGGCTGTGCTTCAAGGTCCAAACCGGTGATGGCGCCAACTTGGCGATAGGCATCCCGTCCGGTCAATTGCATGTATCCGCGCCCCCTGAAACGCCAGCCATCCCCGCTTTCCGGGGAACCATTGCCCATGCGATTGGCATAGACGACATTGGCGATCCTTTCCGGCTTTCGTGCATAGGACGCCGCATTTTCAATTGAGGCAAAGCGTTTCGGCCAAGTCTTCACGAGGCCCTCGGCGCTGTAATTCAGATTTTCCTCAAGCATGGAAAGACCGCCGGATTCATGGCCAAGCTGCGCGAGGAAGAACTGCCAACGTAGGGGCCTTCGCGACATCCGGAAGGCGTCGAGAAATTCGTCGGCAAACTCTGCCATGGAAGTGAGGTGTTCCGCAGAAGCCCGAGGAAATAGGAGCTTGAGCCGATCGAGCGAGAGCACATCATCCTCCTGTTCGTTTCGCGTGCAGGGGGAAGGCTATTGTCGGACGCACACATTATGCAAGTTTCTTTGTGTAGAAGGGGGGTTACTGGAAACCCCAAGCGGCTTTTCGCCTTGTCCGGCGCCGATGCGCCGGGACCTTGGTCTTCCAAGGCGATCCGTGAGGTGAGGCCCAACAAGTATGTTGCGGAACCCATGAAGCCCCCCCTTAGAGCCTGTCCGAAAACTTCTTGAATCGCCTGAGTCATTTGTGATTCCCTGATGATTGTCTGATTCGCAGGGTGTACGGGCCAATGTGGACCAAGGAAAATCGTGCGCGTTATGATCGCCGGGGGCTTCGGTACCCGAGTGACCTTACTGATGAGGAGTGGGCGGTGCTTGCGCCGCTGATCCCGCGGGCGAAGCGCGGCGGCAATAAGCGCAGCGTGGATGAACGGAGCCTGATCAATGGTTTGCTGTATATTCTCAGCACAGGTTGCCAATGGCGGGCCATTCCGAAGGATTTTCCGCCACGCAGCACGCTGTTTGGCTATTTTCAGCGCTGGGAGTGGGACGGCACGCTTGAGAGGGTCCATCACGCTCTTTATCAGCAATGCTGATCGCAAGCTGGGCGAGATGACAGCCCAAGGGCTGCCATCATTGACAGCCAGAGCGTGAAGAGTGCGGAAAAAGGGGGGCCTCGATTGACCCGTCGGGTTACGACAGCGGCAAGAAAATCAAGGGAAAGAAACGCCACATCCTTGTTGATACGCTCGGCCTGATGCTGCATGCAGTGGTTCACGGGGCGGATATTCAAGACCGTGATGGCGGCGTCATGGTCATGGCGACGCTGTTTGGGCTTTATCCGTTCTTGCGCAAGCTCTACGCCGATGGTGGCTATCAGGGGCCTCTGTTCCGGGCCGCGCTCGGGCGTATCCTCCGGAACTTGCAGATCGAAATCGTAAGGCGATCTGACACCGCATCGGGTTTTCAGGTGTTGCCGAAGCGATGGATTGTGGAACGAACCATTGCTTGGCTCAACCGCTGCCGTCGTCTCGCGAAGGATTGGGAAAATCTCAATCTCTCAGCACTCAGTTTCATGCGTTTGGCTTCCATACGCCTCATGATCAGAAAACTTTGCAAAAGATAGAAATGTTCCCGGACGGACTCTAAGACGTCAAACAGAATACTGAACCGTTGAGTTGGCGCATGCTCGGTTAGTGGGGTTGTGATGATATTGAAGCGCAATTGAAGACCGCCCGGTTTTTCGGGTGGCAGGTTCACTGCAATAGCATCCCCACCGCGCATCAACGTCCTGATCCGGCGACGATAGGCAGCAAGTATCACGACCCCAAGCAACGCAACCACAAAAAGATTTACGATCAGAAAGGAGAGAGAGGCACCCGAGAAATTGTCAAACGTGATCATTTGAGCCTCCTCTGTCAGCCATTGCGTGCTTGGCGCTCATTTGCTGCCTGTTATCACTTCCATCACGAAAGAGTAATTTCATCCTATATTCGGGCATCTTTATTGGTTTGTGCAATGACATAAAAGAACGTCTATTTCTGAAAGAGCCCTACCTTGCTTTGAATTTTCGATACGGAATTTTCAATTGGATGGCATTAAACGGCCTTGCGAAAGCGATATCATAGCACCCAATCCTCACCCATCAGCTTTGCCATATCCTCAAGCGCCACCTCTCGCCAAAGTGGCGCACGCGGATGCTTGGGGCTCACATTCTTTTCGTGGATCATGCCAACAACGACATCTCCCAGGACTTGAATGCGCCGGCAGGCAGGCTCCGCACGCACAAAGAGCGCATCCTCTCCCACATCCACCTCCTCAAAGGGACCGCGTCGCCAGCGTGACGTGCGGTAAGCGAGCGTGCCGCCGGCAAGCCATGGCCGCGGATCGCCAAGCGCAGCGTAATCATAACGCCACGCCTGACCGGCGGCCCTGTCGAAAAAAAGTTGGGTCGTGCTGCCACATAACTCAGCCTCCGCGACCTCCATTGCCGAAACCTGACGCGACAGCCGGTCATGGGCGTGCCAATCATCATCATCCCAATGCAGTATAATGTCGCCGCGCGCAGCTTCACACGCGACATTGCGCTTCGCACCCACCGTCAAGCGTGGCGCAAGGCGAATGAGACGCAGGCGGGGATCGTCTGGCACAAGCCTTGCGATGGGCATGACGCCATCATCAACAATGACAAGCTCCTTCTCCGCATAATCCTGCTTCAGGAAAGCCCGGATCGCACCTGGAACGAAGGCTACCCGATCCGCTGTCGGCATGATGGCGCTCACCAAGGGCGCTGCCCGACGCGCGATGTGGGGTGCGGCGTGCGCCCCTTCCCGCCTGAGCACCACAAGCGAATCGGCGCGGTCAAGCAAGGTCCATCCCCCGCTTGTGACCAGCCCATCCACCACCTTCATCACACCGGGCCAATAGTCGGCATAGTCATGAAACGCCACCAAGGCGCCGGGCAGCAAATGGGGCGCGAAATGCGCGACGTCAGCGGCGACCGAGGCTTCGTCATGCAGCCCGTCCACGAATAGGAAGGCCAGCGGATGATTCCAAGCTAATGAAGTAGAACGCGCGACCCGAAGATTTACATGCTTCGTAAGCCCCGCCGCGGCCAAGTTGGCTTTTAGCCTGTGCAGTGTGGACTCATTCCGCTGTATGCGCCCGTCATCAATACTCACCTCTCCTTCATGCGGGTCAATCGCATGCAGAAGTCTCGCTTCATTGGTCGCGCGCAGCACACCCGCCAGCACCACGGTCGAACGCCCGCACCAACTGCCAATCTCGGCAATCTCGCCCTGCGGGAGCCGGCGCGCAGCGTCACTCAGCGCCGCGATCAGAAGATCGGCCTCGGGCTCAGTCAGCCAGCCCTCTACCCTCTGCATGGCAGCGATGATCGGCAGGCTGCGCAACAGCCCGGCTTGAGGTGGTGCAGCAGCGGGGCGCAACGCTATGCGCAACGGGTCATTCAGCGTTCTTGTGACGGGATGTATCCAGAAGGCGGCTGGGTCCGCGCGAGCTGCTTCCGCCTCTGCGGGGGCGAAGGTGCGGCGGAACTGCACCCACTGTGTCGCTGTTGGTGTGCGGCCAATGCCGAAGCCAAGCGCGGCCACCAGCGTCGGCAGCAGCACTTCCTCGGTCGCCCAGGCGCGGCTTTGGGCAAGGATGGCGTGAAGCTCCGCATCGGTGTCGAAGCATTGAACCAGCGCTGCTGCGGCATCGCGCGTGAAGACAGTGGCGGGCCAAAAGGTCCAATACGCGAAGGCTGCCTCCCCGCCCGGCAAGCGGCGTAGCAGCGGCAGCCACAAATCCTGTTCAGCGTAGAGCGTGCGAACGGGATCGATTTTGGTATCCGCATAATGCCGCGCGGGTTCGCTCGAAAGAAGGCCGAGCTGCGGATAGGCCGCAAGCATGGCGCCTACCGCAGCAGTCCAGCCAGGGCGCAACGGCATCTGGTCTGAATCAACGATCGTCATGGCCCGGAAGGGAAGCTGCGCCAGGGCGTGGCGCATGCAATCCAGCGCGAAGCCGTGCAGCGTGCCCCAGCGCATGGGGCGCGGCGCGGGATGAGCGTGCACGCGGAGATTCTCAAGCGGCAACCCAGCCAGTAACTGCGCATCTGTTCCGCCATCATAGAGCAGGATATGGCTATCGGGGTCGTGCTGGCGTAGAGCGCGCAGCAGATCAAGGATGCAATCCGGGCTTTCGTGGACCAGGACGGCGTAGAGGTGGGTCATATGCCCTTCAGAGAAATGCCGCATAGGGTCATTCCTTCCCTCGGGTGCAGCTAGTTTCGCGCGCCTGGATCAGACCACAACAAGGGGCCATTCGCCGACTGGCCTTCATAGCCCGTTAGTAGTGGAGCGAGAGCCGAGGTAGTCCTGTAGGCGCATCAAACCCGAAGCATTGGCGGTGCCCTGTCCACCCGTACCGTTGGGACGGGGAGCCGCGCACCGTATTTCAGCGAAGGCACGAGGGCCAGGGTATCTGATCTCTACGCCCGCCGCGTTCAAAACTACAAATTCGTAAGTCACGAGCCGCAGTACCGGCTGTGTGATGCGTTGCGGCACGCCTGGCGGCGGATCGGCAAAGGATGTGCCAACGACGCGAACGGCGACGCGGCCACCAAGGCGAGTCACTTGCTCCCTGATCTGCCGAGCATAGCCTTCGATACCGTATACGCGTCCGCGGCTCTGGAGTTCATTATTGACGTGCTCCGAAGCTAACATCAGCCCGGTGCGCGCCTCGTCTCCGAAACCGGGACCGTAGAGATGCGCCCAGCGATACCCTTGCACATAGTGCGCGACGGCCGCCGGTAGCGTTCCGATACCAGGCATTGTGGTGTTGTAGTTTGGGGCAGCCGCGCGGTTCATGCCAGGACGCAGTTCTCCTTCGACGCCAGCGGTGACCACGCCACCGGGCCCAGTCGATGAGGCGACCCGGTTAATGCCGCCAGTACCCGCGGTTTCTCCCGTTGGCGGCAGGCGCCAGACCAGCGGTGGATTGATGACGGCGCGTACAAACCAGCCGCCGTTCTGCTGATACGCAACAAGCTCCCTAAGGCCGTAGCGTAGCTTAATGGCATCGTGCGCTCGCGTCAGCAGTTGGGCGGTTATGCCAGACCTCGGGAGCCTTGGTGCAATCGCCAAGGAAGCACGCGACGCAAGCCGCAAGCGCTCGGTTGGATCCTGCGGAACGCCCGCCCCCACCACCGCCCGCCCGAGCCTGCGCGCCTGCGCCACGATCCAGTCCACCAGCCGTTCCAGCGCCCGTTCTATCGGCCGGCGCACGCGGTCCAGGAAGCGCGTCACCACCTCGCCCACATTGCCAAGCCCAATCAGCCGCGCCAGGAAAGCAATCACCACCGGCAATAGCCGCGCCGCCGTGCGTTCCACCGCATTGGCGGCTTGGGTAATCACGCCGCCCGCAATGGCCGCGATGGAATCAATCACCCCGGCCGCGACCTGCGCGATCTGTTGCAGCCGTTCAACCAGGAACATAATGGTGTTGTAGATCGCAAGGATCGCCTGAATGAAGGCGCCCGCGGGATTGAGGCTCGCAATCAGCCGCGTGATCGCCGCCTGAACAATGCGGCTGCGCACGAAGCCCATGACTTGCTCAACCACCATATCGCGCAGATTGCCGACTGCCTCCACAATCATCTGCCAGGCCGCTGCCGGGCCTTCGGTCACCAGGCGGCGCACCATGTCAAACCCTTGTTCCAACCCGGCAACCGCCGTCTCTCCCACCACGCGCACCAGCCGCAGCCGCACCGCCTGCCAAGTCAGGCCCAGCACGGACAGCACGAATTTCAGGATCTCGGAAAGGCTGAGCGCGGTTGGGATATGCACGCCCGTGCCCCCCATCGCGCCAGTCAGCCAGCCAATCAGCCCGGTGCGCAAATGATCAAGGATATTCGTGCCAAATTGCCGAAAGCCAGTCAGCGCCGCGCGTACCAGATTGCCGACAAAGCGAATGGGGTCGCGGATGATTGTCGCGAAAGCGCCCGCCGCCCGCTTCAGATAAGGTAGGATCGCAGGCGCAACGACCTCAATAATGATTTCAAGCAGCCGCAGCACCTGCGCGCCTGCCCAGCCAAGGAACTGACCGACAAAGGCACCAAAGGTCCCGGCAATGCGACCAAAGGCCGCCATCGGCGCGACAAGATCGCCGATGGACAAGGAACGGAGCGTATCAAGGAAGCGCTGGGGAAGCTCTCGCACAAAGGCCAGAACGCCGGCCAAGGTGCCCTGGAACCAGGCCCAGGCCCGCGCCACCGCATTGCCGCGCTTGATGTTTTCCCACACCTCCTCCTGGCCGATCAGCTTCATGAAGCCACCGATCAGTGTCTCGGCATTGCGCGCCACCGCTTCGCCGGTGATCGGGTTGCGCCCAAGCACGGCGCAAAGCAGCTCCCAGGCGCGTGTGCGGCTGGCAAGCTCGGCCAGCGGCCGCAACACCGCGTCCCGCACGAAGGTTGCAATCCCTTCGGTCAGCGTGCCGATGAAGGCGCGCATGCGCGCGATGGGCTCCTCAATCAGGCGCCGAGCGCGATCAATCACCGCACCGGGGCTGACAATATCCAAGGGGCCAAGGCTGCGCAGGAAGGCCATCACCGCGCCGCCAATGGAACCAAACACACCGGCAAGCGTTGCCATCTGCTGGTCCACGAAATCCGCCACCCGATCCACAATCCCGTAGCGGTCCAGCGCAACGCGAATAACGGTACCGATCGGGTTCAGTTCCAGCATTGCGCGCAGCAGATTGGCGGTGCTGAAGGCCACTGCTTCACCGGTCAGCGGATCACGCTTAAGAATCAGGCTGGCCAGTCGATAGCCCGGGATTGCATTGGCGCGTTCACGCACCCAACCAAGCGCTGTGCCGATGACATCGCCAATCGCGCCAACCACCGCGCCGGCCGCTCGGCGCAGGCCGTCGAACAGGAACATCGGCCGCGTCCGAGTCCGGCCAGTGACCTCGAAGGATTCGCCGCGCCCAACCGCACCGGCGGCAGCCACCGCCTCGCGCTCCAGCCCGCCCGTGTCATCGCCCAGGCGTTGCACTGTCGCGCCACCCTGCTGCTGCAGGACATGGGCGACCTCATGCGCCATCACGCCAAGATCGGCGCCACTTTCCCTGGGGCCCAGGAAAATGCGCGGGCCGATCGCAAGCGCCCGCGCCCCGGCGGCCGCCACCGCCGCCCGCGCCGCCGCATCGCCATGGACGCGCACCGCGCCCAGATCAATGCCGAGGCTGCGTTCCAAGGGCGTGCGCACCGCGCCCGCCAGGGGCGCCCCCGCACCCGGCGAGCGCAGCGCAATCACTGAGGCACTTGGCAAACCGGCCAGTGACGGCGCTGATGCGCTTGGACGCAGAGAGGCGCGCGGCCGGCTCGAAGCCGGTGCGTGCCGCTGCGTTGCCTCGCTTACGGCGGCCTTCATGGTGCCGCCCGCCGCCGCAACGGCGCTATCGCACCTTGCTTGCGGTATTCACGTAGAACCGCCGCTTCAAGCTCTGGCGCACCGATCAGCCGGCCGGCCTCCATCGCCAGCAGTGACGCATGCAGCACAACGTTGCGCAGCGCCCCGCCGGCCAAGGTGCAACGTGCCGCAAGCTCCGCGAGAAATTCCGGCGAAACCACATGGTCTTTCGGCAGGTGCAGCGCCAGGATACGGGCGCGTTCCGCCGCTTCGGGCAGCGGGAAATCAATCACCACATCCATGCGGCGCTGGAAGGCGCTATCGATGCGTTCAGCCGCATTGGTGGTAATGATGACCAGGCCTTCAAACGCCTCAAGCCGCTGCAACAGAAAGCTTGTTTCAAGATTGGCCCAGCGATCCTGCGCTGAGCCCACATTGGTCCGCCCGGCCATCAGGGCGTCGCCCTCGTCAAGCAGTAGCGCGACACCAAGGGATTCAGCGGCATCGAACAGGCGCTCAAGATTTTTTTCCGTCTCGCCGACATATTTATCCACAAGACTTGCCATCTCAGCGCGATAGAGATCCAAACCGACCTCCGCCGCCACCAGCCTTGCCCCCAGCGTCTTGCCGGTGCCGCTGGGTCCGCGGAACAGGGCGCGCACGCCGGGCGCGCCAGCGCCGAAAATTTTTGCAAGCGGCTCGGCAAAGCGCCAGCGTGCCGCAAGGCCACGCAGCTCCGCCTCAGTCAGCTCGGGCACCGCCAGCGCGTTCAAATCCTCCATGTCAGGCAATGGCGGCATGCGACGTGCCAGACCATCCAGGGCCTGGCGATCCAGGGCGCGCGTCGCCTCCTGCAGGATAGCTGGTGTAGCGGGCTTGTCGCCAGCCAGTGCGCGGGCGAGTGCGGCGGCGCGTAGGATGCGCCCACTTGCCATGCGCGGCCCAGCCTCGGCCGTCTCGCCACCAAGGCCGCGCGCCCAAAGCGCGCTGCGCAACGCCGCGAGCGGCAGCGGCAGCGTCACGGTCAGGGCCTGGGCGTCGCCGGCCAAGGCCACATGACCTTGGCCGCCAAGGGCAACACCAAGCGGATGGATCAGCGCTGGCGCCGGCGGAAGCTGCACTGCGGCGCCTTGGGTTGGTGCAGCCAGCAACCGTGGCATGGCGCCAAGCAGCGTCGCGACCGTGCCCGCCCGCCGCCATCGCGCTTCACCACCGGAACCCGGCACTGGCAGGTCCAGCACGCCTAATCCAAGTGCGCGCGCCACCGCCGCGATCACCGTGCGTCGCCCATTGAAGGGAACGCCCCGCACGAGTAGTGCCTGCACCCCGCCGCTGGCGAGCAGCGGCAGCGCTCGGTCAAGCGCGGCACGCGCCTCATCCGGGATCAGCAGCGCCTCCAGTGTTTGCGCCGTTTCGGCTGGCTGAAAGACCAATGCCTCGCCCTCTGGCGGCTCGCCGCGCAGCGCAGGCCAGATCTCGGCTGGCGGCACCAGCGCGCGCTCGGCACGGCTGGGAGCATCGTCCGACCAGTCAATGAGACCGAGCGCCCGCAGCCGCCCGAGCAGCGCACCGCAGGCAGTGCTTGGTGAAAGTAATTCGGGGACCAGTGCGGGGGTAACACGCCGCAGCCCCGGCGCTCCCTGAAGCGCCTCCAGCATGCCACCGAAGCGGGTATCCTCATCCGGCAAGCCGCAGGTGGCGATCAGCACCAGCGCCTCATCCGCGAGGCCGGTGGCGCGTTGCAGGCGGCGCAATGGCAGCGTGTCTGGCGCGTCGCGCGCAAAGGCGCGGATCCCGGCGTCCCACTGATCCTGCGCGGTTTCGAGTGTCATACCATCCAGGCCGCGGGTCGCGATCTGATCAAGGTATCCCGCAAGAAAGGGGAAGCGCTCCAGCACTGCCTCGGCCGAGCCCGCAGCGCGCAAAGCAATGCCAACCAGACGCAACACTCCTGCAAGTTGGAACAGCATCAAATGCTGCGCCGCATCGCGCGGAATATCCGCCATGGGTCGCAGCGAATCCGAAAGCCCACCATGCGGCTTCACGGCGGTGGGGCCAACATGGAAAAGTCAAAGCGTATGTCCAAGCCCGCAGCGGGAAGCCAACCAGGGTCGCGGTCCAGCCCAGCGCATCGCAAAGCGATTGGGTGCGCCGCCAAGTCAAACCCCGCAACAAGATTTGTCGCCGTGACACGAATACGCGCCGGCCGCGCCACCAGCCAAGCCAGCGCCTGCCGCGCCGGCACGCCCACCGCCGCTTCGATCCTTGCGGCAAGCACCGCCGCCATGATTTTCTGCCACCCGATCAGCGTCGCAGCTGAGGGCGCCGGCGGCGCCACGCTGCGCCGGGGCCGCTGGCGCAGGCGAAAACGCGCGAGCGATGCTTTGGCCTGGCTTGTTGGCACGTCCAATACCGGGATACCGGCTGGGTGCAGCAGGCGCACCCTTCCCCTGGCAGATTGCAAGCGCCACGGCCCAATGCCGCGCAGGCGCGGGATCCAGTCGGGCGAGGCCTGCCAGCCGCGTGGCGGGCGGAAGCCCTGCCCTGGCCGTTGATGAGGCGCGCGCCCGGCCAGCCTGGCCAGCAGCGCCCATATCGGGTCCGCGCGAAATCTGGCCCCGCAGGAATTTTCGCCCATCAAGGCCAGCAAATCCCAGGGCGAAAGCGGCAGGCGGGGCGCTTGCGGCGCGGTGAAATCACCATAAAGCCGCATGGCCAGGAAGGCGTTCAACAGGAAAAGCAAGCCGCCAAAGCGGGTCTCAAGCAGCATGTCGGGCTGAGGCGCTGGCAGGGGCAAATCAGGTTCAATCCTGGCAGGGTCAGATATGGCTGCTGTGTTTGACGACCTCGCCCACGGCGGACCTTGCTCTGGCATCGGCACGGCCGGGCCCGTGAGGGGCAGGGCTGACGAAGCGCTGTCCATGGATGACCATTCAGGGGATGATTGCTCATCATGCCTATGGGTCTGCGCCGACGCCCGCCTGCCGGTCTTCCCCGCTCCGGCCGGTGCAGACGCAGCATCCGCATATCCCAAACCCGCTTCCGCCTTGGCCGCCGCGATACTGCGCGCGATCCCTTGGGCGAGGCGCGGCTCACGCGCGAGTGTCAGCGCCAGGACCAGTAGCCGCCATGGCGCATGGCCGCGCGGCAGGATGCTCGCCTCGGGCGCCAGTTCCCGCAAAGCCTCAGCCCCAGGGGTGGGCTGGAACCGTGGAACCCCCCAGCCGCCGGTAAGTGCTGCCGCCGGACCAGGCATTCGACGCCAGGCCGGCTTGCCGCTGAGTGCCACCGGCGTTGCGCGATCATTTGCTGCGGGCAGCGCAAGCCCGGCATGGCGCGCAAGCGCGTGCCATATTTCCTCTGCCGCCACCGGCCCCAGGCATTCGGCGACCAAGGCGGCCTCGCCCGTTGCGGCAAGCCGCTGGAATACCACCGGCACCAAGGTCAGATCGCGCCGCAGCGCATTGGCTAAGCCTGCCGCGTCCGGCGCAGGTGAGACACTCCGCCACCACCAGGATTGCGCAGCAATGCCGCGCGCAACATCCCGCGCGAGGCAGGCGAGCAGTTCCGCCTGATCAGCGAACCATACGGCTGTGCAGGCTGCCGGCACAGGACCAAGCGCTGGGCGCGCGGCGCCGCCTCCCGCCGCTTCAATCCGTGCCGCGACGCCTTGCGCCCACCGCCTGGCTGCCATGGGATCAACCGGCCCACGTGGGGCTGGTAATGCCAGGCTGCGCAGGTGAAGGATCGCCGGCGGTGATGGCCCAATTGGGTTCAGGCCCGCAAGCCAAGCCGGCAGCGCAACACCCATGCCTGCCGAAGGCACGACCGCGCGCCGCACTGCAAGGGATGCGGCCAAACTCACATGCTATCCAATGCGGCACGAGCGCCGTGCATGATGGCCGCGGCCTGCACCTCATCGCCGCCAAGCAAATTAGCGACGACGCCGATATCGGCCCTGGCCAAAGAATACACGGTTTCGATCCCGAACGATTTCAGGGCAGTCGCCTGACTGGGCGCGATAGTTGCCAAAAGCCCGACATCAAGCGCTTTGGCAGAGAGCAAATCGGCCTCGGCCGAGCTATCGGCGGCGTTGGCATCAACGCCCTTGACAGAGCCAAGCAAAGCCGCAGGCGCCAGCGTCACTGAAGCCGAGGTCATATTGGCGACCGCGCTGCCCACCAGATTATCAATCGGCACACTGTCGTCGGACGGCAGCGCTTTAATGATCGCGTCGCGCGGCTGCCCACCCGCCGCCGCTCGCACAAGCGCACCCTGGCTATCCAAGCCCAACCCGACCAACGTTTCGGTCAGGCCCGCGTCGAGCGCTAGCGCCCCCAAGGACCAGGCGCTTTCTGGCACAATTCGGCGCGCTTGCAAGACAAGGCGCCCCGCCAAGCCAGTGTCTCCAAGTTCCTTTCCAAGCGCCGCAGGATCCGCATTGGCAAGCGCAACATCATCGTTCAGGCCAAGCTGGTCGAGCGTCTTCTTCACCTCATCTGTTGCGCCGGCCAAGTAGTCGCGGTCCAGGTTGATCTTCTCGGTCCTTGCGACGGCTTCGAAGATAATGTCAGGTACCGGATCGAGCCAGCCTGGCCGAGGCCTTGGCCCGCGCAGCCGCTCCGCCCAAGAGGCAGCAAGGTCATCCAAAGTACGAATGCCAAGCTTTTCTAACTGCTCAACCAATTGATCATCAAGACCGGGGATCCTGGCCTCATTCACCCGGACGGGCACCCTGGTCTGCAATTTGGTCACGCTGATAGACACGGGGATGGCAATGTCGCCGAATACTGCCCAAGCAGGTGGTTTCTCCCGCACACTTGCTGCATTCCGCGCCGGCCGCCAAGCCGCGTCAACAAGAAGTTTGGCTGGACTTATAAATTTGATTTTCTCACCGCGATAAATCCACTTGAGGTAATCGCCCCAAGCATTCAACCAACCTGTGACTTTGCGATCCGGCGAAACATCGACCATTTCCTTCTCATCCCGCTCAGACACGCTGCCGCTCGTTTTGGTTGTCTTGTCCAATCCGCGGAGGAATATTTCACGGCTTGCCGGCAGATCATTCTTTTCCTCCAAAGCTTCAGGCACCATGCAAAGGCGAAGTTTGGCTGGCAGCTTCGCGTGAAGTCTTTGGACCGTGACGCAGCGTGCTGGTTGGGGAAGGTTCTTTTCCGGCTGCGTCCCCGGCTGAGTGGTTGGACTCGCTTGCGCGGTTGGCGCAGCGAGAATGACATCGAGCGTCCGGCCAGCTACCAGCGTCTGGGGTGCACTGATCGACGGCGGAAGGTTTCCGGCTATTGCCACGGCCCGATGCAAGCCGGCGGCGGCGCCATCAATGATGAAGCCGCGCCCGCCCGACACGCTCCAGGCAACATCCCTGACTTCTGGGGCAAGGCTGCCGCGCGTAACTGTCCCACCACCAACCGGCTGCACTTCCAAAACAAGCCCGGCGGGGAGGGGATTGGCAATAATCACGCGCAGCCGCGGCGATGTCAGCCTGCGAAACACGAAGCCAAAGCGGTTCCCCCCATCCAGCACTTCATAAGGTGTTGCATTATCAACCCGGCCGCTGGCTGCCGGCGGCGGCAGCAATGCTCCCGGCAAATCCAACCCGGCGCGCAGCGCCGCGCCAAGCATAGCCGGGTCAACTGGCGTCGCGATGGCGGGCCCGTGATGGCCGAGAAAAACCGGCCAATCGGTGTTGGTCGGCAGGACGCCAACGGGTGGCAGGGCCGCCAAGTGATTACGAGCCGAAGACTGCAGCATACTTGGCTGTTGCGCGATCAGGTGCTGGAAATGAAGCATGGCCGCAAGCCCTAGGCGCCGCATCGTCGCCCCGGTCGCACGCCCATGGGCGGCATCTGCCTCCGACAAATCAAGCCCGCGTCGCACGGCCCAGGGATCGGGCGGTTCCAGCCCATTGCCGCGCCAGATCAGCAGCGCCAGCGGCACTTCACATTCGCCGAGCGCGCCAGCCCCGGCCAGGGTCGCAATCGCCCCCACCTCACCACCAGCGCTGCCAGCGGCGGCTGGCTGTGCCGCCAGGGCGGCTTCGAGGGGGGCCAAGCCAAGGCAGGCGCTTGCCAGAACGCTGCGGAACATTATGCGGCTTTCGGGATCGCTGCGCCGCGCAAGGTCGGCGGCATTTCCGGCTGGTAATCCGATATCGCTAAAGGGCAATGGCACAAGGCGGAAGCACACGCCTTCGACCGCCCAGCGGCTACCGCAGGCCCCGCCAGGCAGGGCATTGGCCGCCAGCCCCGCTGCTGGGGCGCGTCCCTGGAAGCCGGAGACGCCGGAGATGGTCAAGATATAGGCGCCAACGCCTGATGGCAGGGCGGCGGTCGCCATGGGCGGGACGCAGACCTCAAAAAGGCCACCATCCGTCGGCGGCGCCGCAGACGATTGCACCAGCCTGATATCAGCCGGCAGAGGAAGTTCGATGACTTGCCCAAGCCCATCAAGGGCAAGTCCCGGCTCCACCCTGACCACGGGGGCGCCGGCGGCAGCGCCGGGCACCGGCGTGACCATCAGCCCATGGGCGACGCCCCTGCCAAAAAGGCGGCCGAGCTGTCCGCGCTTGGCCCGATCCGCCGCCTGATCGGCGCGCAGATCCTCAGCGGTGAGCAAGCGTCCATTGAAAAAATGCGTCCGCCTGATCCCGCCTTCAAGGATTGGCGCCAATAGCTCAGTCACGGTCATGGCCTTCCCCTCCTCAGTTGTTCGGACGGAAGCGGGTCAGCTCGACCATGAACTGACCACGCGCATTTAGTTCATCCTCCTTTGGCAAGGTTCCGCTGACAGTAATGACTGCCAGCTCCATCTCGGGGCCAAGTTGTTGGTCAATGTTGAATCGAATCAAATTTACCACCAGCAAGTTGGTTCTGCTCACGTCCTGCAAGGATAACGGCAGCGGCAGCACCTTCGGCACGATGACACTTTTTCCCGCGAGGTGTTCCGCTATGTCATTAGCAGCCGTGGACCAGGTGAGGAAAATACGGCCTGCGGCCGCGCGCGTCATCCGAAGGCCATTGCAGGCGCGCAATTTTGGGTCCACCGCAAGGCCGACCAGCCCGGCCGCCAGAATGCGAGCCTGCACGATGGGGCCAGTTTCGGAGCCGTCACGGGGTGCCTCAACAGCCCCCGCAGCCGTTGAACTACCAGGCTCGCCGGCTGGAATGCCAAGCGTCAGGACACGGGTGCTAGCATTCAGCGCGGCAGTCGGCGCACTACCGGCCGGGAGGCCGCTAGCTATAACCGAGGCAATCCCTGCCCCAACTGGTCCCGCGGGCCCCGCTGCACCCGCCGCCCCGGCTGGGATGCCCAGCGTCAAGACGCGGGTCGTGCTATTCAAGACAGCCGTTGCAGGGCTTCCCGCTGTAATGGTCGTTGCGGTGACTGAGGCAATCCCTGCCCCCGCTGGCCCAGCTGGTCCCGCTGGACCCACCGTGCCTGCTGCGCCCGCCGGCCCGGCTGGAATGCCCAGCGTCAAGACGCGGGTCGCACTATTCAGGACTGCCGTCGCAGGGCTTCCCGCTGCAACAGTCGTTGCGGTGACTGAAGCAATACCCGCCCCCGCTGGCCCTGCCGGCCCCATCGGCCCGGCTGGCCCCACCGCGCCGGCCGCGCCGGCTGGGATGCCAAGGGCCAAAACGCGGGTTGTGGCATCCAACGCAGCCGTAGGCGCGCCGCTTGGCGCCAAGCCGCTCACCGTAACTGCGTTTATCCCCAGGCCCTGCGGTCCCTGGAGCCCACGCTCCCCGCGGTTGGTTGGACCGCAGAGCTGCCATTCCTGCCAGAACCGCATCGTGCCGAGCAAAGGCCGCTTGGTCTCCTCAACCACAATGCCCGCCGATACCGCGCGGCCTTGGGCATTAGTCGGGATCAGCAGTGTGCCCAGCAAAAGGCAAGCTTCCGGCCCCACAGATGGCGTGCCCTCCCCACAGCCTGCACCATCCAGGAACTCAGCGCGATGGCGTGGCCGGATTTCGGTGATCCAAACCCTGAGCGCGTCATTCAGCCAGGCGCAAGCGTCACGGGCGGCGATGCGAAAGCGCCGATAGGTCGGCGGGCTGGCCGGAGGCGAAAGATCCATAGTTGCAACATCAGGTGGCGACCCGATCGGCGCCTCAAGACGGCGCACCAGGGCCAAGAATTCGGCCAATGTGCCGCTTGGTGCTTCATCCTCAACCACCACAACGGCGCGGCGCAGCGCGCGCACAAACCGGCGCACTGCATCCTCCTCAGGCTGCGCTGGTGGCGTCAGCCGCAATTCAAGCCGCACATCATCCGCAATCCGAGAAGGCGCACGCAGATCGTCCTCGCTCCGGCATGGCTCACCCGGGATCAACACTTCGTCGCCGGGACATTCCGCGTAGCAAAGCACAACATGCGCGGCGATCACGCCGGGCGGCGATGAACTGCGCGCTGCCGCCGCCTGGGATCGTTGTGGTTCCTGTGCGAGCCACCCGTCCAACCGCGCGCATTGCGCGGTGGCAACGCGCACCAGATGCCCAGATGGCGTCAGCGCGGTACCAGGATCAATCCGCACCTCGGTCGTGCCATCGCCCGCTGCCGCAATCGCCACGCGCAGGCCAGAAAGCGTGCCATAGCCAAGCGCGTCGCGCGCAAGCCAACGGTCATGGCCGGATAAATACGCGAATTCCTGGTCAAGATCGTCCTTGCCCAGAACCATGCCGACCGCGAAATTGACGTGTTTCAGCGGATCAAGCGGTGCGCGTGCCGGAAGGGCGGTGGTAAAGTCAGTCATCGGGTATGCTCCTCGGCGGGAATCATGGCCCGCCCAACGTCGCGGTTTCGGCCACACGATCGCGGCCTAGGATGATGCGGTCGGGCAAGTTGAAGGGATGGCCGGGCGCAAGATGTGCGGCACCCAAGGCGTCGCGACCCAGCACCACGGAAGGCATCAGCGCCGGCGCGCGGCTGCCCTCGCCAAGCAGTGTATCGAAGCCAAGACGTGCCTCACCGATGCGCAGCATGTCCCAGAATAGCCGGACGTCGAAAGCTGTATGGGCGGGCCGTTCAAGTTCGACGATACGCTCCGCCATCGCCACGCGCTCAGGCTCAGGCGTTTCGCGCAGCCCGACCGGCAGCAGGACAGTAAAGCGATGCGCGAGCGGCCGACGCGCGACTACCGCTTGCTGATAAAGCACCCATAGCGCGAGCAGTGTGGAGGATTCCGGCACTGCATTGGGCAGCGCTACCAGCGTGGCGCGCCGCCGCGTCAGAAATGCCGCCCAAGTCGGCGCATCGCCGCCTGGGACGAAGCCCAGCCTATCCTTGGCGAAGCGGGTCCAAACGCTGCGCTGGGCGGAATCGACCGGCGGTGTCACGGGAAAAACGGCTGCTTCGCCAAGACCCGTTGCCGCCCGCCACGCGGCATGCAGTGCTGCGGCGCCATCCTCAACGCGCCAGCGCGGCCCAGACGCTACCGGTATCCGAATGGCGTCGGTGGTCAGGCCAAGCTCGATTTCCGCTGCGCGACGGAGGCGGAAGCGCTCAACGATGCGGATTGGATCAGCTTGCGCCGGCAGGTCAGCGAAGCTTGCATCACAAACCTCTGCGTCAAGCGCCAAATGCAGCGCAAGCGATACCCCGCGCGAGGTGCCACGCAGCGCAAAAAGCTTCATCGCATGGCGCAAAAACAGGCGACGCCGCGCGATATCCCAGCGCGGGTCAAGCAGGACACCAAAAAACCGGGCAAGCCAATCCAAGGCTTCCGCAGGCGCGGTGCGCGTCGAGAGCAACAGATGCGCTGCCGCAATGCGTTCCTCAATGCCCGTCAGCAAACCTTCGAAATTCGCGAGCCAGCGTTCGAGCAAGGCAGCCGAGGTCGCATCTTCGCGATAGACCGCCGGCAGATAGCGCTCAGACCATGAAAAACGCGGATACCAGGCGCGCAGGGCCTTGAGAGAGGGCGTTGCGCGGCCATCGCCAACAAGCGTGAGACGGAGCCGCAGCCATCGGCCTCGCGCGGCTTGGAACAGCGTCTCACGCGTTGGATGGCGGGCAGCGGCGGCCGCGTCGCCGAAGGGGCGCTCGGGTTCGGGGCGTCCATAGGGCGCGGGTTCCATCTGCCAGCGCAAGGCATCGAGTTGGCCGGCATTCGTGGCCCCCGGCAAAAGCATAGCGATGTCATCGGCCGCCACACTCTCAACCTGGATGCCAGCGCCTGATGGCAAGGCCAAGTCCAGCATTAGCCGATGCCAGATGCAGCCCGTTTCCCGTCCATCAAGGGGGGGCGTCACGATGACGGCGCGCTCGGCATGGCGTGGTCGGCGCTGGGCCACCAGCGGCACCATCCGGCCGGCCGAACCAGTGTCGTAGAAGGCGCCTTCGGGCGTGCCGGCCAAGGCGCGCCCCCCAAATAGCCGCATCGGCAATTGATCCGGCAAGGGATCCAGCGCTGGCGCCTCATCTGCCAGGGTCAGGTCAAAGACAAAGGCCTGATCGCCCTGCGGTGTTGCGATGGCGATACGTCGGTCGGGCAGCAGCGCCATGTCGTGACCGATGAGTGAAAAACCCTCACGCGCTTCAGGCGCCATGCGCGCGACCATGCCACTGCAGGAGGCCGGCCCGTATAGACTTCCGCCGACCACGTGCCACAGCGCGGCGAAGCCATCGGCGCCCTGTGCTTCCAGTAAAAGTGCCGAACCGTCCGGCAGGGCCAGGACAGAAACGGCATCCATGGGTGTTGGTGGCGCCATTGAGGTAAGCAATGCAAGCGGGTTGAGCGGCTCGAGGCGCGCCGCTGCCGGTCGAGGTGATCCTTCAAGCGGCTGGAAATCCGCTGTAGACGCCGGCCCTTGGGCGGTTGTTGGCAGGTCAAGCCTTCGATCAAGCTGCCAAAGCCTACCCCCCGCACGGTCCAGCACGAAAAGGCCTCCCCCAGGCCGCGCCGCCAAGGCAAAAGGCTTAAATGACGTACCATCGGGCCAAAGCCGCCAGCGCGGCGGGCCGCCCGCATACAGGTCGAAGACCAGCAGACCCGCCGGTTCAAGCAGTCCCGCGACCAGCATGTGATCCTCTGTGACGGCAATGCCGGCAAGGCGCGGTGCTTGCGGCTCGGGCGCGGGCCGGGTGGCCGCAAAGGCGCCGTCTTCCGGCGGGCGCCAGGGCTCACGCTGGATTGGCCAAAACGGCGTCCATTCACCATTGGGGGAGGCCGCAAGGATGCCTCGACCGTCCTCGGCAATGCGGAACCAATTGCCGTAACGGTCTCGTGCCGTGCCGCGTCGGTCCAGCGGCGAAAGGCGCGGCGCGCCGGGTGACGCACGATGAAAGGCGAGCAATGGGCGTAGCTTCAGCGCCCCTTTGCGCTGATCCCAAGCAAGATCGCACCCCGCCTTTCCAAGGCGCCCTTGCAAGGGGCCAGCCGCATCAAGGCAACGCCCCCAATCGGCGTCGTCCAGCAGCAGGTGGAAGCGGGTGCCGTTGATATCCATCAGCAGCGTTCCGGCACTACAGGCACGGGCAGGCTTGTGATGCCACTGGTCGTTTCGGGTGGGGGCGTCGCACCGCGCAATTCGGCGATCGGCACCGCCTCACCGGCAGAAACGGATAGGCCAATGATCCAGGGCAATTGCAGCCCCGCCATAGGCACTTCTTCGGGCGTGCCGCCACCATCTTCGGCCAATAACTCGAGCCCACGCACAAAGGCCACACCCTCTACGCGCGCAGCGATCGTGGCGAGTTCCAGGCGCAAGACAGGCTTGCGGAGTGGCCAACCGTTACGCTGTGACGGCGTAGCGAGCACCGCGCCCGGCGCCGGTATTATTGCTTCCGGCACAGCAAGGCCACCCGCAAGCGGCGCAAGGCTATTGCGCAGCGCCGCTTCAACGGCGGCCCTTATCTCGGCGATGCTTCGGCCTGGCTCGACCTCAATGCCGACGGAGATCCAAATGCCGCGATAGGCTGGCCCACGCAGGAAGAGCTCAGTCGTGACCAAGCGGCGCGGTTCCAGCCAGTGGCAGAGCGCATTCAGAAAAGCACCATCTGGAAGCGGCGGGCCTGGCTTTGCCGGATCTGGGCGCGGGATCACCATCAGCGTCACGGCGCCCGCCGCATCGCCTGGTTGGGCAGCGCCCAATTCAGGGCTGTAAGCCGCAAGCACTTCCACCCGCCCGATTTCAAGACTTGGTGCGCGCAGCGCAATGGTGGCGAAATCAGCGGCCGTCACGCAGCGGTCACGATGCTGCAAGAAGCGGGTTACCTGTGCTTCACCATCCTCTGTCGTCTCGGCATCGGCACCGCCCCAGCTACGGACGGGATTGGTCACCGTAACTCCCAACGGCAAAGTGGCGCCACGGTCAATTCGGCCCGGCCCGACATTGCCTTCCCGCCCCTCCGTGACGTCATAATCCGCTCTTAGGGGGGCGCGAAGTGGGGGCCGTGCGCCGGTGGCACCATCCCCGAAGCGCAGCAGCCCGGCCTCAGCATCCAACGTAAAGACTTGCGAAGGCGCTTGTGGGCGCGACGTTACTGTCCCAGGCGCCAGGCGCGGGTCCTCGCCAGGCACTTCTGACCCCGCCGCCGCCAGATCATCGGTTGCCGACCAGGATCGCCCATTGACGGTGAGACGGACGGAGCCGGCAAGGACCGGCTTGCGCGCCAAGGCGACCACCTGTCCGGGCTCTCCAGTGCCTGATGGGAGCGCCTCACCCTGGATGCGGGTCCGCTGTTCCACCATGACGGCGTTGATGCCGACCCAAAGCAGCCGCATCGCAACGCCTGCCGGTGCGCGCAGGCGAAGCCAGCCGATCAGCCGCGTTGCCAAAGCAGTATCCTCAAGCGGCGGCGGGAATTGTCCGGTGCCAGATTCGAGGGGCTCCAAACCTTCAAAATCACTCAGATCGGCGGGCAGCACGGCCTGCGCCGTACCAGGTGCCTGCAGCACATCCCCATCAAGCCGCAGCGGGATGCGGCGATAGCGGGGCTGACGATCCGCGGAAAGCGGCCCAGGCTGCGGTACCTCAAGGATTGGTTCGGGCTTGAGTGCGGGCGCGGCTGGGCCAATACGCCGTTCGGCAGCCTCGGCAATCGGCACGAAGCCCAGCGTCAGCGTACGTCCAGCGAGCGCCGCGCGCGCCGCCGCCACCGCATCCGGGGCGCGATCGCCGGTCCGCGTCAGCAGCGCGATCCAAAGCGACCGGTCAATTGTCTCCGCACCCAGGTCAATGCCCTCAGGTGGCATCGCGATGGTTTCGTATAGAGAGACATCGCCAAGTGCCGGTTGATTGAAGGCGGCGTAGAGCTGCTTGTAATAGGCGGTGAGTTCAGGATTGGCGGCGGTATCCGCGATGGCGCGTTTGGCAAAGACGCGTGCTTCCACCGGCAGCACGTCAACACCCTGGGTAGTCCGAAAGCCGATCTGGCCGGCAGTGAGTTCCGTGCCGACCGGCAGCGGTGGCAGATCAAGCGCTGCGGCATCATTGGTGAAAGCAACAATCCCGCTGGCGGCACTTGCCGGGCGAAGCGTCTGGCCGAGCAGTTCAAGAAAGCGCAGGCGATTGCGTTCCGGCACGCGATTGGCCGTGTAGAGCACCGTTTCCGCCAGATAGGCGAAGACCTCCAATAGCGTGATGCCAGGATCACTGCGGTTAAAATTAGTCCATTCCGGTGTGTGAACGGGAATGCGCGCCAGCGCTTCGGCACGCAAATCCTCGAAACGGCGATTGTCGAGTTCGGGCAGGGCGAGAGGCATGTCAGGCGCGTCCCAGGGTCAATACGATGGCGGTTCGTTCAGCTACGTCGGTGGCGACAAGGCGATAGGCGATGGTTGCAATTGCGGCTTCGGGGTCTGTCGGGTCCGGTTCCACACGCACTTCCTCCAGCCGAATGCGGGACTCCCAGGCGGCCAAAGCGCGTTCAATCGCGCCGCGAATGAGTTGATGGGTCGCCGCCGTATTCGGTTCAAAAAGCAGGCGACCAAGCCCAGCACCAAAAGCGGGCAGGCGCACACGCTCGGTCGGTTCGGTGGCGAGGATCAGGCGGATCGCCTCGGCGACCGAGGTTGCATCGGCTGACCAGGCGAAGCGGCCTTCGACGATGCGCGGCGGGAAGCCCATACCCTTGCCAAGACGTGCCATCACTTTGGCCCCTTTGCGCGCAGGCCCGGCACCGGCAGACACATGATGAACCAAGGGATCCAGCGGAAGATGATGTCAAACAGCGTCACCATGATGATCAGCAGGATCAGCGCACAGAGCGTGATGATCGGAATGGAGAGCGAGCAAACAAGGCCAAGCGAAAGCGAGGGATCGCTGGAGGAGGTGCAGGGCGCTCCACCCGCGCGTTTCAGCGGCTTGTGGAAAGGCCAAGGCAGCACTGACAGCACAAGATCGCCAAGGCCCAGGCCGCGCATGCGATGCAATTGACCGCAAAGCGCATCGGATAAGGTCACGACCGCCTTCTTGTCGAAGCGCCTGAGACCCGCCGGCGTGATATCGAGCGGAAGGCCAATCCGCACGGGGCGGGCGGGCGCATCACTGTCAAAGAAGCCGGCGATGCGGAAGGGTTCGGTGCCTGGCCCGACCAAGGAAGAATGGAAAGGTGCGCAGACGGGACGATCCAACACCGGGCGCATCACGAACCAGGCATCGCGCGGTTCCTGCCCGGCACAGGCAGCGGGCATCGGCGCAGGATCGGGCGCCGGTGACGCATCCGGCATGGCACGGATGATCAGCGCTTCGAGCGCGGTCACGCAATCCTGCTGGTCCTGCCGTGCCTCAGGTTCTTCCAAGGCCAGATCTGGATCAATGCCATCCGCAACGCCAAGAATGGGTTGCGTGCCAGGCGCATTGAAGAAAAGGTGATTTGGATCAGGATCGGCCAGTGGGAAGAGAAAACTTGGCCATTGCGGATCGCGGGTTGGAGGGGTGGTTCGGGCGAATTCCGCAACCACCGCTTCCAGCCCCGTACGCGCTGCATCAATGCTGGCAAGAGCGTCAGCGAGTGATGTTGCGACAGATTTCGCCGCGTAACCGCCCGTCTCCAGCGCGCCAGCCAAGCCCGTTGGGATTTTCATGTCACGCATGGCATCAACAAGCGCCTGTTCGGCATGCGAAAGGCTTGCTGACCTGCCGTTGATGGCATTCACCACTTGCGGCAAGTGCTTCTTCAGCAGGTCGTGCAGATCAAGCAGTATGTACCAGGACGCAGTCTGAATCTGGTCACGCGCCTGACCAATGGCCGTTGCCGCTGCGCTCCGAGTTTCTGTATCGCCGCCCAGATCATTCCACAAGCGCAATTTCGTCTGGTCGGCCAGATCAATCAGGCGTCGCCAGGGTTCGATCACATCGGCGCGCAGCAGCATCAGCCGCGCGGTTTTCGGCGCCGGGGCGGGAGTCACCACGCGGCCCGTTGCCGCATCAGCGCGGGCGACCGGCGCACCGATATAGGCTTCGCGCCGCCCAGTCGGCACGCTGCCCGCAAGTAGCCGCCGATTGCGCCCATCCGCTTCGGCATAGCGCATGGGAAAGGCCGGTAGCCTTTCCTCGCCTGCGGGCGCTTCCAATGGATCGGGCAATTGTTGCCAAGAAGGCCCATCCGGCCCCGGCACCCAGGCATATTCCTGCCAGGTGGCGGGGTTGAAGGGCGGCGGATCCAACTTTGGATCGGGTGCAGGTCCTGGCGGCAATAGCCGACGCAGCACGAAGCCGGCGCGATCACCTGCGGCAAGATCAATCTCGCGATCCGGCAGGCCGGGCAGCCGACAGACAAGCATGGCCGCCACCAGATAATGCCGCATTTGAGAAGGCTGATAGAGCTTCAATGGGCCCGCCGAGCCACCTGTTGCTTGCGGCACGGCTTCCCGGCCAGCGATCAGGCGGCGCAGCTTCTGCGCGGCAGCGGAAAGCGGTGGTGCTGGCGCACCTTCCGCCACTGTCGGGAGCGCCATGGGTTCACGCCATGTTTCGGGAAGCGCACGAAATGCAGCGAGACGGGATGGCGCTTCCGCCAGTACAGCCTGCAGGCGTTCGATGAAATCATCGGTCGCGAAGCGCAACAAAGCCGGCCGCCCAAGCCCCTGTCCCGCAGCCAGCAGTGGGCCGGGCGCCGCCCAGGCAATGTCATGGCTTCTTGTGCTCACCAGATATTCCCCGCACCAGGTGTATAGGTGGAGCTGATCACCGTATTGCTGATCACCGTATCGGCCTGCACCACGCCGCTGAAACGCGACATGCCGGAACTAACCGAGACCATGCCGGCCGAGATTTCCACAGTGGACGCGCTGATGGTCAACTTTGCGCTTGCCGTCAGGGTGATGCCGGCAGGTGCAAGCTCAATCGAATTGCCGTTGGAATCTGCAATCTTGACGCCACCGGGCCCGTCCTTGAGGGTGATTTTCTGGCCACCTGGTGTTTCGCAGACGAATTGCTCACGCCCATCACTGTCATCAAGCGTGACCTTCACGCCATTGCGCGACCTGATCATTTTCGTCCTGTTCGACCGATCGGGGCGCGTTGGCGGCGCATCCCGGCCATTCCACAAGCCCCCAATCACTACGGGCAAGCGCGGATCGCCCCCCTGAAAGATCACCAGCACCTCATCGCCCGGATCAGGCATAAAAAGGCTGCCGCGATTATTGCCGGCAAAAAGCGTTGCGGTGCGCGCCCAAGCTTCGTAGCCTGCGCCATTGGCATCCGGCACACCGGGTAGCGCAACGCGGATGCGTGCCTGACCATCCGGATCTTCAATATCGCGCACAATGGCGGGATAGGCGCCAAACCAGAAGGCGCTGTCGGGGCGGGGGGGAAGCGGATCGGCGTCATACGGCATGCGGCATTCCTCAGGCCCTTCGGCCAATACCGGGGCGTTCCGCAACGAAGGACGTCCGAAAACCACGCGTCTGGTCAAAGCGGTGCGTCACCTCGGTGCAGTGGTAGTCACCTTCAAACAGCGGCCCCAGCCCACGCAGCGCGAGGGTTGCGCCGGGCATGATGGCCGCATCGCGATCAGCCTCACCGCGGGCAATCACGAAGCGTCGCGCAATTCGGCGATAGGCAGCTTCACTCATCGCGCGGGCTTCCTCGGTCGTGCTTGGCTGACTATGGGCCAAGGTCTCCCTTCGCCGGCCAAAGGCGCGATCCAGGATGGCACTCCCACCTTCAAGCGACCCAAGCTCTGCGCCGAGGGCAGCGGGATTGGCTTCAACGCTGATGCCTTGCTTTGCCGCCACGTCCCAGCCGGTTGCGACCACCGCGCTGCGCTGCCCCGCCAAATCCGCGCTGACGCTGCATTGGCGCAATCTTGCACCCTGGATCAGTTCAAGCACGCTGCCCGCCCGACGCAGCCGCGCCTGAAGCTTATTGCCTTCCACCGAAAGCTCTGCCCCGCTTGCGCGCGCGCGATCGCGCAGAAAGGCAAGGTCACTCCGATTGAGTTGAGCGAGCACCCCATGGGTCGGGCCTGGCCAGTCAATATCCGGCGTCAGCCCATGCTCAGCGGCAATGCGGCTCGCAATATCCGCATCGCTGCTTTGTTCAAAAACGCGGGTGCGGCGCGTCATCCGCAGTGCCTGAAGCCGGTCTTCAGCGAGAACCATCGCAACCGGTGGCGCCGCTTCGGCGAATTCGGCCTCGATGGCGCCGATCAGCCCGTCAAACAAGATTTCATCGCCCAGGCGAATCTTGATTGACTTACCGAATTCCAGCACGCGCCGATCAAGATTGAGAAGGCCAAGGCTGCCCGCTTCCGTCATGCCCCATGCGCCAAAGCGCAGTTCAGTCCGGCGCATCCCCTCAATATCCTCGATGATCTCGAGCGAGATCAGTTGCGCGGCGAGTTCCTGACGCTCCTCATTTTCGACCTCGATCACGGGGCGACTGGCAAGCGAGAGGCTGCGCTTCGACATGGGCTAATCCGCCATCAGGCGCAGCCGCCGCCGCACGCGTGCTGCAATCCGCGCTTCGATCGCTTCCACATCCGGGGCGCGTGGTGCCTCTGCTGGTGTGGCAATTGGCGCTGCGGCGGGCGCTTCCGGTGTCAGGGTCAGTTCATCAATCACAACGGCCATGGCGTCACATCCCCAGATCGATCAGGGTTCCGGTGCCAATGCGGCGCGGATCTTCAATCCCGTTGCGCGCAGCGATTTCCTGCCAGCGGGCGCCGAGCCCTGCGGCATCGGCCAGTTGCGGCAGGCCCAGCCCAGCGGGTGTTGGCGTAAGCGGGCGTGTGCCAAGCAGACCGCCCGGCCCCTGCGCCGCGCTGCCGAAGCCGCCGCCGCCCGCCGCCGCAGCCTGTCCATAAGCGAAGGCCGTGATTTTTTGCTGCGACAAATTAATGGTAACGCTCGCGCGGAGCGGCCTTCCCTCGGGCGAGAAGAACTCCAGGCTTTCCTCCATGCCGTCCACCAGACCGTCGAATTGGAAGCTGCCCCAAAGGAAGCGAATGCCAGGCGGCACGAATTGATTGCCTTCAGCCTTTGGTGTGATGAAATAGGCGACGCCTTCAGTCAGCTTGCGCACATCATCGGTCGCGGGTGCGCCTTCAGGCAGCGGCGCGGTCGCGTCGAACCAAAGCGCCAATGAAAGTTTTGTCGTTCCAGCTCCAACGAACTGACGCGCGGCTGTTCCGCTGCGATCCGACCCGCCCCCGCCTTCCGCCGTGACCAGTTGGTTGGCGTAGGTCACCTTCAGGGTTTCCGGATTGAACTGAACAATAACCTTCTTGCCGCGCGGCAATTCCTCGGACGTACCGGGCCGAAGCTCACGCAGTTCGGCTTTGGCAAGGCGGACGGCATCAACCATGCTCAGCCCCCCTCCCGCCTGAGGGAAAGGCGTTCATAGGCGATTTGCAATTCCTCAATCGCCACACCGCCTTCCCGTGCATTCATGGGCGGGGCTTTTAGTTTTGCCGGCAGACAGCGTTCCAGTAGAAAACGTGCCCGCTTGGTGCGGCCATCAGCGGCAAGCAAGACCACTTCTGCTTCCGCGCGCAAACCAGGTTCAGCTACCGTACGATCAACCCACTCCCAAAGATCTGCGCTTTCCGTCATGCCGCGGCGCAGCGTCAGCACGCCAAAGGCAAGCGGCCCAGCCAGACGGATTTGCCTTCCATTGGCGCCACCTTCGCGAATGGTCTTGATTTCCATTGTCTGTTCCAGCCCATCACATTCCGCGAAGGCCGCGTGACATAGCGCGGGGGAAAGACCTGGTACGCTGATTTCCACCGCGAAGTTGAAGGCGGTGAAAGGCGTGCGGATGGTTTCGGCGGCTGGGCTTGCCATGGCTCAACTCTCCTCAAGTGTCAGGCGATCACCTGTACGCAACAGCCGCACCAACAGGAAGGCGAGCGGGCGAGAGGGGGCGACGCGCAATTCAATCACCAATTGTCCTTTCTCCGCGCCAGTGGCATGTACCGTGACTTGGAAAGCCTCGGCGCTACGTGCTGGGGAAAAAGCGCCGCGGGCAAAAAGTTCTGCCATCAGCGCCTCAAAGCGTCGCTGCAGGGCACGATGCAGGACTTCGCCATTCGGTTCAAAGATCAACTCCGCGCCGTCACGGAGAACAATCCGTCGCAGCAGGGTCAGCAATCGGCGCACGCCAATCGGCCTGAGATCTTCATCAATCGCCAAGGTCGTCGCCGACAGGGGCATGATGCCGCGCGCGGTTGGCCGCAAGACATTGATGCCAGCCTGTTGCAACGCATTTAGCCGTTTGGCGTTGAGTGCGCGCGGCACAAGAGCGATGGCATTTTGCCAAGCCTCGCCGGCTGGCGCCATCCATGCGCCGCGGGAGATGGTGCGTCGGGCGATCGCGCCACAGGCCGGACCATCTGGTGCGACTTCGCCCTGACCCGCAAAGGCGACCCAGGGATGATACAGCGCGCCGAAGGAAAGTGCCGGCGCTTCAATGTCTTTAAGGTCACCAAGCAGCGCGGCATGGCTGATAGCCGCCGCCTCGTCATAGTGGCGCGGCAAGGAAAGCAGCGCGAAAGCATCCCCGCGCGCGGCACAGAGCCGGAGCAAAGCGCGATGCAATGCAAGCATGGACGCACTCTGGAAAGCATGCGCCGGCACTTCGCGCCGTAAACTATGCGCGGTGCCGGGCAGCAGCACGCCGTCGGACCAGATGCTGGCGCGATCACCATCGCGCGCACGCACCCGGGCATAGCGTGGCGTGGAAACAGCGGGCAGAAGCAGCGCGTTCACCGCACCAGCCAGTACGGTCTTGGCATCCGACCAAGCCGGATCCTCGGCCAGCTGCAGTTCGAAGCTGGATGCGCCAGGCGCCGACCATTCCAGGCGACATGGCGCTGTCAAGGCGAGCCGAGGCTTCGATAGGTGGGCCAGGTCACACATCCGGAAAAGCGACGGTGATGCCGGGGTGGGGGCCGCCGAAGCCAGTGGCGCAGGCGGTGTTGGTGGCTGCTCCTCGGTCCAGCCGGCCAGCACGGCATCAGGCAGCGCGAGCAACGAGACCTCTTCGACTGTCGCCAGCGCGTGGAGCCCTTCAAGTTGACGCGCGCCATCAAGCGCATTTGCGACCCCACCTATTGTCGCCTCAAGCAGTAGCGGGTCTGCAAGTGCTGCCGCATTGAAGCTATTCGGCACGGGTACGCCCACAACATGGCAACGCCGGCCACCCTGCGCGAAGAAGGTGCGCACTGCGGGCCCAAGCAGGCCTTTGACCGGTGCACCGGTAGCATCGAGACAAAGCGAGACATCGGCACCGAACATGCGCTCGAAGCCTGCCGCATCTTCGATCACAACGGGCATATAGCGCTGATCGGCCGGGCGTGAATCCTGCCCCACGAAGCCGCAAAAGCCGGCAACATCCATGCGCGGCCAATAATCGGGCGCTGGCTTTGGTTCCTGGAAATAGAGCCCGGGAAGCCGGGCATCCGCCCTCATGCCCTTACTCCATCTCCAGCCGCTCATAGGCGAGGACAAGTTCCTCCATCGCCACATCGGTGCCCTTGCCGTTCATCGGGCCGGAAGTGTGCTTGATGATGCGCGCGCGCAGCAGGCGCCAAGTCTGCACGATCTGGGTATGGTCCTCATTCTGGAGATGGATTTGCACGGTGCGCAGAGCCGCCTGATCACCATTGCGGATTTGGTTGAGCCACCGATAAAGATTGAGCGAGCCAATTACCCCGCGCTTCATCGTAACATCGGTCGCCTTGTTCATCCCGGTGATCTTGCGGACGGCGTTTTCCTTCTCATTCCCGTTGCGGTATTCGGAGACGGTTACCTCCATCCCGATACCGCTTACCTCCTGGAACCCGGCTTCGGGCCCATCGGTTACCCCGTCGCCGAGATCAACGAGGAAATTGAACTGGACATAAGGTCTTTCGCGCAGCACAGCCATGGGTCAACTCCTTCGCGGTCAGCCGGGCGGCCGCTGGTCAGCGGTCCATTGTCCGATGCGGAAGATCACGAATTCCGCCGGCCGCAGCGCCGCGACGCCGACCAGACAGACGAGCCTTCCATTGTCGAGATCATTTTGGGTCATGGTGCTTGGGAAGCCGCACCGCACGAAGAAGGCCTTTTCCGGCTTGTCACCGAGCAGCGCGCCCTGCATCCATTCATTCAGCAGGAAATCTTCGACCGTCCGACGAACATTGTCCCAGAGCGCCTTTCCGTTCGGTTCAAACACCGCCCATTGCGTACCGATATCGATTGAGCGTTCAAGATAGGCGAAGTAGCGCCTAAGGTTGACATATTTCCATTCCGGGTCGGAACTGATAGTTCGCGCGCCCCAGAGCCGATAGCCGCGGCCTTCAAAATAGCGGAAGCAATTGATGCCAAGCGGATTGAGGACTTCCTGCTGCGCCTTATTCAGCAGTGTCTCAAAACCATTGGCGAGTGTCACCACCTCATTCGCGGGGGCCTTCCAGACCGCCCGTGTGATGTCGTTACGCGCATAGATGCCGCAGACAAAGCCGGAGGGTGGCAGGTTGATCTCGGCGCGCGTCACCGGGTCCAGCACTGTGACCCAAGGATAGTAAAGCGCGGCATACTTGCTGTCGAGGCGAGCGCGGAAGTTACGCACTTCCGCGATGGTGTGCTTTTCTGCACTGTCTAGCACCGCAATGCGGTAACGCATGCGCTCGGCATGGCCGATCAGCAGACGGGTTATCGCATCCGCGTTGTCGGTGAAGGAGGCGTAGCGCCAGGTGCTGCCCGGTGCGGCAACAATCGCGATATCCTCGATCGACTCGAGTTGCTTGAGGCCGGTCCGGTAACCGAGTGTGTCATCGGCGCGGCCTTCATATTCGCGCGCCCCCGGCCGCAGCCCGTCATGGCCGCCTTCGAGATCGCCTTCCACCGCTACGCCGCGCGCAAGGCGAGCCCCTGGTCCGATCTCTCGCGTACGTTCGATTTGGTTGGGGCGCAAATGGTCAGTTGGCGTTGCGCCGAACAATGCCGCCAGCGTGGTAAGGCCATTAGGTGTCTGCGCCGCATTGCGCGTGACCACAATGGGGAGCGAACGTGACTGCGCAAGTGAGGCTGGTTCATCGGCGAAGGTATCGAATAGGTTATCTGGCAAGCCGGCCAGCCGATGTCCGGGATCCGGGGCGAGATCAGTCCAGGTTCCAAGATCCCGCCCTTCCTTCGTGCGCAACGTGAGCGAGAGCGTGACCACGCGCAATTCTGCCGAGGAGCCGTCGCCGCTTAGCAAAGCGCTGAGTGGGACCGCACCAGGTGGTGAGGCGGGGCCATTGTCGAAAAGCCATTCCCCAGTGACCGAATCTCGCCGCGCGAGGCAGAATGTCCCCTCTGGTGGCGGCGGCTTGGCCATGCCGGCCGTCGGTCTTTCGTACAACCAAACAAGGTCATTCTCGGCCAGCGCGCCGAAGGTGAAGCGACTGGCGCCGGTTGTCGGATCGGCGCTGCGGCCGAGCAGATTGGCGCGGCTGCGCAGCGTGATGCGCACCCGCAGATTGCCCTGCGCGCCCGGAAAGCGTGAGCGGATACCAAGGCCGACCATCGTCACCTTGCTTGGCAGCGGTGGGCTCGCATCCAGCGCCATGTCCACGAAGCGCAATTCGGTCCCGATACCATGGCCATGCTCGTACCGACCCGTCACGAGTGGCGTATTGAAATTCGCCGGCGGATAGCTGCCAGTGCTTGTGTTTGGACGGAATACGCGGGTTACATAAAGCCGTCTTCCCTGCTCGGCGAAGAAGGCGCGCGCCGCATGCCAAAGAAAGTTCGGCGATTCGGTTCCGTCCGCGTAAACCAGCGGGGCGCCATCGCCGTAGATCCTCTCAAATTCTTCAAGGCTCGTAATCACGTCCGGATCGACAGTGACTGGGCCGAAGCGTGCTGGACCGATAAACCCCGTGGTAGTGGTCCCCACACCTTCAATTGATTTGGCGCGGAAGGAAACTTCTTCCACATAGACACCGGGGGCGAGATATTCTGGCATTGGTATCTCCAGCGCTCAGGGGTGTACGAAAAGGTTGGAAAGATCAGTCGGGCTGCCGTGGCGGAGCGTCGCCTCGGTAATCGGGGTGCCATCAGCCATACGAAGCTGCGCAACGGGCTGGCTGAGCGTATTGCAGAGATCAGGCAGCAGCATGCGCGGGTCCGTGGGATCGCGTGGCTGTTCTGCCGCGAAGCCCGCGCGCCAGCGCAGTTCCAGTCGGCGTGTCCAGGACTGCCCGGCAAGGACGCCAGGCTTCGGTTCAGGCCAGGGCAGGACCAACAGGACGCGCCCATTCTCGTCGGCGAAGCTCTGCGTCAATAGTTGCGTCCCCTCAAAAAGACTGAGCACGGCGCAGCGCGCAGGCCGTTGCGCGGCTTCAAGCAGGGTTACCCTCAGCGTTGCTTCAGTCCCGCTGAGTGACGCTGTTGGGCTCAGCATCAGGGGCAGGAACGGTCCAGCAACGCAGGCGGGCAACATCCAGCCCTTGGCTGAAGGTGCCGTGGCAGCGAAGGAGAAGGCAAGGAAGCGCCCAGCCGGATCGGTGACCAGGATGCGTGTCCGGTCGCGTGGTCCTGGCAGAAGATGCGCCACCATGGCGCCGCCACCATTCGGCTTTGCCTCAACTACCTGACGGCCATGGACCAAGCGTACGCGCGGGGGGGTGGACATCAATGGTCGGCCAGATCCGGCGTCTACAAAGCGTAGCCCAAACGCGGCCTGTAGACTGATTGTTTCCATAGATATCTTATGGAAACCCGGCGGCAGGCCTTGTGGGTCAAGCAGTTGGGCGCCGCTCATGTCTCGGACCTTGGCGATAAAAAATCAAATCGACGTTCAGTCACGGGGTCACCTTCGGCCATGGGGATATCACTGTCTATGGCAATGCCGCGCGCCAGATAGAGAGCCGAGGATTGCAGCCGCGGCTTCAGCTTATCCCAAATCGCCAACCAATCGGCGACCACGGGGGCATCCTGGACCAGTTCCACCTGTTCATCGGCCGCAAAGACATCATTGATATCCAGTCTGCGATTAAGCTCGGCTGCTGGCAGCACAGCCATATCGGCCAGTCGGCGCACCAGCCAGCCAAGCATGCGCTGCTGTTTTTCGACATTATTGGCCCAAGGCGTAATCAGATAATGCAGATCAAGCGGAAGCGAGGGACGAAAACGACGTCCATCTGTGGCAAGGCGTGGTCCGCGCTGGCGCAGGGTACCGTTGGGAGTAACGCACCACAAACATAGCGTCACGCCATCCGATGCACGTGCTGCCTGCGTTTCGTCGAATACCGCCGGATGGACAAGTGAAAATTCTAGTCGACCAAACAGGCTGCGCGGATAGCTATCCTCAAGCAGGCCGAGGATCGCACGGCTGACGGCAGCGATGGCGTTGAAACTAGCCATAGTGGCTTCGCACGACCCCCCTGTTGCAATTCAGTAATTGCCAGTGACGCAAGTTGCATGCCATGAGCTCGTTCCCTGGCAGTTCCTTCCGGATGGGGGCTTTGCCGTGTCAGCGCTGCCATAGGCCTGCAGACAAGAAATCAGATAGTGTGTGCTTTTCTGCCTGCGGCTATGTCGCCACAGTATGTGCCGTTTTCGGCACAGTCGCGCCCGCTTACGGTTTAAATTTCATAGAAAACATTGCAATTACAGCTTGCATCCCGGTTGCCGTTGCGGTGTAGTACTGGACTTAGGCAGCAAGCGATCTGGGATGCTTTTGTTTGCCGGCATCCAGTGTGCCGGTGTGGAAGCATGGCTAAGGTCACGGCTGCTTATTCACGTTCGAACGGCGTGGAGGCGGATATGACGCAGAATGCGACGATGACGGGCGAGACGACCTTCAGCGGCATGCGCCTGGTCGGGGAATCCTTCACCTTCCGCGAAGCCTTGCGTCGCATTGAGCGTATCGCGCCTTACGACGTGCCGGTACTAATCGAAGGCGAGACAGGCACGGGCAAGGAACTTGCCGCCCGCGCCGTGCACGCGCTTAGCCCAAGGCGACGACGTGCCTTTGTTCCATTGAACTGCGGCACCCTGCCTGACGCGCTCATCGAAAGCGAATTGTTTGGACACACCAAGGGCGCCTTTACCGATGCGCGGGAGGCGAAAGGCGGCCTCGTCGCAGCGGCGGAAGGCGGTACGCTTTTCCTGGATGAGGTGGACAGCCTTTCATCGCACGGACAGGTTGCGTTGCTGCGCCTTTTGCAGGATAGTGAGTATCGGCCCGTGGGTGGACGGACCCCATTGAGGGCTAATATTCGAATTGTTGCTGCAACGAATACTGAGCTTAATTCCGCAGTCGCGCGCGGGTGTTTTCGGGAAGATCTGCTTTTTCGGCTCCGCGTGCTGACAGTGACAATGCCGCCGCTGCGCGAAAGGGACGAGGATGTGAAGCTGCTCGCGCGCAGTTTCCTGGCGCGGTTCGCTGCGCAGTATGGGCGTCCCACGCCACGCCTCACGGAGGAAACCGAGGGAGCCATTTCGTCCTATGCCTGGCCCGGCAATGTGCGTGAACTCGAGAACCGGTTATTGAGCGCCTTCCTGCTTGCCGAACCTGAGGCGCCGGTTCGCCTGCCGGGGCTCGAGCCCGGGCGGCGCACTGCGGATACCGGGCTGTTCCGCGAGGCGCGGGCGCGCACCATCGCCGAGTTCGAACGCCGTTATCTCACGACTCTGCTGCGCCGCGTTGGCGGCAACATGAGCCGCGCCTCACGCGAAGCTGGAAAGGAAAGAAGCAGCTTGATCCGGCTGGTGCGCAAGCATGGGCTGAAGCGTGACGACTTTGCCTGACGAAGTTATCGCAGCATCAGGTTTGCTCTTACGCTGCAGCTCGCCGAAATAGATGATTTATGGCCAGAGATGGCTCGGTTTGTTTGAACAGTTCTGGTGCGTTTCCTGAGTGGTTTTCTGCCTTGGTTAGGCCGCCATCGGGATTGATGGCAGCGCGGTGAAAT
>JADCES010000304.1 GCA_020250005.1 Roseomonas sp.
CGGAGGAGGGCCTGACGGACACGCCGCTTGCCGACCTACCCGAGGTCGACGAAGCCGCCTGTAACGCCTTCCTGGACGCCGCGTGGGACATGGTGCCGGCGGCGCTGCGCAAGACCACGCTGAACATGGATAGCCCGAGCGACACCTGGCGCGGGCCATCCGATCCGCGTGGCACCCCAGAAGCCGTCGCTGCCGCGCTGGCCTATCTGCCGAATGACGATCTGCCTGGGAATGAGTGGATCACCATCGGCGCTGCTATCAAAGCCGCGATTGGCGAGGAGGGCCGCGACCTTTGGATTGATTGGTCACGCACGGCAAATAAGTCGGGCCAATCCGGCCGCAGCGATACGCCAGAGCGGCGCTGGGCCACGCTCAAGCCGCATAGCGCAGGTGCGGGCAAAATCTACTGGCTAGCGGCAGAGCACGGTTGGAATCCACCGCCAGAAATTATCCTGAATGGGAATGTGGCGGAGCAGATGGCGAAGCCGCATCCGGCGGCGGGGCTGTTGGCAAAGCTAGACACTGCGCCTGCCCCAAGCGCACCGCCACCGAAGCCTTATCGCGTCCCGCCCGAGCTGCTGCAGGTTGACGGCGCCTTGCGGCTTTTTCTCGACTACGCGAACGCGACAGCCATAAGCCCGCAACCCTTCCTCGCGCTTGGCGCAGGTATCTGCATGATCGGCGCCCTCGCTGGCAGGCGATACCGCACACCCACCGATTTGCGCAGCAACGTCTATGCCGTCGGCATCGCTGATAGCGGCGGCGGGAAGGACCATGCGCGGCGTTGCGTCAAACGTGCCATCTTCGCAGCAAAGCTGGACCGCTACCTTGGCGGTGAAGAACTCGCCTCCTCAGCCGGGCTGCTGACATCTTTGCAGCGCCATCCAGTACGGCTGTTCCAGGTGGACGAGTTCGGCCAGTTCCTGAAGGCAGTCCTCAGCCCGCGTGCGCCGGCACACAAAGCAGCCATCTGGGCGGAATTGACCAAGCTCTACACCTCGGCAGCGGAACCCTACATCGGCACAGAATACGCGGACCAAAAAACCAAGCCTCGTGTCACCATTGAACAGCCCTGCGCCTGCCTCTGGGGCGTCACGGTGCCGGGACCATTCTGGGCGGCGCTGGAAGGCAGCGCCCTCGCGGACGGCTCCATCGCTCGCTTTTTGGTCTTCCTAACAGACGAGGATTATCCGGAACGCAACGAGACGCCGGCGCCAATGGAACCGCCTGCCGATCTCGTCGCGGCCATCCAGGCGATTACCCTCGGCGTTCCCGGACACAGCCATGGAGGCAATCTCGCCGATCTGATGGAAGCCACGGCACCAATGCACGCCTATACCGTGCCCCTAAGCCCGGAGGCTGAGGCGGCCATGGCGGTGGTGCGGCGGGAAGCGACAGACAAGCTGCGGTCGCACCGCGGAACCTACGCAACCGCGCTATTCGGCCGTCACGCCGAAAACGCCGCGAAGCTCGCCATGATTGCCGCCATCAGCCGCGATCCGGCGCAGCCAGTGACCGAGGCGAAGGACGTCGTATGGGCATCCCGTCTGGTCGAGCACTGCATCAGCACCATGCTGCGGGAAGCAGATCGCAGGGTTTCGAACAACGATACGGAAGCCAAGCACAAGCGGTTGCTGCAGATCATCCGTGATGGCGGGCGGCAATCCCGCAGTGAGATTACGCGGCAATCCCAATTTCTTTCGCGCCGCGAGCGCGAGGAGATCCTGTGCTCCCTCCAGGAGGCAGGCCTCATCCTGGTGGAGCAGGAGGTCGGCACGACCAAGCCAATCACCTTCTACACCGTTGTGGCACCGACCCCGTTAGGGCCATCCACGGAGGCCGCGCCATGAATTATCTGACGCGACTGAAATTTGGCCCACCCGAAACCCCAGGCAAAAGGCCGGATCGCGGGGAGAGTTCAATAATTCAATATTTCCCGCGCGCGCGCAGACGTACAGATGCACGCGCCTTGGTGAGGGGCCATAGAACTATTGAATTATTATTATTATTGAATTTTCTCCCTCTCTATAGGGGGGCACGCCCTCTCAAACCTCAGGGGATGGTCCTCTCATGATCCTCCCAGGCTCTCCGGCGCCGCCGCGCTCATCCCTCAACCACGGCACGCGCAGCCCCACCACCACACCCGAGATGGAAGCACTCCGCCGCCGCGTCTGGCAGCAGCAGGGAGTGGTCTCGCTCGCGATCGAGGACATCCATGACCCCTGGCTGCGCCAGGCGGTCCAGAACGAAGCCGTGCGCCGCTGGGGGCCTCGGCAGCAGGAGAAGAAACATGGCCGCTAAGCGCAAGCAGAAACGCACCAAGACGCTGGACACGATGGGCCCATCTCAATGGCGGCTGCAGCATGGCGATTTCACGCCGCCGATCCGTGAAGCCGATCCCGAGACCGGAAGGCCAGTGCAGCACCGCCGTGCGGTGGATACGCTCGGCATGATGCTGGCCAATGGGACAATCACGCAGGAGATGCACGACGCCGGCGCTACGTTCCGCGCGCTGTTCTATGTGGCGGCGCTGGATGGCGTGACGCGGTCAGCCCTGGTGCGTCAGCCGGGCGGTTCGACCGATATGCTTTCCGACCGCAGCCTGGATGCGCGGCGGCGAGTGGCGGCCGCGCTCAATGCGCTGGGTGGGCACGACAGTGCCGCAGGCTCCTGCGCCTGGTATGTCGTTGGGCTGGAAATGTCGGTGCGCGAGTGGGCCATGCGCCAAGGCTGGGGCGGACGGCCTGTGCCGCCGCCTCAGGCGCAGGGGATGCTGGTGGCCACGCTCAGCGTGCTGGCGGGGCATCTCGGGCTGGCGGGGCGGCAGAGGGCGGCGTGAGGCCTATGGCCACCGCCGCACACCAAGATGACGAAGATGTTGCTCGGGGCTGAACCAACACGTACTTTCAACTTCGAATGAATTCATCCAGGGATCAGAGAATTTAGCATCTGCTGGCGTATGAACGGCATCCGCAAAGGAATAAAATTTCCCCCAAAAGTCGCCGCAGTCCAACAGTACCTCCATTTGGTCATTGATCCATTTGTTCAAGTGATAGCGACCAGAGAGTTCCTCATCAGCGTCATGAGAGGGAACGTTTATGTAGTCATGCCAGTCCGGACTATCTATCCATTCGGGTAACAGTTTCAGTCTTGAAGCGGCATCGATCAACTGCTCGTCATTTTTAAGTACCCAGACTCTTGGTGTCCCGATCACTTCAAAGCGATGTACTTCAATTGCGGAAATCTTCTCCAGGCGCCCTTGATCACAGCACAGATCAAGCCACGCAGAGTTACCGTCTTTACGTTCGGACGATGTCCAAAACCCGTTCATCGGCTTGAATCTGTTTCCTGTCATGCCCTCACTTGATCGCTTCAAAAATCTCCCCCCCCACAACTCGGCAGATGCATGAATTTGGATAGGAAGTCTGACACTAGAGAACTCGAAGTGGGGCATGTCATCACCATTCATCACTCAATCAGCCTAGCAAAATTCCTGCCCTTCGAAAACAAAGGTAGTGCAGCGTAAAATTGTCGTGTTGCACAGCGGAATTCGCTTCGGCTATTATGCCTTCACCATAAAGAATTGTGATCGCGATTGAGCGTGAGGTCGTCGCAGGTCACGTTCCTGAAGCCCAGAGAGGAATAGCGAAACCAAGAGTGAACCCGATGGTTCCTTCCTGGCCATGTCGTATGCGGGGGGCGGAAGCGCCCGACCTCTCTAGCGTCAGAATAAAAATATGGTTTGCAGTTTGCACCATAGCGCCCTGAATTCAATGACTTAAGTGCAAACCTAGCCCCCCCAGGTTTGCACCTGGTTTGCACCCAACCCTCCCATGGTTTGCACCCTTTCGGTGTGATTTCAGCAGCTTAGGTGCAAACCTCAGCGCATAGCGCCGCACATCCCAGCCCCACCCTTCCCGGATATTCCCAATGACGCTTCCCTGGATGGCCGAGCGGATCCAACTCCGCGCGATTGCCTCGCTGCGCCCGCACGCCGGCAATGCGCGCGTGCATGATGCGGCGCAGCTCGCGCAGATCATGGCCAGCATGCAGGCTTTCGGCTTCACCAATCCGCTGCTGGTGGACGAGGACGGCGTGCTGATCGCGGGGCATGGCCGCTTGGCAGCGGCGGAAGCGCTCGGTATCGCCAAGGTGCCGGTGATTGTGCTGAAGCACCTCGCACCCGCGCAAAAGGAAGCGCTGCGGCTTGCAGATAATCGCATCGCAGAGAACGCAACCTGGGACCAGGCGCTGCTGCGGGATGCGCTGGCGAGCGTCCAAGCGGCAGAAATTGACCTCGCAGCGCTTGGTTTCTCGGCGGATGAACTTGCGGGCATCCTCGCGGCGGCTGGAGATGCCGTGTCCGACGGCGATGCGCCCGAAGCCCTGCCCGCAGACACCGCCGAGAACCCTTCCGCGCCGGCGATTGGCGAAGATGCCGACGATCCGGCCGATGCCGAGCCCGAGGCACCGCGCCAAGCGGTCTCCCGCCCCGGCGATTTGTGGCTGCTGGGCGCGCATCGGCTGCTGTGTGGGGACAGCACCGACGCGGCGGCGGTCACGCGCGTGATGGAAAGCGATCGTGCCGCGCTGCTGTTCACCAGCCCGCCCTATGGCAACCAAAGGGCCTACACGACCGGCGGTGTGACGGATTGGGATGCGCTGATGCAGGGCGTGTTTCAGCATCTGGACGCGGCGCTCCGGCCGGATGGCCAGGCGCTGGTCAATCTCGGTCTGATCCATCGCGAGAATGAATGGCAGCCCTATTGGGAGGGTTGGCTGGAATGGATGCGTGCGCGTGGCTGGCGTCGCTTTGGGCTCTACACCTGGGACCAGGGGCCAGGTTTGCCGGGTGATTGGAACGGGCGTTTGGCCCCGGCCTTCGAGTTGGTGTTTCACTTCAATCGCATGGCGCGGCAGGCGAACAAGATTATCCCCTGCAAATGGGCCGGTACGCCGAATAAGGGCAGCGGGCTGCGCGCGGCGGATGGTGAGGTTAAGGCCTACACGCATATCGGCCAGCCGGTGCAGGACATGCGCATTCCCG
>JADCES010000305.1 GCA_020250005.1 Roseomonas sp.
CACCACATTTTTGATCGCCTGGTGGAACGCGATGAACGCGCCCGCCCGCAACCGAGCCTTGCCGAAAGCTGGCGTGTGGTGTCCGATACGGTTTGGGAATTCAAGCTTCGGCGCGATGTCACCTGGCATGATGGCCGGCCCTTCACCGCGGATGATGTGGTTTTCACCTTTGCCCGCGTGCAGGCCGGCGTGCCGAATAGCCCCGGCGGCTTTGGCGGGTTTCTGCGAGCCATCGCCAAGGTTGAAACGCCCGATCCGCATACGCTGATCCTGCATACCAGCGCGCCGCATCCGCTGATGCCGCTGGACCTCGCTTCGGTTTGCATCATCGCCCGGCACGCGGCGGAGGGTGCGAGCAGTGAGGATTTCAATTCCGGCAAGGCCGCGATCGGCACCGGGCCCTATCGGCTGCTGTCCTACCGTTCTGGCGATCGCGTGGAATTGGCGCGGCATGATGGCTATTGGGGACCGAAGGAACCCTGGGCGCGGTCCAATCAGCGGTTCTTGCTGAATGATGCGTCGCGCACTGCGGCGCTGCTGGCCGGCGATGTGGATATTATCGAACAGATCCCAACGAGTGATCTGGCGCGGCTTCGGCGCGATCCGCGCGTGACGGTGACCGAAATCCCAAGCCTTCGCACCGTCTATATGGTGCCGGATTATTCGCGCGATGGCGGCACACCGCTGATCACCGACAATAACGGCACGCCCCTGCCGGTGAACCCCTGGAAGGATGTGCGTGTGCGGCGCGCGCTTTCCATGGCGATCAACCGCGATGCGCTGGTGGATCGCGTGATGGAAGGGGCGGCCACCGCCACCGCCCAATGGCTGCCGGAAGGCACTTTTGGCTTTAACCCGGCGGTGAAGCCCCGGCGCTTTGACCCCGATGGCGCCAAGCGTTTGTTGGCAGAGGCCGGCTATCCGGATGGTTTCCGCATCACGCTGCATACCCCCAATGATCGTTGGCCGAATGATGCGCGGCTCGCGCAGGCGGTGGCGCAAATGTGGACAAGGATCGGTATCCGTACCGCGGTGGATGCCGCGCCCTGGACTGCCTTTGTGCCGCGCCGCGCACGCATGGAATACGCCATGCAGATCGGCGCTTGGGGCAGCTCCACCGGGGAGGCTTCAAACTTCCTGGTCAATACCGTTGCCACGCATGACCGGCAGCGCCTGACCGGCGCCAACAATAATGCGCGTTTTTCAAGCCCGATTTTCGATGAGTTCGCTGCGCGCGGTTCCGCCACCCTTGACGATGCGGCGCGGGAGAAAATCTGGCACGAAGCCATCGCCCGCTATGCGGATGAAGAACCGCTGATCCAGCTGGTGCAGTATCTGAACACCTGGGGCCTGCGCAAAGGCCTGACGCATCGGCCACGCATGGATGAAAGAACACTCGCCATGGGGGTGCGGCAGGCGCCTTGAGAAAGCCGCCGCTATTCGGCGGCTTCCGCGACTTCCAGATGGGCCGCGCCATTGCGCCGGACGCGCGCCCATTGCGGTGCGCCAGGACGGCAGCGATCAGCAAACAGGGTGCTGCCAGGTGCGGTGACTTCCAGCTTGCTATGGACGCGGCAGATGATTTGTGTGCCTGCGCGGCGTGGTGAGGCACCGTGCCAGCGCAGTACCGCGCGGCCCCAATCGCCATAGGTCGCATAATGCTGGGCCAAATAGCGGGCGGCCCAATCGGCGGCCTGAGGGGGGTCAAGCGGCCAATCCTCACCGCGCGCGACATGGACCCCGGCATTGATCTGAAAACACCCGGCCATGCCGCGGCCACGGGCGGAAATCAGCAGGCGGCGCGCTTCTTCGCGTGTTTCCGGGAAAATGGCGCGGCCGCGCAAGTTAAGCGCATAGGCATGCAGCCCGCTTTCATTGAGCGCGATGGCCGTCAGCAGCCCTTCCGGCAATCCGTGCTTGATTTCGGCTTGACGCGCGGCGACAAGACAGGCCGAGCGGGGGGAGGAGGCATCGCGCGCCAGGGGCGATTGCGTCACGGGGGAGGGAAGGTCAGCGCAGCCCGCGCCGAGCAGCCCAAGCAATAGGACAAGCGGCAGCGCAGAGGCGCGACGCGCTTTGCTGCAAAAAACCCTGAAGGCCGTAGGGGCCGAATACCCGGAAGAACGAAACCTTGGGGGGCGGGGGCTCCGCAGCAAAGCACGCTGGAGACCCACGCCATATCGCCGGCCCGGGGGTGCCGACGAAGCCTTGGCGGTCGTCATGAAATTTCGATAGTCGAAGCGGGGGTGGAATGCAAATAAAAAAATCCATGGACAGGATAGGTGCGGTGCAGCGAATTGGGGCGGGAAAAAGGCAAAATATTCGTGATGGAGTTTTCATTTAAAAAAATCTGAAAAGATTTTTGTTCTGAAATATTAAGCGAAAAAATTTTGAATTACTCTGAGAGGCGAAAGGATTTATTTTGCGCCTTCCGGATCGATTTATTGGGGTGATGGATTTTCTCAAGCAGCGAAGCCCTGCGCATGGCAGGGCAAAATGGCTCGTAACCATTTCAAAACAAAGGGAAGCACCTCAGCCGAAACTGGCGCTCACTTTCCCAATACCGGTGAAGCGTGCCGTCAGCCGCGCACCCGCCTTCAAGCCAACCACCGGCGCGCCCAGTCCCGCCACCAGCAGCACCGCCCCCGCCGGCAAGCCGCCCAGCCGGCGCGCTTCCGCCGCTGCCTCAGCGAAGGCCGCGTGCAGATCGAAGGCCTTGCCGCGTGGTGCGCCTTCCCCTTCAAGCAGTGCAACGCGGCTTGGCGTTGCGGGCAGCGGCCGACGCTTGCCCAGCACGAGCAAGCCAAGCCCTGCGAGATCAGCAATTTCCGCCAGGCGATCGGCGGGGCCTTGGGTGAAGCGGCTGGCGCTCACATCCAGTGCGGGATGGATTGCCGTGATGTCCGGCGGCGTTGTTGCCTCAGGGTCAAGCGCGGTGCCCAGCACCCCAAGCAGCGCAGCAGAAGCACGGCCGTGGCGCATGATCTCCAGCGCCAGCCCTGCGCCATCATCCAGGAAGCGCGCTTCCAGCATGGGGCCGCTAATGAGGCTGCCATCAGCAGCCGGCGCAACCCGGATGCCACAGGGCGCAAAGCCAAGCCGCGCGAGCACGCCGCCGGCCACTTCCTCGGCATCATCCTGGGTGGTGATGGCGATTTCTGGGGGTAGCGGCGCCAGCGGATTGCCGGTCTCAAACGCCTCAGACAAATAGCCAATGGCGCGCGTGATGGGGTCCTGGTCCATGGCGTTAATCAGCGATCCGCGGCACTTCATCCTCCTGGAAGCCGCCCTCCGGCGGGACATCCAATTGGATCGGCGTGCCGCTTGTCGGTGTGAAGCCATAAAGCTGCTCGGGCAGCCAGGTGACCAGGCCGGGGAAGGCATAGATCATCAGCATGCACATGATCACGATGTAGATGAACGGCATGCAGCCCTTGAAGATATCCTCAAGCCGCACATGCTTCGGCGCCACACCCTTCAGATAGAAGGCCGCCATGGCAACCGGCGGCGACAGGAAGGAGGTTTGCAGGTTCAGCGCCACCATCACGCCGAAGAATAGCGGATCAACGCCGAAATCATCCAAGAGCGGCAGGAAGATCGGCACGAAAATCACGATGATTTCCGTCCATTCCAAGGGCCAGCCCAGGATGAAGATCAGCAACTGCGCCAGGATCATGAAGGTGAAGGTATTGAGCGGCAGGGATTTGAAGAATTGCTCCACCAGATCCTGCCCGCCGAGATAGCCAAAGACCGAGGAGAAAATCGCGCTCCCCACAAACAACCAGCACACCATGGCGGAGGTGCGCGCGGTCAGGAACACGCTTTCCTTGAGCTTGGCGAAGGAAAAGGATCGATAGACGATGGCGAGGATAATGGACCCAAGGCTGCCCATGGCGGCTGCTTCGGATGGTGTCGCGAGGCCCATCAGAATGGCGCCCAGCACCATGGCAATCAGCGCCGCAAGCGGGATGAAGGAGGTCAGCAGCGAAATCGCGATTTGGCTGAAGGGGATATTCACTTCCTCGGGCGGCAGGCGGGGCGCCATTTGCGGCTTCACAAGGGCGATGCCCATGGCATAGAGGATGTACAAGCCCGCCAACATGACACCGGGGATAAAGGCAGCGGCATAAAGCTGCACCACCGAAACGCCGGCGGTTGCGCCAAACAGAATCAGCATGATCGAAGGCGGAATCAGGATGCCAAGGCAGCCACCCGCGCAAATGACCCCCGATGCCAGCCTGACATCATAACCCGCGCGGAGCATGGCCGGAAAAGCGAGCAGGCCCATCAGCGTGACCACCGCACCCACAATCCCAGTTGCGGTCGCAAACAAAGCGCAAGTCGCCAATGTGGCCACCGCCAATGATCCCGGAATATTGCCGCTGGCCATCTGCAAGGATCGGAATAGCCGGTCCAGGATATTCGCGCGTTCGATAATGTAGCCCATCAGCACGAAAAGCGGCACGCTGATCAGCACGTCATTCGACATGACCGCATAGGTGCGTTGCACCAGCAAATCGAAAATGCGTTCCTGCATGCCAAGATAGCCGAAGAACAAGCCCATCGCCATCAGCGTGAAGGCGATCGGAAAGCCCAGCATGATGAAGAACAGGAACAGAAAGAGCTGCGTGAGCCCGAGCATACCGTCAGACATGGCGCGTCAGCCCTTCTTTGACGTGTCTAAGGGGATCTGGCCGGATGTGGCCATGCGGCGGGCCAATTCCTCGGGGTCCTGTTCGGCGGCGGCGGCAAGGATTTGCTGGTCCAATTCTTCCACATCTGAAAGCCGCTTTGGCCAGGCGCCGGTGCGGATGCATTGGATGCAGCGCACAACTTCCACAATGCCTTGCAGCAGCAACAGCACGCCCACCACCGGTATCAGGAACTTGAAGGGCCAGATCACCGGGCCGGTGGGGCTGAACATGGATCTTTCATTCTGCGCATAGGATTGCGCGAAGAAGGACCAGCCAGAGATCATGAAGGCGAAGATCGCGGGAAAGAAGAACAGGATATAAAGGACAAGATCGAGCTTCGCCTGATTTTCAGGCTTGAAATTCCGATAAAGAAAATCGCCGCGCACATGCCCATTGCGTGACAGCGCATAGGCGCCGGCCATCATGAACAGCGTGCCATAGAGCATATAGGAAGTGTCATAGGCCCAGGTGGTCGGCGCGCGGAAGGCGTAGCGCATCACCACTTCATAAGTTACGACAAAGGTCAGTACCAGGATGCTCCAGGCGAAGGTCTGGCCAACCAGGGTGCTGAAGCGATCAATGCCAAGAAGCAGTCGCTGCATGATATGGGCTTTCGATCATGGCCCCGGGCATTGGGGCATCAAAAAGGGTGCGGGCCGAAACCCGCACCCCGTTACTGCAAATCAGCGCGCGCCGAAGAAGTGATTATAGGAAATCACCGGGCTTGCTTCATAGCGCAGGAAGAAGCTGCCAACGCGGCGGCACCAGTCACGCTGGCTGTCGCAGACCTTCTTGAAGAAGGGCCCCGCGGCGGGGGAGGAGGCATCGCCTTCATACTTCTGAACCACGCGGTTCCAGGCGGCGAGCTGCGCGTCAAGCACCGGGCGCGGCGTCTGGCGTACCTGCACGCCCTGCTGCTGCGCCATGGCAATCAGATCGCGCGAATAGCGATCCTGCAGCTTCCAGGACATATCGGCAGAGGCGCTTTCAGAAGCGAATTTGATGATCGCCTGATGCTCGGCCGGCAGGGCAGCAAACTTCGCCTTGTTGAACAGCACTTCGAAGCTTTCCGTGCGCTGATGGAAGGACTGGATCATGTAGTTCTTCGCCACATCCGGGAAGCCGAGCACGCGGTCAGAGGATGGGTTGTTGAATTCCGCCCCGTCAATCACGCCGCGTTCCAAGGCGGGCACGATTTCCCCACCTGGCAGTGAGACCACCGCCGCGCCGAGTTCGGCGAAAAGGTCAGCCGCCAGACCCACGGTACGGTATTTCAGGCCGCGGATCTGTTCCGGACGCTCGATCGCATTCTTGAACCAGCCAAGCGGCTGGGTCGGCATCGGGCCGGTCATGAAGGACACGACATTGACCCTGACAAGGTCATTCAGCAGCTCGTTATAGAGCGCTTCGCCGCCGCCATAATGATACCAGCCGAGCAGCTGGTTGGCATCGCCGAACCAGGGCGGCGAGGTGCCGAACAGCGAAAACGCCTTGTTCTTGCCGAACCAATAGGCCGGAACGCCATGGCCGCCATCAAGCGTGCCGGCGCTGACCGCATCCAGCAGCTGGAAGGCGCCAACCACGGCGCCGGCGGCGAGCAATTCAAGGCGAAGACGCCCGCCCGCCATGTCATTCACGCGGCGCACGAAATCGCCGGCAAATTCATGGAAGATGTCGCGCTGCGGCCAGGTGGACTGGAAGCGCAGCGTGGTGGTCTGCGCACGGCTGACATTGGGGGTGGCGAGTACGGCAAGGCCCGCGCCCGTGGCGGCAGCCGCCTTCAAAAACCCGCGCCGAGCTGGCGCTTCGGTGGTGGAACCGGTCATTTGCTTCTCCCTTGGTGGTGCCCCCCGGCAGGCTGGGGCGATCCGTGACACGGGCGTGACATATGGATGACCGGCGGATGACGCAACATCTTTTTACATTTCGAGAGTGCTGCCAGGCTATTTCGTCACAAAGGCCTTTTCGACCACATAGCTGCCGGGGGCGTTATTCGACCCCTCCACAAAGCCGCGGGCTTCCAGCATGGCCTTGCAATCGCGGTTCATCGCCTCAGACCCGCAGAGCATCACCCGGTCATGGGCCGGGTCCAGCGCCGGCAGAGCCAAATCAGCGAAAATCCGCCCCGAATCGATCAAATCCGTGATGCGCCCCTGGGTCGGGAAGGGCTCCCGCGTCACGGAGGGATAGTAGCGGAGCTTGCCGGCGATGATCTCGCCCAGGAATTCATGCTGCGCCAGATCGCGTTCAAACATCTCGCGATAGGCCAATTCCGCCACCTGGCGGACGGTATGGGCCACCACCACCGTGCCATAGCGTTCATAGACATCGGGCTCGCGCGTCAGGCTCAGGAAAGGGGCAAGGCCGGTGCCGGTGGCGAGCATCCAAAGGCTGCGGCCCGGCAATAGGTTATCCGTGACCAGCGTTCCGGTGGGCTTGCGGCCAATCAGCACCGTATCGCCGGGCTTGATATGTTGCAGGCGTGATGTGAGCGGCCCGTTCTGCACCTTGATGGACAGGAACTCCAATTCCTCATCCCAGGTGGGGCTGGCCATCGAATAGGCGCGCACCAGCGGCTTGCCTTCCACCATCAGCCCGATCATGGCGAATTCGCCGGCGCGGAAGCGAAGCGCCGTGTCGCGCGTGCAGCGGAAGGAAAACAGCCGATCCGTCCAATGATGCACATGCGTCACACGTTCCCCGAAATAGGCGGCGGGGATGGCGGGGGCGGGGGAAGGGGCCGTGTTCATGCTGCTGTTTTGCGGCGGCGCGGCGCGGTGCGCAACCGGCAATCATGGCTTGCATCCCGCGCGGCGGGCGTTTCTTCTGGGGCAATGGAAGACCTACCCGAAGGCGTCCCCTGGGACCCTGCCACCAATCCCCCGCTTGGCCCGCTGGTGGATGCGACGCCGCGGCCCTTGCCGGCGCGCATTCCGCATAAGGGCCAATCGGTTGATCTGGAGCCGCTCCATCTCCGCCATGCCGAGGATTTGTGGCGCGCGGCGGAACGCGACACGGGCGGCGAGGGCTGGGCCTATATGGGCTATGGGCCGTTTCGCGATGCGGCCGCCATGCGCGCCCATGTCGCGGGTTTCGCGGTGACGCATGACCCGATCGCCTGGGCCATTCGCCCGCATCGCACCGGCACGGCGGATGGCTGGCTGACGCTGATGCAAATCGCCCCCGCCCATGCGGAAATCGAGATCGGCAATATCTGGTTCTCACCGCGCATGCAGCGCACGCGCGCTGCCACGGAAGCGATGTTCCTGCTGATGCGCCACGCCATGGATGATCTGGGCTATCGGCGGCTGGTTTGGAAATGCAATGCGCTCAATATGCCATCACGTCGGGCGGCGGCGCGGCTTGGCTTTACCTATGAAGGCACGCATCGCGCGCATCTGGTGGTGAAGGGCAGGCGGCGCGATACGGCGTGGTTTTCGATCATCGCCGAGGAATGGCCGCCACGCCGCGATGCTATCGCCGCTTGGCTGGATGGCGCGAATTTCGGCCCGGATGGCCGCCCGCGCCAGTCGCTCGCCAGTTTTCGCGGGGATGAGATCTGAACGGCTCGGGCTGGCCGAAAAATGACTCGACTTTCATGACCTCGGTGTTAGTCTTTGCGATGAGTATCGGAGGGCTGACCATGAATATCTCCCCAAGCCTTGGCGAGATTGGTTGCTGGGCGTTGATTTTCGCGGGTATTGCCTATTTCGTCGGTAAGCGCTTTGGTGAGCCAACGGCGGTGGTGGCGGCGGGTCTTGCGGCGCTGACCGTGAAGGCGGCTTTGCTCGACCTTACCTGATCAATAAGGCGCCGGACCCGTTTCATCAGGGCCAGGTTGCCGTTTTCAAGCCTGATATGTCGGGACCGGCCTGCCCCCGTGTCCCGCTTTTTTTTCGCCCTTGCCTGACCCGCCCGGCTGGCGCAGTTTCCGCGCCATTATTCGCAGCAGGAGCATGGCATGACCGAAGACAGCGTTGGCGCCTTCATTCCGGGTGAGCGGACCAGGCGCGCTGGCGCCGCTTCCGGCCCGCTGGCGGGTCTCAGCTTCGCCGCCAAGGACTTGTTCGATGTCGCCGGCATCGTCACCGGCTATGGCAATCCCGATTGGGCGGCAACCCATGCGCCGGCGACGCGCGATGCGCTGGTGATAACGCAGCTTTTGCAGGCGGGTGCCTCGCTTACCGGCAAGACCAAGACGGTTGAATTGGCCTATGGCCTGACGGGCGAGAATGTCTGGCAGGGCACGCCGAAAAACCCTGCCGCGCCGGATCGCTTCCCGGGTGGGTCTTCCTGCGGTTCTGCGGCGGCTGCGGCCGCGGGCCTGGCTGATTTCGCCATGGGGTCGGATACCGGCGGTTCCGTGCGCATCCCCGCTTCCTATTGTGGTGTTTTCGGCATTCGGCCGAGTTGGGGCGCGATCAGCCTGGCGGGCGCCTGCCCGCTGGGGCCGGATTACGATACGGCCGGCTGGTTCGCCCGAAGCGCCGCCATGCTGCGCCGGGTTGGCGATGTGCTGTTGCCACCGGGCGATGCGGGCGCGCTTGGCCCGCTGATTTCGGTGGCCGAAGCCTGGGCCAATGCGGAACCCGCAACCGTGGCTGCGCTGACGCCCGCTTTGAAGGCAGCCGAAGCGCTGTTTGGCCCCGCCTTGGTGACGCATGTGGCGCCCGAGGGCCTTGATGCCTTCTATGAGCATTTCCGTTGCGCCCAGGCCGAACAGGCTTGGACGGCACTCGGCCCCTGGATCGCTGCGACCAATCCGAAATTTGGCCCCGGCGTGAAGGAACGCTTTGACGCTGCCGCCGCCATGGACCCGGCGAAAGCCGCCGCCGGCCGCGCCTTCCGCCGCGTGGCGCAGGCGCGCTTTCATGCGCTGCTCGGCGGTGGCGCGTTGATGATCTACCCAACTTCCCCCGCGCCGGCGCCGCTTTTGGCTTCATCCCTCGCCGAACAAAACAAGGTGCGTGAACGCACCATGGGGGTGACGGCCATTGCCGGCTTCTGCGGCCTGCCGGAAGTGAGCATCCCCGCCGGCAAGGTGGATGGGGCGCCGGTTGGGCTTTCCCTGGTGGGCGCCCCGGGGCGCGACCGCGCCGTGCTGGCGGCGGCGGAAGCGCTGGCGGCTTCCTTGGGGATTGGGGGCTGAACCATGCGGATTCGCGAAGCCACATCTGCCGATTTGCCCGCCATTACCGCGATCTATGCGCATCATGTTCTGCATGGCGCCGGCACTTTTGAGGAAGTGCCGCCTGATGAAGCCGATATGGCGGGGCGCATGAAGAAGGTGCTCGCCGGGCGCGGCAATGTCTGGCTGGTCGCGGAAGGGGATGCAGGAGAGATCCTTGCCTATGCCTATTACAGCGCTTTCCGTGAGCGTTCAGCCTATCGATTCACGGTCGAGAATTCGATCTATGTGCGTGATGATGTGCGCGGCCAGGGGGTTGGCAAGGCATTGGTCGCGGAATTGATCGCGCGCGCGGAAGCGGCGGGTTTTCGGCAAATGCTGGCGATTATTGGCGACTCGGAGAATGTGGGTTCGATTGGGCTGCATGTTTCGCTGGGCTTCAGGCAGATCGGCACCATGCGCGCCGTCGGCATGAAATTCGGCCGCTGGGTTGATGTGGTAACGATGCAGCTGAGCCTGGGTGAGGGTGATAGGACGATGCCGGCGGATTGAGGGCGCGGAGTACTTCTCAGCCAAGTAGAATCACTTGGGTCTCTTGAAAATGCGGCTACGAGCAACGCGTGACCCTGTCCTTTAGGTCAACCAAAGACGGCGCAAGTTTTCGGACAAAATTATCTACAGCCCCAGGATGAGCGCGATTCCGGCTGAAGCGAAAAAAACTGCCATGCCGCCATTCATCCACCGATGAATTCGGCCATAAACCTCGACCACGCGCGTACTCGAAAACACCAATGCGTAGGTCGAAAAGACGAGCAATCCAATAACCAGGCAACCCGCAACGACAGCAAAGCCGGCCCAGGGCGCATCATTGCCAGGCAAACCCAAAGTGATTGTTGTCATCCAAACAAGGATCGCTTTGGGATTACTGATCTGAATACCGAAACCACGGAGATAATGTGGCCAAAGCGACGTGCTGCGCAGGCGATTGCCAGAGGCCGGGAGGCGTGTGGCAATTCCCGCCACGGCCTGCCGCGCCGCACGCAATCCCAGCCACAGCAGATAGACGCCACCGAAGATACGCAGGATGACAAATGTCGCAGGAAACATAAGCATCATCGCCCCAAGCCCGATGGCGGCGCTGATACCCCAACATTGAGACCCGGTCATAATGCCGAACACCATGGCCATGCCTGCCGAACGCCCCTGGTCCAGCGATGTCGCCATGATCGAAAGATTCCCCGGCCCAGGCGTGGCCGTGCCAATGAAGTAGGCAAGATAGGCTATCAGCAAGTGGTCAAGGCTCGGCATCGGGTGTTCCTGACAAGGCACACCCCGTTCTCCAACGAGGGCGGCTTCAATAAGCGGGGTAGAAGCTCGGCGCAGGCATCGAAGATCGTGTGCGTCAACCAACGCCGGCCACGAGAAGCTTAGTTTAGCGAAGTGCTATGCTTTCCATCCAATAGAAAAATGTCTCATGACACTTTTTTGAATTTGTGGGGCACGCTACAGAGAATAAATCTTTGACAGTTTTTAGGTGCCACACCTCATGCGCATTGTCTCGCCCTGGAAGCCGCGTCTTGAGGATGTGGATGGGCCTGCCTCGGAGCGCTTGATTGAGGCGCTTGCCGCCGACATCTTGAGTGATCAACTTGAAGATGGCGCCAGGCTTCCCGCTCATCGTGACGTGGCATGGAAATTAAAAATCAGTGTTGGCTCGGTGACAAAAGCCTATCGCGCGCTGCAACGCCGCGGACTGATCGAGAGCAGTAAGGGCAGCGGCACTTTCGTTATTGGGCGCAGGCGACCGCAAGGGCCCGTGATTGATCTGTCAGTCAACGCGCCTCCGGCCATGCTGCATGAGCGCGTGCTTTCATCCACACTTGCAGGGGCGGCGCGCAAGGTGGAGTCGTTTTATTTTCTGAATTACCCGCCGCCTGCCGGGCATGAAAGGCATCGCATGCTGATGGCTAGCTGGCTCGGCGGCACTGGTATTGATGCAGACCCCGAGCGGCTTCTGCTCACCAGCGGTGCGCAACAGGCTCTGGCGGTTGCCTTCGCAACAACAAGTCGTCCAGGCGGTGTCATCCTCACTGAGCGGTTGACCTATCCCGGCGCATTAACGCTTGCGCAGGTCGGCAACTATCGTCTCATGGGTGTCGCAACCGACAATGAAGGCATGATTCCGGCTGCATTAGATAACATTCTCGCCAAAACCAAAGAAACGCCATCCGTCCTTTACCTGACACCGACACTGCATAACCCGACCGGTGCGACCATGGGATGGATGCGGCGACAAGAGATCGTCAAGATTTGTGAGAAATACGATGTTACCATCATTGAGGATGATGTTTATGGATTACTGAGAAATGAGAATTTGCCTTCTTTGGTGGACCTGGCGCCAGAACGGACAGTATATGTAACGTCACTTTCCAAATGCCTCTGCCCCGGTTTGCGGATTGGGATGCTGCTAGTTCCGCCGCAGCTTATCCAAAAAGCCCTATTTACACTGCATGCAACAGGACTTTCCGTATCCGCTCTTTCCTGTGCCGTTGTGGAACAATGGCTTTACGACGGCACGGCTGAGAACATGCTGTGTTCCATCGGCGCAGAGGCCCTGCGGCGCTTGGCCATTGCGCGGAGTTACCTGTCCAGCTGGATGACGGAACCTTCCGGCAAGAGTTTTCATATCTGGTTACCAATGCCACGATCCGAAGCGGATCGCCTCGTTGAGGGTATGGCGCAGGAAGGCGTTCTGTTGACCGCGCCCGCGTCGGTTCTGGCTAGTGAAACAGACACCGAGGCGGGCCTTCGCTTGTGCCTGGGTGTTCCATCACTGGAGGATCTGCATCGCGCCCTCGCACTCGTGAAACAAAAACTCGAATGCTACGGCAGGCCCGTGATCATTCCCGATGGTAGCCGGTACTGACCAGCCTGCCGCGCTCAGATCGGCCCGCCATGTAAGCTTCTATGGATGGCCAATTTGATCCTTGGCCATGGCGCGCATCGGTTTCTCGTTTGTCTCGCCAGCAGCGTTGCCCAATCAGGCCTGCGGCGCCAGCCGGAAGCGCGCGCTGCTGGCTGCATCATCCCGCAGCGTTTGGCGGATTGCCTCGGCCGCTTCAGCGCTTTGCGGCAGGGCGGCGATGGCGGTGAACCAGGGAAACTCACCGCGCACCCGGCCAAGAAACAGCCGATCAAGCGCTTCCGCCACCGGCCCGCGCACCCCGCAACAGGCGCAGGCTGGCACATGCGCGCCAGTCAGGGAAAACAGCGCCATGGTGGGGGCAAAGGCTGCCGTCGGCGCTTCGGCAAGTAAAGCCATCCCCGGCGCTGGGGTTTCACCCGCGGTTAGCAGGTGGACAGGTATGCGGGCATCGAGCGACCAAGCCATGATGGCAGCCTATATCAGTGGCCGATTCAGCGCTTCGGTGATTCCACCTTCACGCATCGGGCACTAGACATAAGAATATGTTTATGTCTATGTAAAGCCCATGCAGGATGTTTTGTCCCAATTGCGCGGCGCGGCAGAGCCGACACGCCTCAGGCTGCTGGCGCTTTGCGCCCGTGGCGCCTGGTGCGTCACGGAATTGGTGGCGATTCTGGGCCAATCCCAGCCTCGGCTGTCGCGCCACTTGAAGCTTCTGGTCGAAGCCGGCCTGCTGACCCGCACCCCCGAAGGCGCCAATGCCTGGTTCCAGATGGCGCCTGAGGCCGATCTGGCCCGCCATATCCTGGCCCGCCTGCCGGAATCAGACCCCTTGCTGGCCGCAGATCGTCGCGCCGCGGCGCGCTTGGCCGCCGAACGGGCGCGCATCGCATCCGATAGCTTCCGCAGCCATGGCGCCGATTGGGATGAAACCCGCGCCCTTGGCCTACCCACCGAGGCAATTGAAACCGCCCTGCTGCAAGCCCTGCCGAAGGGCCGTGTGGGCCGTGTGCTCGATATCGGCTGCGGCACGGGCGGGGTTTTGGAACGCTTGGCACCCCGCATCGAAGAAGGGCTTGGCATTGATGCCTCCCGCGAGATGCTGGCACTGGCGCGCAGCCGTCTGACGGAACGTGGTCTGACCCATATCGCCGTGCGGCAGGCCGATATGTATCGGCTGCCCTTGCCCGATGCGGGTTTTGATGCGGTAACCTTGCATATGGTGCTGCATTACGCGGAAGACCCCGCCGCGGCACTCGCGGAAGCCGCGCGCGTTTTGCGCCCCGGTGGGCGCCTGCTGATCCTTGATCTGGCGCCGCATGACCGTGCTGATTTGCTGACACGCTATGCGCATCGCTGGCCTGGCTTTGATGATGCCGCCATGGCCGGCTGGCTTGGCGGTGCGGGTTGCACCGCGCCGCGTGTCAGCACCATCCCTGCTGATCTTTCGCTCAAGCTTTGGTCGGCTGAACGCCTGCCGCTTTCTGTTTCCACCCCCGTTTCCTGAAGGTTTCCCCATGGCGCGCCCGCATCTTCTCGACGCCCTTCGTGACCGCGTTTTGCTCTGTGATGGCGGCATGGGCAGCCGTGTCCAGGCCATGGCGCTGGAGGTAGAA
>JADCES010000306.1 GCA_020250005.1 Roseomonas sp.
GGGCGTTGAATATGAATTGAACCCTGGTGAGGGCGCCTTTTACGGCCCCAAGCTGGAATTCGTGCTGCGCGATGCGATTGGCCGGGATTGGCAATGCGGCACGCTGCAAGTGGATTTCGTGCTGCCCGAGCGGCTGGATGCCGAATATGTCGCGGAAGATGGCGCCCGCCGCCGCCCGGTCATGCTGCACCGGGCCATTTTGGGGTCGTTCGAGCGCTTCCTTGGTATTCTGATCGAAGAACATGCCGGGCGCTTCCCGCTTTGGCTCGCCCCGGTTCAGGTGGTGGTGGCGACCATTGTGGATGAAGCCGCCCCCTTCGCCCGCCAGGCGGCGGCCGCCTTGCAAAAGGCCGGGGTGGCGGTTTCGCTTGATCTCAGAAATGAGAAAATCAACCGCAAGGTGGTGGATCACATTGACCAGCGCGTGCCTGTTTTGGCCGTGATCGGCCGGCGCGAGGCTGAGGAAGGCACCATTGTGCTCCGCCGCCTGCCGGGGCGGGATCAGGAAACGCTCAAGCTGTCCGATGCCGTGGCGCTGCTGGCGGCCGAGGCAACGCCGCCTGATCTGCGCGCATAAGGCAACAGCCAAGCAGGATTTGGCAGTCCCGGGGCCGAAAACCCCGGGCAAAACTTGCGGCGCGCCGCCCAAAAGCCCATAAATGCAGCGTTCTGATAACCTCGACAGGAGAGTACCATAGCTCGACCCCCTATGCCCGCCGCCCAGCAGGCCCCCGCGCGTGAAGGCCCTCGTATCAATGATGAAATCCGCGTCCCTCAGGTTCGCCTGATTGATGACCGCGGAGAAATGCTCGGCGTGATGTCCGCCCGCGAAGCGCTGATCCGCGCTTATGATGTGGGCCTCGACCTTGTTGAAATCTCACCCAATGCGGTGCCGCCTGTCTGCAAGATCCTGGATTACGGGAAATACAAATACGAACAGCAGAAAAAGGCAAATGAGGCGCGCAAGAAGCAGAAGGTCGTCGAAATCAAGGAAATCAAGGTTCGCCCGAACATCGATGACCATGATTACGACGTGAAGATGAAGCAGATGAAGAACTTCATCGGCGAAGGCGACAAGGTGAAGGTCACACTCCGCTTCCGTGGCCGCGAAATGGCGCACCAGGAATTGGGCGTGAAGGTGCTGGAACGCATCCGCAATGACCTGAATGAACTGGTCAAGGTCGAACAAATGCCCAAGCTTGAAAACCGCCAGATGGTCATGGTGGTGGCGCCGAAATAGGCAGCGCCCCTGGCGGCGTGGCCCGAAAGCCGGACCGCGCCTTCCTTTATTAAATGCGCGGGTGGATGATGCTTGCGGCGCTGAAGCTGGCCGACCATAAGGTGTAGTCAACCTTCAGCCCGTCCCGAAGCAGGCCATGCCCGAAAGCGCCCTCGCCAGCCTTGAAATCGCTGCCGCCCGCAACCCTGCGGGCGCCATGGAGGCATTGCTGGTCACGCTGCGGCGTCTTGCCGGTGGCGGCAGCCTTGAAGACCTTGCCGCACCCGAGGCGCCGCAACCGGTTGAGGTCCTGGCGACCCGCCTTGCTGCGGCTATGGCGCGCATTCTGACCGATCCCGCCATTCCCTTTAACGACAATGCCGCGCTGCGCCTCGCCGCCATTGGTCGGGTCGCGGATCACCTTCATGCGATCAGCGGTTTTGGCAGTTTGGATCACATCCTTCGCATACTCGGCGCGGGCGATACGGATGGCCTGCGGCGCCTTTTCCAGCAGGACCGTTATGCTTTCGCGAAGGCTTGGCTGGTCTTTTCGGTGGATTCGGCGCTGCCCATTGATGTCCGCGCCCTTTTGGAGGCTCCCGCGCCGCTCGCGCTGCTGGTCGCCATGAGCCTGGTGTCGCAAAAACCCATTCTGACCCAAACCGGGCATGAACGCCGCGAAGCGCTTGTGAGTCTGGCCGGGCGGCTCAAGCCCGTGCCCTTGCCCTTGTCGCTTGATCATTTGGTGCTGCTCTCAGCGGCCTGGATGCTGTGTTCCTATGCCGGGGCGCGTGACAAGCACGCGATCAAGCCGGTGCTGAACCGCGTGCTGCGCCTTTGGGGGGAGAATATTGGCCTCAGTGATACCCCCCTGCCCGCCATCCGCGCGCTGAAGACCCGGCCGACATTGCTGATCGCGGCCGAGATCATGCACTCCAACCATGTGCAATATCGCTATTTCGGGCAGTATCTGCGCCAGCTGCGCCAGCGCTTTCGGCTGGTATTGCTGACCGAGGAATCCCAGGCCGACAGCAATGCCCGCGCCCTTTATGATGAGGTGCATGTCTTCAAACGCGAAGGCGGGACCGGCTATTTCAACAAGCTGGTGGAGGTGATCAATTCCATCGCCCCGGATATGATTTTCTGGATCAGTGTGGGTATGCGGCATTGGGGGCCGGTGCTCGCCAATTTCCGGCTCGCCCCCATTCAATTGGCCGGTTTTGGCCATGCGGCATCCACCTATTGCGAGACGATGGATTACTACTTCACCCGGGAAGGCTATGTCGGTGACCCGGCGCTCTTGTCCGAACAATTGATCTTGCTGCCAGACTCAGGGCTACGCTTCGAAAGATCGCCCTTCTATACGCCCTTGCAGCCCGATATTCGGGAAACAGCAACGCCACTGCGCATTGCGCTGCCATCCAACCTGTTGAAGCTCAATCCGCATTTCATCGGCGTCTTGCGGCGCATTCGCGAAAAAGCCGGCCGGCCCTTGGAATTCCATGTCTTCCCCAATGTTTCGGGGCTGGAGCTGATCGCGACCAGGCGCGTTTTTGATCAGAACTTGCCGGGCAGCATCGTGCATCCTGTCATGGCCTATAACCCGTATCTGGCGGCGCTGAACGCCTGCGACCTGAACCTCAGCCCCTTCCCCTTTGGCGCCTTGCACAGCGTTGTCGATTCGCTGCGCCAGGGCATTCCCGTGGTGGCCATGGATGGGCTTGATTTGCATGAACGGCCGGACCCGATGCTGCTCCGCCGGGTTGGGATGCCGGAATGGCTGATTGCCCAGGATGAGGAAGCCTATATCGCGACCGCCTTGCGCCTGATTGACAATGACGCTGAGCGCCTTGCCTTGAGCCATCAGGCCCTGGCCTTGGACCTTGACCGCACCCTGTTCGGGGACGCGACCACCCCGCTTGGCAGCGATGTGGTGGATGCCATGTGGTGGGTCTACCAGAATCATGAGGCGATCAAGGCTTCTGGCCGCAAGGTGTTTCGCGCGGCGGATCGCAGGGCGCCAGCCTGATAAACAAGGCGGGTGCTTTCAGCCGGGCGGTGCAGGCATTAGATGCAGGCCATGCCCAAGCCCGCCCTTATCTGGTTCCGCCAGGATCTGCGCCTTGCCGATAACCCGGCCCTGCATGCCGTGGCCGATCGGCCCATCCTGCCGGTCTTTGTCCTGGACCCGGCAGCTGCCGGCGCCTGGGCGGAAGGCGGCGCTTCCCGCTGGTGGCTGCATCACAGCCTTGCCTCCCTATCGCGTGACCTGAAGGCGCTGGGCGCGCCCCTTCTGGTACTGCGTGGTACGGCTTTGGAGCTTGTGCCCAAGCTGGCCGCCGCGATCGGCGCCGATGAAATCCATGCCGGGCGCCTGACCGAACCCTGGGCGCGCGCGCGCGACGCCAAGCTGGCGGAAGCCCTGCAAGGGGCGGGGCGGAAGCTGGTGCTGCATCGTTCAGCCCTGCTGCATGAACCGCATCTGGTGCGCACCGGGGCGGGCAAGCCCTATGCGGTTTATACGCCCTTTTCCCGCACGCTATTCGGTTTTGGCGACCCCGCCGCGCCGATCCCGGCGCCTGAGCGCTTGCGTCCCGCGCCCGGCGCGCCTGCGGGGCTCGAGGTCGCTGCCCTTGGCCTCCTGCCGCGCCCGCCTGAACCCGATTGGGCGGCGGGCTTTGGCGCCGTCTGGCAGCCTGGGGAAGCCGGGGCGGCGCGACGCTTGGCCGATTTTCTGGCCTCGGGCGTCAATGGCTATGCGGATCGGCGCAATGAACCGGCAGCCAAGGGGGGGACCTCTGGCCTCTCGCCCCATTTGCATTTCGGTGAAATCTCCCCCCGTCAGGTCTGGGTCGCGGCGCGGGCGGCAGTGCCCAAGGGTGGGGCGGGGCTGGAGACCTTCCTCAAGGAAGTACTGTGGCGGGAGTTTTCGCATCATCTGCTCTGGCACCGCCCGGAAATGCCGGAAGCACCGCTGCGCGCTGAATTCGCGGCCTTTCCCTGGGCGCCGGATGCGGCGCTGCTCCGCGCCTGGCAGCGTGGGCAGACGGGCTATCCCATTGTGGATGCCGGCATGCGCCAGCTTTGGCGGATCGGCTGGATGCATAACCGCGTGCGCATGATCACGGCTTCGTTTCTCGTGAAACATTTGCTGCAACCCTGGCAGGATGGCGAGGCCTGGTTCTGGGATACGCTGGTGGATGCGGACCTCGCGGCCAATAGCGCTTCCTGGCAATGGGTTGCGGGCTGCGGGGCGGATGCCGCGCCCTATTTCCGCATCTTCAACCCGGTACTGCAGGGCGAGAAATTCGACCCGGAAGGCGCGTATATCCGCACCTGGTGCCCGGAATTGGCCAAGCTGCCCGCGCGCTTCATCCATAAGCCCTTTGACGCGCCGGAGATGATCCTGCGCGGCGCCGGCGTTGCGCTTGGCCAAACCTACCCGAAGCCGGTGATTGATCTGGCAGAAGGCCGGGCACGCGCCTTGGCAGCCTTTGCGGGGCTGCGCAAAGCATGATCACAGCGCGGAGGCTGCGTGATGCCGGCTTTTCCGGGCTGCGCGTGGTGGGTGACGTGCATGGTGAGGCGGAAGCCTTTGAAGCGGCCGTCGCCGGCGCGGAATCGCTTGGCCTTTTCATCATTCAGCTTGGTGATCTGGTGGATTACGGGCCGGATAGCCCGGGCGTCTTGCGCCGCGCCTTCGCCATGCTGGATGCCAGGCGCGGCATTTTCCTGCTTGGCAATCACGAACATAAGCTCAGGCGCGCCCTGATCGGCCATGCCAGCGCCAAGCTATTCGTCGCCCCCGAGGGTCTCGGCAAAACGCTTGAGCAATTGAACGCTGCCCCGGATCGTGAGGCTTTGGCGGCGCGTGCGGTGGCGGAGATTGCCCGCGCGCCGGCCTGGCTGCGAATGGGGCAGGCCATGTTCATCCATGCCGCCTATCATGACGCGATGCTGTTCCGCGCGCCGCCCGAGGATGCCGGGGTGCGCCGCCCGGATGGCCCGCTTTCCCGCGCCCTTTATGGCGAGGTGACGGGCCAGCGCGGGCCGGATGGCTACCCGATGCGCGCCACACGCTGGGTTGGGCGCATCCCCCATGGCATCACGGCCTATGTCGGGCATGACAATCGCTCCACCAATGGGCGGCCGCATGAGATGCGCGGCGCGCTGGGTGGGCGGGCGATTTTCCTTGATACCGGCGCGGGCAAGGGCGGCGCGCTGGCCTGGATTGATCTGCCGTTTGAGGCGCTGGAGCCGGCTAGTTCAACTCCATAGCTTCGGATTGGCCAAATCCCGCGCAATGCGCTCAGCCGCCGCATCCAAGAGTGCTTCACCCTTCGCAGCCGTCGCGCTGCGTGCATCGCCGATCACGCCATTAGCGCTGAGTTCCTTGAAGGAGCGGCGCCGCGCAAGTGCTGCCGGCTGGCCTTCAACCCGTGTACTATGCGGGCCATGCTGTTCGGCAAGCCGCGCCGGGCGCACCGCTTCGGGCATCAGGGTCATGACCATGGAAGCCTCAGCTTCACAGGCATGCAGCAC
>JADCES010000307.1 GCA_020250005.1 Roseomonas sp.
ACCGCTCAATCACTTCCTGCCCGGCACACCGGTGCTGTCCTTCGGCACGGCGGGCTGCACCCTCGCCTGCGATTTCTGCCAGAATTGGGGCATCTCCAAAAGCCGAGAGATGGATAGCGTCGCCTCCACCGGCCGGCCGGAAGTGATCATGCGCGCAGCGAAGCAACTGGGCTGCCGGTCCATCGCCTTTACCTATAATGATCCGGTGGTTTTCCTTGAATATGCCATGGATATCGCGAAGGTCTGCCGCGCCGAGGGGATCAAGACCGTCGCCGTCACCGCCGGCTATATGAATGCTGGCCCGCGTGAGGAATTCTACCGCCACATAGACGCCGCCAATATTGACCTGAAAGCCTTCACCGAGGGGTTTTATCGCGACATCACCAAGGGCCAATTGGAACCCGTCAAGGAAACGCTGATCTACCTGAAGCGCGAAACAAAGGTGTGGTTTGAAATCACCACCCTGCTGATCCCGGGCCTCAATGATTCGGATGCGGAAATCATTTCCTTAGCGGAGTGGATTGTTGATGCCCTCGGCCCCGATGTGCCGCTGCATTTCAGCGCCTTCAAGCCGGATTTCCGCATGAAGGACCGCCCCGGCACGCCGCCTGAAACCCTGTTCCGCGCGCGGCGTCTGGCGCGTGCCGCCGGCGTCAGGCATGTCTATGTCGGCAATATCCATGCGCCATCGCGCGCCAGCACCTGGTGCCATGCCTGCGGCGGCTCGCTGATCAAGCGTGATTGGTATGAACTTCTGGAATGGCGCCTTACCCCGGATGGTGGCTGCCCGGATTGCGGCACGCCGCTGCCCGGCGTGTTTGAGGACAAGCCGGGTAACTGGGGCCGCAAGCGCCAAAGCGTGCGCCTGGCGCCATAGCCATGCTGCGCCGTGCCATCCTGGGTGGGCTTTTGGCCGCGCCGGCCTTGGCGCAAACGCCAGAACGCGCGCTGCGCCTGATCATCGCTTTCCCGCCCGGCGGCAGCACGGATATCCTGGGCCGCCTGATCGCGCCCCGCATGGGCGAAGTGCTGGGTGTGGTGGTGACGCCAGAAAACCGCAGCGGCGCTTCGGGCGCGGTGGGCGCCGCCTTTGTCGCCCAGGCGGCGCCGGATGGCGGGACAATGCTGCTCGATTCCGGGGGGCAATCGGTTAATCCCTTTCTGATGCGCGGGCTTGGTTTTGATTATGTGCGGGACCTCACGCCCATCACGCTGCTCGCCACCCTGCCGCTGATCCTGATCACGCGCAGCGACTATGGCGTGGCGGATTTGCCCGGCTTGCTCGCGCGGCTTCGCGCTGCCCCTGATCAGGCGCGCTATGGCAGTGTTGGCGTCGGGTCCCGCACCCATTTGGCGGCGGCCAGCTTGCTAAGGCGGGCGGGCCTTAAGGGGGAACATATCCCTTATCGTGGCGGGGCGGATCAGATGGCGGGATTACTCCGGGGGGATGTGCCATTCGGCTTTACCTCATTGGCGCTGGCTGCCCCTTTGATCCGGGAGGGCAAGGCCCGCGCCATCGGCCTTTCCGCACCGGGACGGAGCGCGGCCTTCCCGGCGCTGCCGACCATCAGCGAACAAGGTTTTGCCGGGTTTCAGATGGGCGATTGGCTCGGGCTTTTGGCGCCCGCGGCCACCCCAACCCCTGTCATTGCCCGCCTTGCCGCCGCCGCCAAGGATTCGGTGGAACAGCCCGCCCTGGCGCCTCGGCTCGAAGCGCTGGGCCTGACGCCCGCCGCTGAAGGCCCAGAAGCCTTCGCTCGGTTCCTGGCCACCGAACGCACTGAGATGCGCGATCTGATCGCGGCCGAGGGCATCAGGCTCGACTGACGGGCGCCCGGCTTTCGCGATTCGGGGCCGGTCAGCGCGTCACCAAGCCTTCCAAAACCACGCCTTTGGGCAATTAAACCCTGCGCCCGCACCCCTTTGCGCTTGCAAACCGCGCCCGAACATCGCAGATAGCGCCCATCGGAGACTAAACCCTGAACCCTTATGGCGGGCGGCGTCCGGCGAAAGCCGGGGCGGGCGTCCGGCTTTTGCTTATGGAGGCCCACCGTGGCGCGTACCCCGCTTGATCGCATCCGCAATATCGGCATCACCGCGCATATTGACGCGGGCAAGACCACCACGACGGAACGCATCCTGTACTACACCGGCAAGTCCCACAAGATCGGTGAAGTGCATGAAGGCAATACCACCACCGATTACATGGACCAGGAACGCGAGCGCGGGATCACCATTACCTCCGCCGCCGTGACTGCGGTGTGGAACGACCACCGCATCAACATCATTGATACGCCCGGCCATATCGACTTCAACATTGAAGTGAACCGGTCCTTGCGCGTGCTGGATGGCGCGGTCTTCATCATTGAAGGTGTCGCCGGCGTGCAGCCGCAGTCAGAAACCAACTGGCGCTTGGCTGACCGTTACAATGTTCCGCGCATCATCTTCATCAATAAGCTTGATCGCACCGGCGCCGATTTCTATCGCGCTGCCGATACGCTGACTGAAAAGCTCGGCATCAATTGGGTCGCGCTGCAATTGCCGATCGGCATTGAAGACACCTTCCAGGGCATTGTTGACCTGGTGGAGATGAAGGCGCTGATCTGGGAAGGCGACGAGCTTGGCGCCAAGTATCATGAAGCACCGATCCCGGCTGACTTGGCAGACAAGGCCGCCGAATATCGCCAGAAGCTGCTTGATACCGTTGTCGGCATTGATGAAGCCGCCATGGAAGAATATTTCGACAAGGGCGATGTCAGCATCGAAACCCTGAAGCGCTGCATCAAGCGCGGCACCATCACTGGCGAATTCCGCCCGGTGCTGTGCGGCACGGCCTTCAAGAACAAGGGCGTGCAGCCGCTGCTGGATGCCGTGATTGATTACCTGCCTTCCCCGATTGACCGCGAAGGCATCAAGGTTGCGCCGGAAGAAGGCCAGGATGAAACCGCTGATCGCCGCGTGATCCCGGCGAATGAGAATGAGCCTTTCGCTGGCTTGGCGTTCAAGATCATCAATGACAAATACGGCAATCTGACCTTTGTGCGCGTCTATCGCGGCGTGCTGCGTTCGGGTGACCAAGTGTTGAACACCACCAAGGGGCATAAGGAACGTGTTGGTCGCATGTTCCAGATGCATGCCGATAAGCGCGAAGAAATCAAGGAAGTCTTCGCGGGTGACATCGCGGCTTTCGTGGGCCTGAAGGATACCGGCACGGGTGACACGCTGGCCGCGCAGGAAGATGCCGTTGTGTTGGAACGCATGGCCTTCCCGGTACCGGTGATTGATATCTCGGTTGAGCCAAAGACCAAGGAAGGCGTCGAAAAGATGACCCTTGGCCTGCAAAAGCTGGCCGGGGAAGACCCGTCCTTGCGTCTGCGCACGGATCAGGAAAGCGGCCAGACCATCCTTTCCGGCATGGGAGAATTGCATCTGGAAATCATCATTGACCGCCTGAAGCGCGAATATGGTGTGGATGCGAATATCGGCGCGCCGCAGGTTGCCTATCGCGAAACCATCTCCAAGGCGCATACCGAAACCTATACCCACAAGAAGCAGTCGGGCGGTTCGGGCCAATACGCTGAAGTGAAGATCATCTTCGAACCGAAGGAACGGAACGAGGGTATCGAATTCGTCAACGGCGTTGTTGGCGGTTCCGTGCCGCGCGAATACATCCCGGCCGTTGAAAAGGGCATCAAGGTGCAGGCCGATACTGGCGTGCTGGCCGGCTTCCCGACCGTGGACTTCAAATACAGCCTGGTGGATGGCAAGTATCACGATGTCGACTCAAGCGCGCGGGCGTTTGAAATCGCGGCCAAGGCCTGCTTCCGCGAAGGCATGAAGAAGGCCGGCCCGGTGATCCTGGAGCCGATCATGGATGTGGAAGTGACCACGCCATCTGATCACGTGGGCGATGTGGTGGGCGATTTGAACCGCCGCCG
>JADCES010000308.1 GCA_020250005.1 Roseomonas sp.
GCTTTCGCGTTCTGCCGCCTCGGCCAGCCGCGCTTCAAGGCCAGTCACTTCCGCGCGCGCGATTTCCTCCGCCCCGCGATAGGTGACAATGCCAAAGCCGAGGAACACCAGCAGAATCATCACTGCCTGGGACAGCCGCCACAGCCAGCGCGTGGCGCGCTGGCGGCGTTCCCGGCTGCGTTTTCTGCCAAGCGCCATCAGCGTTTCAGCCTTGCAGCAGCGCCCAGATGCGGGGCGGCGTGAGGGGCATTTGCACGCTGTCGGCGACCGCGCCGCGGCCATGCCGTGCCAGCGCATCCGAAACGGCATTCACCAAGGCTGGCGTGGCGCCGATGGTGCCAAGCTCACCCACGCCCTTCACGCCCAAAGGATTGGTGAGGCAGGGGATGGATTGATCAAGCAATGTCGTCGCGCTGGGCAGCATATCAGCGCGCGGCAGGGTGTAATCCATGAAGCTTGCCGTCAGCGGTTGGCCGGTGGAGGGGTCATAAATCACCGCCTCACACAATGCCTGACCAATGCCTTGCAGGGCACCGCCCACCACTTGGCCTTCCACGATCAGGGGGTTCACCACGCGCCCGGCATCATTGGTGGAAACATAAAGCGGAATGGCGACCTCACCGGTATCGGGATCAATTTCCACTTCCGCGATATGGCAGCCATTGGGCCAAGTGGGGCCGGAAACCGAGCTGGTCGAGTCAATGAAAATCCGCCCTTCCGGCTGCTTCGCCGCCAATTCGAAAAGCCCGATGCGCCGATCCGTGCCTGCCACCTGGAAGGCGCCGGCGAGGTATTCCAAATCAACCGGCGCCACTTCCAGCGCATCGGCGGCCAAGTCACGCGCCTTGTCCACGGTTTTGTCGGCGGCGACCTTCACCGCGGAACCGGCGGTAAAGAGCGAACGAGACCCCGCGCTACCAAAGCCGCTGCCACGATCCGAATCACCCATGACGATTTTGATATTGTCGAGCGAAACGCCAAAGACATCCACGGCAAGCTGCGCATAGCTGGTGGCGATGCCCTGCCCCATGCCTTGCGTGGTGGCGTAAATCTCGATCTCGCGATTGGCCTTCACCGCGACAGTCACGCGTTCTTCAAACACATTCCCGCCTGTCCATTCCAGGAAGGTCGCAATGCCGCGTCCACGAATCTTGCCTTCCTTGGCCGATTGCGCGGCGCGCGCCGCAAAGCCCTGCCAATCCGCGGCGACTAAAGCCTGGTCCATGATTTTCTCAAAACTGCCGCTGTCATAGCTTTGGCCCATGGCGTTCTTGTAGGGCATTTGCTCTGGCCGGATCATGTTGCGCCGGCGAAGTTCCGCCGGATCAAGCGCCAGCTTGCGCGCTGCCGCATCCATCAGCCGTTCGATGATGTAGATGGCTTCCGGCCGCCCGGCGCCACGATAGGGGCCGGTGGGCGCCGTGTTGGTCAGCACGGCGGTGAATTGGAAATCAATATTCGTGATGTCGTAAATGCTCGTTGAAACCCAAGGCCCGATCAGCAACTGAATGGCGACGCCGGAATTGCGCGTATAGCCGCCCATATTGGCCAGCGTGCGCACGCGAAGCCCGAGCACCCTGCCCGCTTCATCCAGCGCCAATTCCGCCTTGCTATCGGTATCGCGGCCATGCAGCGCGGCGAGGAAATCTTCCATCCGCTCAGCAGCCCATCGCACCGGGCGACCAACCCGCCGCGCGGCAAAAGCCACCACCGCATCTTCGGCATAAAGCCCAGTTTTCATGCCAAAGCCGCCGCCAACATCACCCACCAGCACGCGCACGCGATCGGTTGGGATATCCAGCACTTCCTTGCACAGCTGATCACGAAAGCCTGATGGCATTTGCGTGCTCATGCGAATAGTGAAGCGATCACTCGAACTATCATATTCGGCGAGCACCACGCGCGGTTCCATGGAAACCGGCGCCAGGCGCTGGTTCACCAGATCCAGCGACACAACATGCGCTGCCTTCGCAAAGGCAGCCTCAACAGCCGCCTGATCGCCATAGCGCGTTTCGGCGACGATGTTATGGCCGGCAGCGGGCCAAAGCTGCGGCGCGTCGGGGGCGATGGCGTCGCGCAGTTCCGTCACGGCGGGCAATTCCTCGTAATCCACCATGATCGCTTCGGCCGCATCACGCGCCGCCGCGGCGCTCTCGGCAATGATGGCCGCGACGGGTTCGCCGACAAACCGCACCAGCCCATGCGCCAGGATCGGGCGCGGCGGCGCGGCCAAATCTGACCCATCCGGGCGCTTGAAGGGCAAGGCAACACCAAGGGATTTTAGCCCAGCCGCCGCCACATCCTCACCCGTCAGGATCGCCACAACGCCCGGCATGGCGCGCGCGGCGCTGGTATCAACCGAAATGATCCGCGCATGGGCATGGGGGGATCGCAAAAACACCAGATGCGCCTGGCCCGGTAGCGCCTCATCATTTGTGAAGCGGCCCGCACCGGCCAGAAGCGGCCCATCTTCCAGCCGCCGCACCGCCTGGCCGCTGCCGAAGCGACCCACCGTGTCATTCATGCCATCCATGACGCTGCACCCATTCATCCCGGCGGGCGGATTTGCCCCTGCCTTTTCAGGGCTTCATCTGCGACGGAAAGGCCCGCGCATCAAGCCTCTCGCGCACGCAGCAGGATGAAGATGATGCAGCAGATCAGCACCGCGACCACAAAGGTCATCAAAGCCGCGCCAATCCCGCCGATGCTGGCCGCCACGCCGGACGCCGCCTGCATGATGGCCGCACCGCCGAAAAAGGCGACATTCATGGCCGAAAGCGCGCGGCCTACGCGTTCCGGCGGCGTGGCTGCGCGCACCAGGGCGAAGCAGATCACCTGTGCGGAGATCAGCAGGCCAAATAGTGCCAGCAGCACCGCATCGGCGGCCACCGGCCACGCCAGCGCGCCGCCCAGCACCATCAGCGCGATGGCCGATATCGCGCCGATATGCCCACCCACCAGAATGCCGCCGCGATGTTTCTGATATCGCCGCTCCAGAATGCCTGCCAGCAACGGCCCGATGATGAGCGCCACGGTGCAGAGCAACAGCACATGCCCCGCTTCCACGCGCGACAGCCCACGTTCTTCCATCAGCCAAGGCCCGCCCCAAAGGCCGCGTACGCCAAGCACCACGGCGAAGGACGTCCAGGCCATGACAATCGGCGCGCGCAATTCGCGCGAAAAGCCAAGCCGGATCACATCGCGTGCATCTTCTTTCAGGCTGCGGCGTTTTGCGGCATCGGGCGGCGTTTCGCGCACCACAAAAGCCACCGACAGCGCGGCGAAAACCGCAAGCGCCGCACAGGCGATGAAGCCCGCGCGCCAGCCGGAATATTCCACCAGAAATGCCAAGGGGCTCGCCGAAATTACCATGCCGGTATTGCCAACGGCCTGCACAATCCCGCCCCAAAGCCCGAAGCGCTGCGCCGGCATGTTTTTGGCGGCATAGGTAATGGGGCACATCAACATGCCCGAACACCCAATACCCAAGACCATCTGCGCCACCAGCATGGAAGCGGCACCATCGGCATTGGCGGCCAATAGCGCGCCGCCGGCGGCAATGGTCAGCAGGCAAAGCGCGGTGGGCTTCACGCCCCAACGATCCAGCGCGACTCCCACGGGCAGCATCGCCAGTGCAAAGGTCGCGGGAAAGGCGCCAGTCAGCGCGGCCAGGCCATCGGCAGTGATGCCAAGGTCCCGTTGCAACACATCAGCGGCAATCGCGGGCAGGGTGCGCACCGCATTGGAAAACACATGCCCCATCGTCAAGGCGATGATGGAAAGGGCGATAAGATTCATGGGGTGCGCGCGATCATCAATTCCGGAACATCTTACCCGGATTAAGAATTCCCTTGGGATCAAGCGTCGTCTTCAGCGCACGCATGACGGAAAGCGCCCCATCGCCATGTTCCTGTTCCAGGAATTCGCGCTTGCCAAGGCCGATGCCGTGCTCACCGGAACAGGTACCACCCAGCGCCAGTCCCTGTGCCACGATTTCCCGATCCAAGGCCCAGGCCTTTTCCAGCGCGGCCTGGTCATTATCCGGAAACAGGATCAGGCAATGGAAATTGCCGTCACCAACATGGCCGACAATGCAGCTTGTCTGCCCGGAAGCCTTGGCGGTTTCCTTGGCCTTCACCACCGCTTCCGTCAGCCGAGAAATCGGCACGCAGACATCCGTAGTAATGCCGCGATGGCCGGGCTTCAGCGCAATCGCAGCCCAATAGGCATCATGCCGTGCCTTCCACAGCCGATTGCGTGTTTCCGGATCGGTTGCATATTCAAAACTGCTGGCACCGAAATCGCGTGCCACAGCTTCCACCGCTTCAGCCTGCTCAACCACGCTGGCGGGCGAGCCATGGAATTCCAGAAACAGCGTGGTGGTTGCCTCAAAACCTTCCAGCTTGGAATAGCGGATGCAGGCTTCCATCTGATCCTCATCCAGCAATTCAATGCGCGACACTGGGATGCCGCTTTGCATGACGGTGCTGACGGTTTCCACCGCGGCGGCAAGTGTGGGAAATTGGCAGACCGCCGCACTGATCGCCTCAGGGATACCGTGCAGGCGCAGACGAATTTTCGTGATGACACCAAGCGTGCCTTCCGATCCGATGAAAAGCCGCGTCAGGTCATAGCCATTGGCGGCCTTGCGCGTGCGCCCGCCGGTTTGAATGACACGCCCATCGGCCAGCACCACTTCCAGCCCCAGCACGTTTTCGCGAATGGTGCCGTAGCGCACCGCATTGGTGCCGGAAGCGCGCGTGGCGCACATGCCGCCAATGGTGCAATGGCTGCCAGGATCAACCGGGAAGAACAGACCCTCGGCGCGCAGAAAATCATTCAAGGCCTGGCGCGTCACACCGGGTTCGATCAGGCAATCCATATCCTCAGTGTTCAATTCCAACACCGCCGTCATTTGCGAGAGATCGAGCGATATGCCGCCCCGCACCGGATTGACATGCCCTTCCAGCGATGTGCCGGCGCCGAAGGGCACCACCGGCACGCCATGCTGATGGCACAGCGCCATGATGCGGCTCACTTCATCCGTGGTCTGCACGAACGCAACGGCATCGGGCAGGGTCGGCGGCGTGGTATCCTCACCTCGGCTGTGCTGTTCGCGCATGGCCTGCGCGGTGCTGAGCCTTTCACCGAGAAAGCCGCGGATGCTGGCAATGACCTGAGCTATGGCGGGGGCGCTGGCATTCATGGTGTTTCCTCATGCCGGCGGCGAAGGGCTGGCGGCGGGTTGCCCCCTTTTTGCCGCTTGCAGGCCAGCGCGTCCAGCGGGAGTGGCGCTATTTCGCCGCTTCCAAAGCGTAGAGCCTGTCCAGTTCCTTGGCATAGGCGTCGCGAAGCGCCTTGGCTTCTTCTGCCGGCAGCCAATGCGCCAAGCCATCGAAGCGCATTTCCGCCAGGGCTGATTTCGTATAATTCGCCCAGGGAAAGGTTTCCGCATCACGCGCGAAAGCCAGCATCTTGTGCAGTTCATTGCGCTGAAAGGCGATGAAATCCTCGGGGATTTCCATTTCCACCTCAGCCTCGGCTGCGGCGAAAAGGTCCATTTGGGCGGCTGACTTGCGCATACCAATTCTTTTAGCACCCCTCCCCGATTCGGGGCGAGGCTCTCCTTGCCGCCTGGTCGGGGCTTGGGCAAGGTGCCGGGATGAACCAGAATTGGCGCCGAGACCAATTGCCCGCCCTGATTGCCCAATTGGCATCCCGCCCCGGCCATGAGCAGGTGCGGGTCGCGCTGACACGCCTGATCGTGGATGGCCTGGGGCGAGAGGTTGGGGCGATTGACCATGAATACCGCATGCCGCTGATTGGCGGGCGCGCGGATACGCTTTTCGCTTCCACCGTATTTGAATTGAAAACCGATCTGCGCCGCGAATTGCCGGATGTTGAAGCCAAGCTGCCCGGCTATCTGGAAGAAAGGGCGCGCCTGACGCGCCGCACCGCCGGACTTGGTATTGCGACAGATGGCGCATCCTTCCTGGCCTATGAATTGCGCGATGGCCGCCTGGTCAAGATTGGCGAAGCCAAGGCCGATATCCAGAATCCTGAAGCCTTGCTCGGCTGGCTGGAACCCGCCGTCTCCGAACGGGAAGATTTGGACCCCGTACCCATCACCATCCAGCGCGAATTGGGCCGGGAAAGCCTTACCTTCCACCGCGCCGAAGGTGTCCTGAACAGGCTTTGGGCGGGCTTGCGCGATCATCCGGAAGTCAAGCTCAAGCGTGATCTTTGGGATTCGCTGCTGCGCGAAGTCTATGGCGCGGAAGTTGGAGAGGATCGGCTTTTCCTGCAACACACCTACCTGACCATCCTGGCCAAGACCATCGCCGCCCGCGCCCTGGAAAGACCGGCGGAAGATGCCGAACGTATCCTTTCCGGCGCTGCCTTGGCGGAGATTGGCATTTTCGGCGCCGTGGAAAGCGATTTCTTCGATTGGGTATTGCGCGCGCCCGAAGGCCATGACCTGGTGCGCAAACTGGCCTTGCAGGTGGCGCGCTTCCGGCTGGTTGATGTTGAAACCGATGTGCTGAAGGCGCTTTACGAAAGCCTGATGGACCCGGAACAACGGCGCGATCTGGGTGAGTATTACACGCCGGATTGGCTGGCGGCAAAGCTGGTGCGCCGCGCCATCCCAAAGCCGCTACAAAGCCGCGTTTTAGACCCCGCCTGTGGTTCCGGCACTTTTCTGTTCCACGCCATTCGCCATTTGCGCGCAGCCGCGACCGCTGCTGGGGTTGGCCCGGCAGAACGTGTGCAAGCCTGCGTGAGGCAAATCCGCGGCATGGATGTGCACCCGGTTGCGGTGATTATCGCACGTGTCACCTGGCTATTGGCTCTTGGCCCTGATGTGGTGGAACGGCGTGGCGATTTGCATGTGCCCGTATTCCTGGGCGATGCCATGCAATGGAATCTGCAACAAACCGGCGATGTTGCGGAATTGCGTGTGCCGGTGCCGGATTCTCCTTCCCTTCGTGTGCCGGCGGGCTTTGCCGAGGACCAGGAATTGCTGGAAGCCGGCGTGCGCATGCTGGATGAAGGCGTGAAGCGTGGGGAGAAGGTTGATCTATTACGCCGTTCCCTGTTGCGCCTGCCCGGTATTGGCGAAAAGGACGCCGCCGCCATGGGCGAGACTTTTGAACGTATGCAGAAGCTTTATCAGGAAGGCCGCGACACCATTTGGCCCTATGTGCTGCGTAACCTTGTGCGCCCGCTCTGGCTTTCACGCCCCAAGGAATTGGCTGATGTGGTGATCGGCAATCCGCCCTGGATCGCCTATCGGCATTTGTCGCCCAGCCTGCAAACGCGGCTGCGCGAAGCATCCCAGCGCATGCATTTATGGAAGGGTGGCAAGCTTGCGACACAGCAGGATATGTGCGCGCTTTTCACCGCGCGGGCGGCGCAGCGCTATTTGAAACGCGGTGGTACCCTGGCCTTTGTGTTGCCTTATGCGGTGCTGAACCGCCCTGCCTTTGAAGGTTTGCGCACCGGGGATTATCGTGACGCGCAGCTTTGCTGGCAGGAAGCGTGGAGCCTGGATGAAACCGTGCAGCCGCTTTTCCCCGTGCCGGCCTGTGTCATGATTGGCAAAAGGGCGCAAACAGCGCCCTTGCCGCAGAATGTTTTGCGCTTTACCGGCAGGCTGCCGCGCCGCGATGCCTCAGAGCAGGAGGCGGATAAGGCGCTGAAGGTGCATGAGGCACCATGGCCACCCATGCCGAGCCTTCAGGCGGCCAGCCCTTACCGGGCAAGGTTCAAGAATGGCGCAACGCTTTATCCGCGTCGGCTGTGGTTCGTTGAACGGGAAAGCGCAGGCAGGCTGGGTAGTTCCAGCGCGGCCCCCATGGTACGTGGCAAGATCGGCAAGCAGGATAAGAAGCCTTGGAAAGATGTTGAGCCGCCGCGTGGACCGGTTGAGGAAGCCTTTCTGCGCCCCACCTTGCTTGGTGAGAACCTTGCACCTTTTCGGCTTTTGGAACCAGCGCTTGCGGTAATTCCGGTCAATCAACGCGGTCATTTGCTGACAGCAAGTTCGGCGCGCGCGGAAGGCGCTTCACGCTTGGCGGATTGGTTGGGGTACTGCGAAACCAAATGGGCCTTGCACGCCAGCCAGGACGGCGATGGCCAGCCTAAAATGAGCCTTGCCGAAAACATTGACCATTTACGCAAGCTGACCGGGCAATTTCCGAGTTCTGACCTACGTGTCGCCTACAACAAATCCGGTACCATGCTGTCCGCAGCCGTGATCAACGAACCGCAGATCATCATTGATCATATGGCCTATTGGGCACACGCTAAATCGCCCGTGGAAGCGCGCTATCTTGTCGGCGTTCTCAATGCCGAGACCTGCCGTGAACGCATCGCCGACAAGCAAGCCAAGGGCCAGGGCGGGGCACGGCATTTTGACAATCTCATCTGGGAATTGCCCATCCCCGAATATGATGGGCGGAATGCCCTGCATCGGCGGATCGCGGCGCTGGCAGGCGAATGTGAAGCCCTCGCCGCCACTGTACCGCTGGATGCTGATGCCTATTTCACCACCCAGCGCCGGGCCATTCGTGATGCGCTGGCCGCAGCGGGCCTCATGCAGCGGCTGGATAGGCTTGTTGCGGAATTGCTGGAAAGCTGAAGCCCGCCCCTGGGGCATCTTCCGGCCCACGCCGTTCTGGCCTAGCCTTCCCCCATCAGCGTCCCGAAGGAGGAAACAGGGCAATGCCGAATAAGGTCAAACAGATGTGGAAGGCCGGCCAGGCTGTGGCCAATGGGTGGCTAGCCATCCCCA
>JADCES010000309.1 GCA_020250005.1 Roseomonas sp.
CACCGGCTTCTTGGACCGCCAGCTATGCGGATAGCTATGCGTGAGCTTGCCCGTCGCGGCCAGCGTCCCAGCGGCCTCCATAGCCGCATAAACCGCTGTATGCGCCTTGAAGACATGCAAGCCCTCAAACCCCGGCGCGTGATGCGTGAAGGTGCCGTCATCATTCACGGTTTCCGGGATCGGCAGATTGTGTGCGCGGCCGAGATTAAAGTCATCCTCACCATGGCCAGGCGCGATATGCACAAAGCCCGTGCCGGCTTCAGTGGTGACGAAATCACCGGGCAGCAGCGGCACATCGAAATCATAGCCATGGCCACGCAGCGGATGCGCGGCCATAGCGCCGGCCAATTCCGCGCCCTTGATCACGCGCTTGATGCTATGCGCGCCAATCCCGGCATCCTTCTCAAATTGCGGCAGCAAGGGCAGTGCCACCAGCAACCGATCCCCGATCTTCAGATAGGATTTCTCGGCCAAGCCTTCGACATGCACCAGCGCGTAATCAATTTCATCGCCATAAGCCACCGCGCGATTGCCCGGCATGGTCCAGGGCGTCGTGGTCCAGATCACCACATCAGCGCCTACCAGATCAGCCGCCCCCGCTTTCAGGATGCGGAATTTGGCATGCAGCGTCGGGCTGACATGATCGTGATATTCAATCTCAGCTTCCGCCAGCGCGGTTTTTTCAACCGGGCTCCACATCACGGGGCGGAGTCCGCGATAGAGCGACCCATTCATCAGAAACTTGCCGATCTCAGCGGCAATCGCGGCTTCCGAGGCGAAATCCATCGTCGCATAACGATCCGCCCAATCCCCCGCGACACCAAGGCGGATGAATTCTTCGCGCTGCACTTGCAGCCAATGTTCGGCATAGGCGCGGCATTCGGCGCGGAAATCCAACACCGGCACCGCATCCTTGTCGCGGCCCTTGTTGCGATATTCCTCTTCAATCTTCCATTCAATCGGCAGGCCGTGGCAATCCCAGCCGGGGACGTAATTCGCATCAAACCCCGCCATTTGCGCGGCGCGGTTGATCACATCCTTGAGAATCTTGTTGAGCGCATGGCCGATATGCAGATTGCCATTGGCATAGGGCGGGCCGTCATGCAGCACGAAAGTCTCGCGCCCCTTGGACCCAGCGCGCAGCCTCTCCCACAGTTTCAGGCGGTCCCAGCGCGCCAGCATATCGGGCTCACGCCTCGGCAAATCCCCGCGCATGGGAAAGCCGGTCTGCGGCAGGAAGACGGTGCCGCGATAATCGCGGGCCTCTTGGGGGCGGTCATTCATGGTTTTGAGCCTTGCGGGCTGAAAGGGGCCACCGGGCTGCGGCGGCTAAGGTGAAAGATACGGGGCTGGAGCTTCCCGGCCTTCAGCGGAAGGCCGGGCGGGTAATTCGCGCCGATATCATCACGATTTTCATGGGGGCGCTTATGGGCGCGGGCCATGCGGGTGGTCAAGCCAGCGCCGCACGTGCATTCGCCACATCCTGTTCAATCGCAGCCTTCAGCGGCTCGAGCCCGTCAAACTTTGCGTCAGGGCGCAGGAACTGCACCAGGCGCACCCCGATTTCCTGGCCGTAAATATCGCCCGCGAAATCGAAGATATAAACCTCAAGCCGCGTCACCTTATCGCCGCCGAGTGTCGGCCGGCGCCCGACATTGGCAACGCCCTTGGCCGTGCCGCCCCCCGGCAGCGCTACCGTGACCGCATAGACGCCGCGCGCCGGTTCCAAATGCCGGTCGAGCCAGATATTGGCCGTGGGCCAGCCCAGCACGCGGCCAAGCTTATCCCCATGCACCACCGTGCCGCGGATTTCCCATGGCCGGCCAAGCTTTTCCGCGGCGCGGTCCGGATAGCCATCCTGCAATAGCCGGCGGATGCGAGTGGAGGATATCGCCTCCCCCCCCTGTTCCAACGGTGGCACAATGGAAAGCCCCATGCCGCGGGCAGCGGCTTCGCGGGCCAGAAACCGAACATCTCCGCCGCGCCGATTGCCGAAGGCGAAATCAGGCCCGCTTGCCAAATGCTTGGCCCCCAGCCCCTTATGCAGCACCTGATCCACAAAGGCTTCCGCCGAAAGGGCTGCGAAATCATCATCAAAGCGCAGCGCATAGACAAACCGCGCACCGGCATCGGCAAGACAAGCTGCCTTGGCCGGCAGCAAGGTTAGGCGGAACGGCGGATCATCGGGGCGGAAATGCTCGCGCGGATGGGGCTCAAAGGTCAGCACCGCCAGCGGCAGATCAGGCCGCGCCGCTTGGGCTGCCTTAAGCACCGCAACATGCCCCAGATGCACGCCATCAAAATTGCCAAGCGCCACGGTCGCACCGCGTGCTTCCTTGGGGATGGAACGCCAATCGGAGAAGATTTGCGCTGCCATCACGTTTCCCCAGGGCTGAGCCAGCGCGGCACATCGGGCGGCGCAAAGCGGATCAGCGCATCAATGGCGGCGGCACCATCTGGCGCCAGCATGGCCGCAGCGCGCATTTCAGCCCGCACAAAACCTTCCGCCACCATGTGATCCAGCGCCCCCATCAGTTTCTGCCAATAGCCAAGCGTATCCACGAAAACGATGCCCTTCCGTTGAATGCCAAGCTGCAACCACGTGAGCGTTTCCACCGCTTCTTCCAAGCTGCCATAGCCGCCGGGTAGCACGATGAAGCCATCGGAAAGCTCGGCCATCAGCGCCTTGCGTTCATGCATGGAAGCGACCACGCGCATATCCTTGAGCTGCTTGGCCCCCGCTTCGCGCGCCACCAGCCCATGGGGGATGATGCCAATCACCTCGGCCCCCGCATCCTGTGCGGCAGCCGAAACCGCGCCCATCAGCCCAACGCCGCCCCCGCCATAAACCAGGCCAAGCCCGCGTGCTGCGATTTCACGGCCAAGGGCGGCGGCAGCGGCAGCATATTCAGGGCGGGCGCCGGCGGCGGAACCGGCAAAAACACAAACGCGGCGCATGGGCTTACTCCGCAGCTTTGGTGATGGCAGCGCGGGAGGGGACGGAGACATAAGCCTCCCCCTCCAGCACTGGTTCACCCTTGACCAGACACACGGTTTTCAGCGTCGCGCGGTGCTTTTCGGGATGGAGTGCGGCCACTTCGACAATGGCGGTCACGGTCTCCCCGATTTTCACCGGGGCGCGGAATTTCAGCGTTTGCGACATGTAGATCGTGCCCGGCCCGGGGAGTTGCGTGCCGAGCACCTTGGTAATCAGGCCAGCTGCCAGCATGCCATGCGCGATGCGTTCCTTGAAAATGGAGGTCGCAGCATATTCCGCATCCAGATGCATCGGGTTGGTATCGCCGGTGACGGCGGCGAACAGCACGATATCGGCTTCCGTGATGGTTTTGGAAAATTTGGCGGTCAGCCCCACCGTCAGGTCTTCGAAGAAATAGATTTCCGCCATGGTTTGAGCCCCTGCTTTGCCGTCGCTGAGTGTGGATAAAGCATTTCGTGGGGGCGTGAAATCGCCAGCACTGCGGTTTTGTTCAAAAGACGCAGGCGGCGCGGTTTGGGCTGTTTTGCCCCATGGAGGAGAATAATCTTCCCAGCGCCGCGCGGCAGGGAAGCCTTTGGCGAGGGTTTGCTTGAGAAAATAAAATCTTTTTTCTTGATGTTTTTCACAATTTGGGAGAAAAATTTTTCCAACAAACCTGGATTTTCCCGCCGTGACCCTCCGCCGAGACCTGCTGCTCCGCTCCGCCCTTTTCGCCGCCGCCGGCATGCTTACCACCCAAGCCCAGGCCGATACCGCCTGGAACCCGGACCGCACTGTCCGAATCCTTGTCCCCGTCGCACCCGGCGGCAGCCTGGATATCCTGGGCCGCCTGCTGGCGCGGCATTTGACTGAGGCTTTGGGCCAGAATGTCGTCACGGAAAACAAGCCGGGCGCGGGTAGCAATATCGCCTTTGAATTGGTGGCGCGCGCCGCGCCGGATGGGCTGACGCTGCTGGTGGGCTCTGACCCGCTGACGATCAATCCCGCGCTTTACCCGCGCGTGGGCTTTGATCCCGTCCGCGATTTCAGCCCGGTGATTGAGGCTGTGCGCGCGCCGCAAGTGCTGGTGGTGCACCCCTCGGCCCCCGTGCGGGATGTGGCGGGCTTCATCGCCTGGGCGCGGCAGGCGGATGGCAAGCTCACGCTGGCGTCGCAGGGGAATGGGTCCATCGGCCATTTGGCTGGGGCGCTGTTCGCGCAGGATGCCGGGCTTTCCTTCACCCATGTGCCCTATCGTGGCGGCGGGCCGGCCGTGATTGACCTGGTGGCGGGGCATATCCAGGCGCTCTTCGTCACCCTGCCGGCCGCCATTGAACATATCCGCGCCGGGCGGCTGCGCGCGCTTGCCGTCACCAGCGCCAAGCGCGTCCCCGCCCTGCCAGAGGTGCCGACCATCGCCGAATCAGGTTTCGCGGAATTTGAGGTGATCACCTGGCAGGGCATTCTGGCCCCGGCAGGAACCTCCCCGGCGGCAATCCGGCGCCTGGCTGGCGCCCTGGAACGCATTTTGGCGAAGCCCGAGGTCGCGGAACAACTCACCGCCCAGGGTTTTGAAGTCACCAGCCAAGGCCCCGCCCAATTCGCGAGCCTGATCCAGGCCGAAGCGCGGCGCTGGCCCGCCCTGGTGCGCCGCACCGGCGCGCAACCCGATTGACCCTGAAGGAGAACCCCCATGCCCGATAGCCTGAACCCGATTGATTGGCGCAACCGCGGCATCAAGCATGTCGCTGCCAGCGCCAAAAGCGGCGATACGCCCGAAACCCTTGGCATGAACCGCGAAGTCGCGATCAGCGGTGCGCGCACGGGCTCGGTGGCACTTTGGGCCGGCACCAATCGGATCGAGCCCAATTCCCGCACCGGCGCGCATCATCACGGCGCGCTGGAAAGCGTGATCTACATCATCAGCGGCACCGCCCATATGCGTTGGGGTGATCGGCTGGAATTCATCACCGAAGCGCGTGCGGGCGATTTCTTCCTGGTGCCGCCTTACGTGCCGCATCAGGAAATCAATGCCTCGGCGACCGAGGTGCTGCATTGCGCGCTGGTGCGTTCCGGCACTGAAGAAGTGGTGGTGAACCTGCCCGATCTGGTGCCGGTTGATGAACCTGAATGGATCGTCACGCGCTGAACCGCGCCGCGCGCTTCTGCACTTTCACAGCAAAGGACTAGCCAAATGAGCCTGCAACTCGGCCAGATCGCCCCGGATTTCGCGGCGGAAACTACCACCGGCCCGATCCGCTTTCATGAATGGAAAGGCGCTGCCTGGGTGGTGCTGTTCAGCCACCCCAAGGATTTCACGCCGGTCTGCACCACGGAATTGGGCGAAGCCGCGCGGCTGAAGCCGGAATTCGACAAGCGCGGCGTGAAGGTGATTGGCCTTTCGGTGGACCCGCTGACCAACCATGCGGGGTGGGAGGCTGACATCAAGGAAACCCAGGGCCATGCGGTGAATTTTCCGATGATCGCCGACCCGGATCGCAAGGTTTCAAACCTTTATGGAATGGTGCATCCCGATACCGATCCAAGCATCACCGTGCGCACGGTTTATGTGATCGATCCTGCGCATAAGGTGCGGCTCACCATGACCTATCCGCCCAGTGCGGGGCGCAATTTCGATGAGATTCTGCGCGTGATTGACAGCCTGCAATTGACCGATGGCGCCAAGCTGGCAACGCCGGTGAATTGGCGCCCCGGTGGGCGGGCGATCATCCCGCCCTCCATCCCCGATGCCGAAGCAGCGAAGCTATTCCCGCAGGGCTGGAAGGCGGATCGGCCCTATTTGCGCTGGGTGGAAACCGCGCCTGGCAAGCAGGGTTGAGCCCCAACCGCTGCCCGCCTATCGCCAAAGCCAAACTTCGCGGTAATAGCCGTGTCATGAAGGGGGCGGGGTAAGCCAAACGCCGTTTGGCTGCCCTTTGGCAGGCTTGGAGAGGTTTTGGGGTTTTATGGGCGCGCCGCGGTTTCAGATTCTCTATCGCATCACCCCGGATGATGCCCGGCCGATTGAAGCCCATGCCAAGGATATCTGCCTTGAGGAAACGGTGGAAATCCCGGCCGATTGCGTGCCGCCGGCCATTTGGGATGCGGGCATTGTGGGCCAGGTTGAAGCGATTACGCCCTGCCCGCCGCCATCGCGCGCCTTCGATGTCGCCATCAGCTACCGCGCCGATATCGTCAATAACTCCATCCCCAATCTGCTGAATGTCGTTTTCGGCAATATCTCGATCAGGCGGGGCATCAGGATCATGGATATCCGCCTGACAGCGGATCAACTGCGCGCCTTTGGCGGGCCGGGCTTTGGCGTGGCGGGGTTGCGGGAAAGGCTTGGCGTTTTTGGCCGGCCCTTGGCGGCGACGGCGATCAAGCCGCTTGGGCTTTCCGTCCCGGAATTGGCGCGGCTTGCGGGTGGTTACGCGCTTGGCGGGCTTGATGTGATCAAGGATGATCACGGGCTGATGGACCAGCCCTTCCACCCCTTCAAGGAAAGGGTAGCCCGGCTGCAGGAAGCGATCCGCAACGCCAATGCCAAGACTGGGCGGAAGACGCTCTATTTCCCGATGGTCTCCGGGCGGTTTGATCAGATCGAAGACCAAATGGCCTTCGCGGCGGCCGAGGGCTGTGCTGGCGCGCTGATTGCGCCGCTGCTGATCGGCCCCGATACGGGCTTTCACCTCGCGCGCAAATACGGCTTGGCGGTGATGGCGCATCCAAGCTTTTCGGGGACGCATTTCCATGACCCGGAGCATGGCATGACGCCGGCCATGCTGCTCGGGCGGTTGTTCCGGGTTTTTGGTGCGGATATCTCGGTTTTTCCCAATGCCGGCGGGCGCTTTACCTTCACCGAACAGGAATGCCGCGATTTGGCCATTGCCATGCAGGAACCCTTGGGCGAAGTAAAACCCGGTTTCCCTTCCCCGGCGGGTGGCATGTCCATTGAACGCATTGGCAGCATGGTGGCGGCCTTTGGCCATGACGCGGTCTTCCTGATTGGCGGCGCGCTGATGCGCCATTCGCCCGATCCTGAAATCGGCGCACGCGCCTTCCTGGGCGCGATCGAAAACGTCGTTGCCGCCGGAAAGGCCGCCGAATGACCGTGCGTCGCTTCAATGCCTTTGGCTGGGAAAATGTGCCCGTCCTGTCCTACAAGGAAGGCGGCCCTTACAAGGATGTGACGCGCCAGATCCTGTTTGAAGGCGCGGAATCACTCCCCGTGCAGTGGCGGTATTTTGAGGTGCAGCCCGGCGGCCATTCCACCCTGGAACGCCATGAGCATATCCATTGGGTGCTGATCCTGCGCGGGCGCGGCGCCTGCCTGGTGGGCGATGAGATCAGCGCCATCGCCGAGCATGATTTGGTCGAAATCGGCGCCATGCAATGGCACCAATTCCGCGCGGTCGAAGATGCGCCGCTTGGCTTTCTCTGTCTGGTTGCCGCTGAACGGGATCGCCCGCAATTGCCGGATGCGGATGATTTGGCTGCCTTGCGGCAGCACGCGAAGATCGCTGATTTTATCAGGATTTAGCGCCGCCGCAGCACGGCTTCCCGCGCCAACGCCATGACTGCAGCGCGCGCGATTGCCTGATCCGGCATGCCGGTGGTCTTGGTTTGGCGTTCGGCTTCCAACAACGCATCACCGGCTGCCGCTAAGGCCGGCGCGGGCCACAGGCGCAGCGCCCTTTCATAAGCCGGCCGGCTTTTGAAGAATACCGGTGGCCGCAGCGAAGATAGCGCATCGCCAGGGCTTGAACCCTTCGCCACGGCCAATGCGGCCAGATGCAAGCGCTGCACGTGTCGCAGCGCCGCGCGCACCACCTGCACCGCGGCCGCGCCCTCGGCAAAAGCCTGATCCAAGGCACGATCCGTGAGCGCGGCATCGCCTGCCGTTGCCGCCAGCAGCGCCTGATCAAGATCAAGCGTTGAACCTTCAGCGATGCAGGCCATCGCGTCTTCTTCCGTCACGCGCTTGGTGGGGCCGACATAAAGCGCCAGTCTTTCCACTTCCTGGCGGATTTGCAGGCGGTTTTCGCCAAGCCGCGCGGCCATGAAGGCAAGCGCGCCGCTATCGGCCGCAACACCGCGTTCCTTAAGCATGCGCCCAAGGCTTGCTTCCAGCTCAGCCCCGGTTTCGGGGTAGCAGGCAATCACCGCCGCTGCGTCATTGGCGCGTTCCAGCGCGGGGCGAAGGCCCTTATTGCCGGCCAGGGCGCCGGCTTCCAGCAAAACAATACCGGGACCGGGGCCAGCCAGTGCAGCCTTGGCAGCATTGGCCAGGCCATCCGTGGCATCCCGCACGCGCACCAGGCGCCGCCCACCGGTTAGTGCGGGTTGCGCCGCTTCCCCGGCCAGGATGCTGGTGTCACGGCTGGCGGCTTCGCGCGGTACCTCCACCAGGCCAAAGGGATCATCACCCACCACAGCGCGCGTGAGGTGATCCGCCCTTTCGCGCACCAGCCCCAGATCATCGCCATAAATCAGCACCACGCGCGTGGCTGGCGGCGGATCGGCCAGGAAGCCCGCAATGCGCCGCGCATCAATCTTGGCCATGATCAGGCCGGCGCCGCGCCTTGAGGTGCGGTGCGGAAATATATGGCGAGCTGTTGCAGGATCTGCTGCGCCAATTGTTCGATCAATTGGCGCTCCATGGTGTCGCGGGCGACATCAGCGGCGAAGAACTGATTCTCCGGAATGTCATAGGCATCAAAGGCGCGCACCGTACCCTTGGTAATTTCGCGCGGCGGGGCACCAACTTCAAATAGGAACCAATTGGCTGTTGCAGTGAAGCGCACGCGGCTGGCGGCACCATCGCGGCGAAAACCCTGAATTTCTACACCGTAACCAAGCCCGACCCGCAGATCATATTGCGGCCGCACGCCTTCACGGCCTTTGGGTGCCAGCCCCTCTTCCAGGCGCCGGCGCAGCAATTGCCCTTGGCGTTCAGTGATCAACCCGACCTTCACCGCCGCAAGCGATGCCGAGACCTGGGCATCTTCGCGCCCGCCGCCCTGGCCATACATGGGCCGAAAGCCGCAGCCTGCCGCCAGCAGCGGCAGGCCAAGCGCGATCAGGGCGCGTCTAGATGACAAAATTCACCACCCGACCCGGTACATGGATGCGCTTTTTGATGGGCTTGCCACCCAGGGCACGCTGCACATTCTCCTCCGCCTCGGCCGCGGCAAAAATTGCTTCCTCGCTGGCGCCCACCGGCACTTCGATGGTGGCGCGGAGCTTGCCAAGCACTTGCACAGCAAGGGTCACGCTTTCGGCCACCAGCAATGCGGCATCGGCTTCCGGCCAGGGAAGTTCGGCGACCAACGCCGCATCACTGGGCCGCAGCAGGGACCAAACTTCTTCGGCCAGATGTGGCATCATCGGTGCGGCAAGCCGCGCCAGCATCTCAAGCGCTTCGCGCTTTGCGCCACCCGGCGCATCCTTGGCCGCTTCAATGGCATTGGCGAATTCATAAAGCCGCGCCACCGCGACATTGAAGGCGAAGGTCTCCAAAGCCTCGGTCACCGTTGCGATGGCGCGATGCGTGGCACGCCGCAACGCCTTGCCGGCTTCCTCCGGCAACACGCCAGCCGGCGGCAGGGTAGGAAGGGCCGCTTCCACAATGCGAAACACGCGCTGCGTGAAGCGATAGGCACCCGCGACACCCGCTTCCGTCCATTCCATGTCGCGTTCGGGTGGATTGTCGGACAGGATGAACCAGCGCGCCGTATCGGCACCGTATTTCGCGATGATCGCGCCGGGGTCCACCGTATTGCGCTTGGATTTGGACATGGCCTCAACCCGGCCAATCGTCACCGCTTCTGTGCTTCCCTTCACGGTTGCGCTGCGCGTGCCATCCGCCGTCACCGCGAATTCCACCTCCTCCGGATAAAGCCAGCGGCCATCGGCGCCCTTGTAGCTTTCGTGCTGGACCATGCCTTGCGTGAAAAGCCCAGCGAAGGGTTCATCCACGGAAAGATGCCCAGTTTCCTTCATGGCGCGGGAGAAGAAGCGTGAATAAAGCAAATGCAAAATCGCGTGTTCAATTCCGCCGATATATTGATCAACCGGCAGCCAACCATCCACCGCGCCTTTCGTCACCGGCTCGGCTGCCCGCGGTGAGCAGAAGCGCGCGTAATACCAGGATGAATCAACAAAAGTATCGCAGGTATCCGTCTCTCGCCGCGCGGGCTTGCTGCATTTCGGGCAAGCGACATGCTTCCAGCTTGGGTGATTGTCCAAGGGGTTGCCGGGCTTGGCAAAATCCACATCATCGGGCAGGCGCACCGGCAATTGGTCATCCGGCACCGGCACCACGCCGCAATCATCGCAATGGATGAAGGGAATGGGGCAGCCCCAATAGCGCTGGCGCGAAACGCCCCAATCGCGGAGCCGCCAATTCACAATGCCCTGGCCGGCACCGAGCTTTTCCAACTCATCAATCACGCGCCGCTTGGCCGCGGCGACACCAAGCCCATCAAGGAAAGCCGAATTATACGCGACCCCATCTTCGGTATGCGCAACATCGCCCACGCTGAAGGTCGCTGCATCCGCACCTTGCGGCAGCACAACGGGGGTGACGGAAAGCCCATATTTGCGCGCGAAATCAAGGTCGCGCTGGTCATGCGCGGGGCAGCCGAAAATCGCGCCTGTGCCATATTCCATCAGCACGAAATTCGCGATCCAGACGGGATATTCCTTATCGTTGAAGGGATGCTTGACGCGGAAACCCGTATCAAAACCGCGCTTTTCCGCCTGTTCGATGGCGGCTTCCGAGGTGCCCATGCGGCGGCATTCGGCGATGAATTCAGCGGCCTTGGCATCGCGCGCGCCAGCGGCAGCGGCCAAGGGATGCTCTGCCGCAACCGCGAGGAAGGACATGCCGAACAATGTGTCGGGCCTAGTCGTAAAAACTTCAATCTCTGAAAGATCGCCCGCCGTCTGCGTCAACGCAAACTTCACCCGCGCCCCTTCGCTCCGCCCGATCCAATTGGATTGCATCAGCTTCACGCGTTCCGGCCAGCGATCCAGCCCGCCAAGCGCTTCCAGCAAATCAGGCGCGAATTGCGTGATGCTCAAGAACCATTGGCTGAGCTGCTTTTTCTCAACCAAAGCGCCAGAGCGCCACCCGCGCCCATCAATCACCTGTTCATTGGCCAGCACCGTGCTATCCACCGGATCCCAATTCACCCAGCTTTCCTTGCGCTCAACCAGCCCTGCGCGCCAGAAATCGAGCAATAATTTCTGCTGGCGTCCATAATATTCCACATCGCAGGTGGCGAATTCCCGCGCCCAATCAAGCGATAGCCCCATGCGCTGCAATTCCGCGCGCATATTGGCGATATTGTCATAGGTCCATTTCGCGGGGTGGATGCCGCGTTCGCGCGCCGCGTTTTCCGCCGGCAAGCCGAAGGCATCCCAGCCCATGGGATGCATCACCAAATGCCCGCGCGCGCGCTTGTAGCGCGCCACCACATCGCCCAGCGTGTAATTGCGCACATGGCCCATATGGATCTTGCCGCTGGGGTAGGGGAACATCTCAAGCACATAGTATTTCCGCGCGTCCGCCGGCGGCACATCGGGCACCACAAAACAGGCGCGGTCCTGCCAGGCCTGCTGCCAGCGCGGCTCGGCACGGTTGAAATCATAACGCGGCGCGGCTTTCTCGGCCGCTATCGGGGTAGTGTTCATGTCAAGCGAAGGCCAATGCGGAAAATGGGATTCTTGCCCTTGCTTAGAACAGAAACCGCCCCGGGGAAATCGGCCCCGATCTTCCCGCTTTGGCCCGCCCATGGCATGAAGCGCCCATGCCTTATATCGTCATGTTCCTGGTCCTCAGCTTCCTGACCCTGCTCGCCACCTGCGTCATGCTATGATGCGGCGCAGCTTGGGCTGGATGGCGCTTTTGCCGCTGCTGCTCACGGCCTGTGGGGATTTGCCGCAACCCTTCCGCGGCAATCCGGGCGGCCTGGCCGGCAGGCTGGCGGTCCCGCCCCCCTACCGCCTGGCGGTCCCCACGCCCGATGCCGCCATGCTCTCCGCCACCGAATCGGAGGCCTTCGCCCGCGCCATTGCCCAGGCGCTCCTGAAGCGAGAGGTCCCGGCCGTGGCGGAAGACCCGCTGCCGCTTGATTGGCGCCTGAAGATGGACATGCGCTTGGAGGGCAGTCGCGTGGTGCCGCGCTATGCCCTGTTCGACCCCGATGGCGCCCCGCAAGGGGTGGCCGAAGGCAGCGCTATCCCGGCGCGTGATTGGGCGCGGCCTGATGCGGCGCTGCTGGCCGAGGTTGCCAATGATGCCTCCCGCCGCGCGGCGGATTTGCTGCTGCGGGCGGAAGCGGCGCGGAAATCCACGGCGCCCTCCGCACTCACCGCGGCCGGCCCGCCGCGCATTTATCTGTTGCCGGTGCGCGGCGCCCCGGGCGATGGCAATGAAAGCCTGACGGCGCGGATGCGCGAAGCCTTGGGCGATCAGGGCATCCTGGCGCAGGATGTGGCGGATGGTGCGGGCTTTGCCGCGGATGGCCGTGTCAACGTGGTGCCCACCAGGCCGCGCATGCAAAGGGTGGAAATCCTTTGGATCGTCTCCCGCCGGGATGGGCAGGAATTGGGCCGCGTGCTGCAAATGAATGAAATCCCGGCCGGGCTTTTGGACCGGCATTGGGGCGATATCGCCTTTGCCGCGGCGGCCGAGGCGGCGGGCGGGGTGCAGCGCGTGATCGAAAACGCCGGTGGCATGCCAGCGCGCGAGGGGGGCGGCCAACAGGCCCAGCCCAATGCCGCGCCGGGCGGGTTGGCCCTGCCGCCCCGCGCCGCCGAACTGCCGCTGCCCGAGCCTGCACGATGACCGGCCCGCGCATCCTGCTGCTGGGGGCGGGCGGGCATGGCAAGGCGATGGCCGATCTGCTGCTGACGGGTGGCGCTTATGAGGTTGCGGGCTTTGTGGATGCTGCGCCCAAGACCAGACAGGTGCTCGGCCTGCCGGTGCTGGGCGATGAAAGCCTGCTGGCTGCGCTGGCCGGGCAGGGGGTTACGCTTGCCCATGCCGCGGTTGGCGATAATGCCCAGCGTCTGGCTGCTGCTGGCAGGCTGCGCGCCGCCGGTTTTGCCCTGCCAAGCCTGATCCACCCCGCGGCCCTGATCGGTCATGGCGCCAGGATCGGGGAGGGGGCCGCCATCCTCGCCCGCGCCGTGATCGGTCCTGATGCCGAGATCGGTCCGTTCGTGCTGATCAATACCGGCGCGATTGTGGAACATGATTGCGTGGTGGGGGAAGCGGCGCATGTCGGCCCCGGCGCGGTGCTGGCAGGCGGGGTGCGCATTGGTGCAGGTGCCTTGATTGGCGCGGGCGCGGTGGTGCGCCCCGGCATTTCCATCGGCGCTGGCGCGGTGATTGGCGCCGGTGCGGCGGTGGTGGAAGATATTCCC
>JADCES010000031.1 GCA_020250005.1 Roseomonas sp.
ATGCGGAGCAAGGGGCGTTCAACCTCAGCGAGCACCCGGTCGTATAATTCCTTGACCGGCATGCCATCCTTATGCGCCGACATGAAGCTGGCCAAATGGCGTTCCACCGCCTGTTCCAGGGTCATGGGCGCGGCCTGACCATCAGGGCCGGCGACCGGCGCGGCTTCGGCCAATTCTGCCGCCACCGCATCAGCGCCGATCACTTCCTGCGGGTAAAGTGCCGCCATGCGGCGCATCAGGTTTTCCAATTCACGCGCATTGCCGGGCCAAGCATGGGCCTTCAGCGCTTCCAACGCCTCGGGCGCCAATTGCTTTGAAGGCAGGCCAGACGCGCGGGCGCGATCCAGAAAATGCCGCGCGAGCAAGGGGATATCTTCCAATCTTTCGCGCAGCGGCGGCAGGCGGATCGGCACCACATTCAGGCGATAGAATAGGTCCTCGCGAAACAGCCCCTGGCGGATCTGGTGGCGCAAATCGCGATGGGTCGCGGCCACGATGCGCACATTGGCCTTGATCGGCTGGCGCCCGCCGACAGTCGTAAATTCGCCCTCCTGCAATACGCGGAGCAAGCGGGTCTGCGCTTCCGGCGGCATATCGCCAATCTCATCCAGGAACAGCGTGCCGCCGGCGGCCTGTTCAAACCGGCCAATACCGCGATTGAGCGCGCCGGTGAAGGCGCCGCGTTCATGGCCGAACAGCTCGGCTTCGATCAATTCGCGCGGAATCGCCGCCATATTGATGGCCACAAAAGGCCCGGCGCGGCGCTTGCCGTAATCATGCAAGGCGCGGGCGATCAATTCCTTGCCCGTCCCGCTTTCCCCGGTGACCATCACGGTCAAATCGGTGGTCGTGAGCCGCGCCACCGTCCGGTAGATTTCCTGCATCGCCGCTGATCGCCCGATCAAGGGCAGTTTTTCGCCTTCCGCTTCCTCGGGCGGGGGGGCATCCGGCGGCGCGGCCAAGGCGCGTTCCACCGTGCCCAGAACCTCCTTCAAATCGAAGGGCTTGGGCAAATATTCGAAAGCGCCGCGTTGCGTCGCCTTCACGGCGGTGGCGAAGGTGGATTGCGCGCTCATGACAATCACGCGCATTTCGGGCCGCACGCGGCGGATGCGCGGCACCAGATCAAGCCCGTTTTCATCCGGCATCACCACATCGGTGATGACAAGGTCCCCTTCCCCATCCTCCACCCAGCGCCAGAGCGTGGCGGCCGAGGATGTGGCGCGCACCTGATACCCCGCGCGGCCCAAGGCCTGGCTCAGGACCGTGCGGATGGCGCGATCATCATCGGCGATCAGGATGGTGCGGGGATCAGTCATCAGGCGCTCTCCTGCCAACCCGCCGGGGGCGCCGGCATGGAAAGTTTGAACAATGTGCGGCCCGGACGGGAATCGCATTCAATCAACCCGCCAAGATCGGTCACGAGCTTCGCGACAAGTGCGAGGCCAAGCCCCTGCCCGCCCCTTTTGGTCGAGACAAAGGGCTCAAACAGCGTCGCCTGGATATCTTCCGGAATGCCCGGCCCATTGTCGCGCACTGTCACCAGCAGGGGCAGATGCACCCTTTCGTTCGAGGTCGGGACCGCGATGCGCACGCCATGCTGATAGGCGGTGGCAAGCACGATTTCGCCATGGATTGGGTCCACCGCCTCGGCGGCATTTTTCACCAAATTCAGGATGATCTGGACCAGAATGTCACGATTGCCCCAAACCGGCGGCAGAGACGGGTCATATTCTTCTGAAACTCTCAAATGCGCGGCAAAGCCTGTCTGCGCGATGCGCCGCACGTGATCCAGCACCTGATGAATATTCACCGGCCCCAATTCCACGGGACGTTCGGAGAAGATGTCGAAGCGATCCACCAGACCGCGAATCCGGTCCACCTCATCCTGGATCAGCAGGCAAAGCTCCTTATCCGCTTCTGGCGCATTCTGTTCCAGCAATTGCGCGGCACCGCGAATGCCCGAAAGCGGGTTTTTCACCTCATGCGCCAGCATCGCCGCCATGGCGGAGGCGCCGCGCGCCGCGCCGCGGAAACTAAGCTGCCGGTCCAGCATTTGCGCGGTTGACCCATCCTGCAAGGTCAGCACCACAGCGCCTTCAATTTCATGCAAAGGCGCGCCATGAACGGAAACGCCCCGGCGATTGATGCGCGGGCTTTCCAGCAGCAGGTCGTAATCCGAAACGGGCGAATCGAAGCGCCTGATCTGCGCCAAAACGGCAAAGACGCGGTTATCCGGCGGCAGGATATCGCTCAGCTTCAATTGGCAGAGCGCGCCGGCGGAAAGCTTGAAGAATTGCTCGGCCGCGCCATTGGCAAAGGTGAAGCGGTCTTCCGCATTCAGCACCACTGCCGGCACCGGCAGGGCGGCCAGCACCATGGCGCTATCAAGCCGCGGCGTGCTGCGATTGGTGCTGCCAAGGCTTGCGCGCGCATTCATGCCGCAATCCGCCCATCGCCCGCTTCGCGGAAGGCATCGCGCACGGCGATGACACCCCGTTCGATCAGCGGATCAAAGAACCCATCAATCAGGGCATGCACCGCCTCCGCTGTGGTCGCGTGATTGACGGCCACGCGAAACTCAGCTGAACCGGGCAAGCCCTTGGAATACCACGCAACGTGCTTGCGCGCGATGCGGATGCCAGGCTCCGTCCCGTGGTGATCCAGCATGAGCGCATAGTGTTCCAGCAGGATGCGCTTCTGCTCGGCAAGGGTTGGTTCCTCGGTGCGGGTGCCATGCATCAGATGGGCAGCGACCTGGCCAAGCAGCCAGGGCCGGCCATAGGCGCCGCGGCCGATCATCACGCCATCGGCGCCGGATTGGCGCAAAGCTTCCTCGGCATCCTCAATGGATAGGATATCGCCATTTGCAATGACAGGGATTTGCACGGCTTCCTTCACGCGGCGGATGAAGGCCCAATCTGCCTGGCCGGTATAAAATTGCTGGCGCGTACGGCCATGGACGGTGACCATGCGAATGCCGCAGGCTTGCGCGATGCGCGCCAGATTGGGCGCATTCAGACTGTTATGGTCCCAACCCATCCGCATCTTGAGCGTGACCGGCACGGACACGGCCTTGACGGTGGCTTCCAGAATGCGGGCAGCGGCGATTTCATCACGCATGAGCGCACTGCCGGCGCTTTGCCCCAGGGCGACTTTTTTGACCGGGCAGCCGAAATTGATATCCACCACCGCAGCACCGCGATCCACCACCAGCTTTGCGGCTTCCGCCATGGTGGCAGGGTCGCAGCCGGCCAATTGGACCGAGGCCGGGCCGCCAAACCCATCGAGCTCGGCCATTTTCAGCGTCTGGCGGTTTTCCCGCACCATGGCCTGAGAGGCGATCATCTCAGACACCACCATGGGCGTGCCAAGCGAACGCGCGAGGCGCCGGAAGGGCTGATCGGTCACACCCGACATGGGGGCCAGGATGACAGGCGCCGAAATGGCCAAGCCGCCAAGGTCAATCGGCTTCAGAAGAGGCAGATTCATGCTGCGCACACCAATTTTGCATTTAATTTGTGCAAAATACCCGAAATCCCCTCAATATACAACCGACCTCTGCCCGCTTCGCAGGATTCATGCCGCGCGACTGGGCAGGGTGACGGGCCACGCCATTCCATCTTATGGTTTGCTCATGAAAACCGTGGCGCTTCTTCTCTCGGCCGGGCATGGCAGCCGCTTTGGTGCGGCGCAGCCCAAGCAATTTCTGCCTTTGCTGGGCCGGCCAGTGCTGCGCCACGCGGCCGAGGCGGTTTTGGCCGAGGGGCTGGTGGCCGCGCTGCAACCCGTGGCCCCGGCTGGCGAGGAAGCTTTTGTAGCTTGTCTTCTGGAAGGCCTGCCCTGCCTGCCCGTAGTGGCGGGCGGCGCCACGCGCGAAGACAGCGTGCGTGCGGGGCTTGCGGCCATCGCGGCCGAGGCGCCGGATCATGTGCTGGTGCATGATGCCGCGCGCCCCGTCATCCCGAAAGGCACCATCCCTGCCCTGCTCGCCGCGCTTGAGGCCCATCCCGGCGCCATACCGGCCCAGCCGGTGGCCGATACGCTAAAGCGCGTGGCCGGCCGTGTCATCGCCGCGACCGTCCCGCGTGAGGGGCTGTTCCGCGCCCAAACCCCCCAGGCCTTCCGCTACCAGGCGCTTTGCGCGGCGCATGAGGCGCGCGCCGGGGCGGTCACGGATGATGCCTCCCTGCTCGAAGCACTCGGGCAGGCGGTTGCCATTGTGCCGGGCAGCGAGCGTAATGTGAAAATCACCTGGCCCGAGGATCTTGCCCGCGTGGAAGCTGAAATGATCGCCCGCATGGTGCCGCGCACCGGCACTGGCTTTGACGTGCACCGCCTGGTGGCGGGCCGCCCCTTGATACTATGTGGCATCAATGTCCCACATGAGCTTGGTCTTGATGGACATTCGGATGCCGATGTCGGGCTGCATGCGCTGTGTGATGCGATTTATGGCGCCTTGGCCGAAGGCGATATTGGCCGCTGGTTCCCGCCATCCCAGGCCGATTGGAAGGATGCCGATAGTGCCGCCTTCCTGCGCCATGCTGCCGGGCGGGTTGCGGCGCGCGGCGGCGTGCTGGTGCATGTGGATGTGACGCTGATTTGCGAAAGGCCGAAAATCGCCCCGCATGCGGATGCCATGCGTGCGCGCATCGCCGAATTGGCCGGTATGGAAGTGGGTGCGGCTTCGGTCAAAGCCACCACCACGGAACGGCTTGGCTTTACCGGGCGTGGCGAGGGCATTGCCGCCCAGGCGGCAGCCACCATTCTGCTGCCGGCCTGACGCGGCTTTACCCCACGCCAAGCCCTTCCGCCGGCGGATTGGCAATCAGCTCGGCATAGGCAGCGGCTTCTTTCGGTTTTCCAATCAGATAGCCCTGGGCGCTATTGCAGCCTTCCAGGATCAAAAGCCGCATCTGATCCGGGGTTTCCACCCCCTCGGCCGTCACCGCAATCCCCAGGCTGCGCCCAAGCCCGACCACAGAACGCAGGATCGCGAGGCTTTGCGCGCTTTCCGGCAAATCACGGATGAAGGACCGATCCACCTTCAGCCGATCAAAGGGGAAGGAACGCAATTGGGTAAGTGACGAATAACCCGTGCCGAAATCATCCATGGCGATATGGCAGCCAAGCGCCCGAATGGCAGCCAATTGCGCCGGCGCATCGCCACTTGCGGGCAGCAGCACGGTTTCGGTCACTTCCAATTCCAGCCGATGCGGGGCCAGCCCGCTTTCCTTGAGCGCGCCGCGCAAGGTTTCCAAAAGCCGCCCATCCCTGAATTGCGCCGGGGCGATATTGACCGAAACCGAGAGCGATTTCGGCCAACGCGCCGCTATGCGGCAGGCTTCCCGGATCACCCAATCGCCAATGCGCCCCATCAGGCCGAGTTTTTCAGCCAAGGGCAGGAAATCGCCCGGCGGCACCAGCCCGGTTTCCGGGTGGCGCCAGCGGATCAGTGCTTCGAAACCTGTCAGCCGACCCGCAGGCAGGGCTATAAGCGGCTGATAATGCAATTCAAATTCCTGCCTGCATAAGGCATTGCGCAGCGCGGCTTCTGCATTGCGCTGCGCCTTGGCGCGGGCATCCATATCGGCACTGAAGCGGCACCAGCGCGGCGTCGCCTGCCCATCATGTTCAAGGCTTGAACGGGCGAGGCCAGCGCAGCGCAGCAAAAGGGGCGCGTCATTGCCATCTTCCGGCGCCAACACAAAGCCAAGCCGCGGCGTCACGCTCACGGTCTCGTTCAGTACCAGATAGGGGTGGCCAAGCAGATGGGTCAGGCGCTTGGCCATGGCTTCCGCCTGCGAAGCGGTCGAAACATCGGCCTGCAGAATGGCGAATTCATCGCCCGCCAGGCGCGCCACCAGATCCGTGCTCCGAATCGCGGCCGAAAGCCGCCTTGCGGCGGCGCGCAACAATTCCTCCTGCGCGGCGTGGCCGAGATTCGTGGTCACATGGCGAAGACCATCAAGATCAAGCACATGCACGGCGATGCGCGCCGGGCGACGGCCGGGCCTGATCAGCGCCGTGCTGACGCGCGCCGAAAACATGGCGAAATCGGCAAGGCCCGTGACCGTGTCCAAGCCGCCGCCGCCTGGCAGGTTGTTCCTGGTTTGAACAGCCAAGGCCCAGGTGCCGCTGCCGGCATGGCGAATGGTAAAGCCAAGACCCGGCGCGCCATCCAGGGTGACTTCGCGTTCAGCCTCAGCTGGGTTCCAGGTGGCAGCGGCGCAGGCCTGCACCAGGGCCGCGGCAGCATTAGGTTCAAGGCGGGGGCTGCTATCCAGCAAGTCGGAAAGGCTCGTGAATCGGGTAGCAGAACCGCGCCCAAGCCCGAGCAAACCGATCGCGCCCTGGCCAAGCGCGCCGATCTGCAGGCTCGTGTCAAAGGTCAGGCGATTATCCATCAGGCTTAGCCACCCAAGGGCCCGGCGCTTGGGGCGTGAATGCAGCCGCCTTTGTCCCAAGGGCGCTGGTGACAGGTCAAGCACAGTTTCATGCACTTCACTCCAGAAAGGTTCCGCCTCAGGGAAGGCCAGCAAGGCCAAGGCGGCACCATTCGCTATAAGCGACGGAGGTGAAGGAAGAGTGGAAAGTGTCATTGTCTGCACGAATACACGTATGGGTTGAAGTTCTTGATTTGTCCACTCCATAATGAAAATGCGTTGCAAAATGCAATAAGAAATTGCCAAAAAAAGAGGGCCACCCCATTGGGATGGCCCTTAGGCAAGGTTGAGGAAGGCTAAGCTGCCAGGAGCGGGCTATCCCGCTACCAGACAAAGCTACCCTTGCATCAACCGTGCCACGTCTTTGGGCGCCATTTGCACAGGGATTGGACGGTCAATCAGTCCGCGCGTTCCAAAATTGATACATAATTTGCCACCGCCGCGCCGCCCATATTAAAGACGCCCGCCAATTCGGCACGCGGCAGTTGCATCGCCCCTGCCTGCCCGCAAAGCTGCATGGCCGCCAGCACATGCATGGAAACGCCCGTCGCGCCAATCGGGTGGCCCTTGGCCTTCAGCCCGCCCGAGCGGTTCACCGGCAGCTTGCCACCCGCCGCCGTCCAGCCTTCCAGCGCGGCCCTGCCCCCCTTGCCTTCGGGGGCCAGACCCATCGCCTCATATTCGATAAGCTCGGCAATGGTGAAGCAATCATGCGTCTCAACAAAAGAAAGGTCACCCACGCCAACCCCGGCCTGTTCATAGGCGCGTTGCCAGGCAGTGCGCGCGCCATCAAAGCGGATGATGTCGCGCGCGGCGATGGGTAGGTATTCATTGACCTGTACCGCGGCGCGGAAGCGCACGGCCTTGCCCATGGTTTTTGCCGTTTCGGCATCGGCCAGCACCAAGGCCGCCGCACCATCGGACACCAATGAGCAATCGGTGCGCTTCAGGGGCCGCGCCACATAGGGGTTCTTCTCACTCTCGTTGCGGCAGAAATCAAAGCCGAAATCCTTGCGCATCTGCGCCCAGGGGTTGTCCACCCCATTCTTGTGGTTCTTGGCCGCAATCATGGCCAGCGCATCAGACTGGTCGCCATGGCGTTGGAAATAGGCTTCCGCAATGCGGCCAAAGACGCCGGCGAAGCCGCCTTCAATGTCCGATTCAGTCTTGCGATAGGAAGCGGTCAGCAGGATCTCACCGATCTTGGGGCCGGGCGTCGCGGTCATTTTCTCGGCGCCCACCACAAGCGCGAAGCGCCCGCGCCCGGCGGCGATGAAATCCCGCGCGCCATGAATGGCCGCACTGCCGGTGGCGCAGGCGTTTTCATAGCGCGTGATGGGCCGGAAGCGCATTTCCGGCACGCTTTGCAGCAAAAGCGAGGCCGGGAAGCCCTGCGGCGTAAAACCTTCGCCAAAAATGCCGACGAAGCCCGCGTCAATCTCGGCGGGCGATATCCCGGCATCCTCGATCGCGGCGCGCGCCACGCGCGCGATCAGGCTTTCCAGATCGGGTTCGCCTTCAAGCTTGCCAAAGGGGCTATGCGCCCAGCCAATGATTGCAGCTTCGGTCATGATAGGGTCTCCGCTTTATGTGCCTTATGCCAGAGCAGGCCAGCCTTGTAACGCATGGCACGGCCTATTCCGGGTCAATACCAGCCGCGCGCAGAATGCGCGTATACTTCTCCACCCCTTCGCGCACAAAGGCCATCACCTGCGCATTGGTTTCAAAACCGGGGCGCGCCGTGACGCCCGTTGTTTCATTCAGTCGTGCGGCGGTTTGCTGGACGGCCTGGCGGAAGGCCGCGCCAAGCGTCGCGATGGCTTCAGGTGGCGTGCCCCTGGGAGCGACAACGGGAAAGAATTCCTCGAACACCACGCCGGGCATGCCCGCTTCTGGCGCGTTTGGCAGATCGGGCAGGGCCGGGCTGCGGTGGTCCGACAAGACTGCCAAGGCACGCAAATTGCCGCCGCGCACCTGACCGATGGAAGATGCCATGGTCGGCGTGCCGAAATGCGCCTCGCCCGAGACCATTGCGGCAACGCCGGGTCCGCCCCCACGGTAATGCACGGTCTCCACCTGCACATTCATGAGGTTCATGAACAACAGCCCACCGATATGCGGGCCGCTGCCAATGCCGGCCGAGGCATAGTTGAAGCGCCCCGGATTGGCGCGGAGCAGCGCCACGAATTCCTGCGCCGTGCGGGCCTCCACGCGGGGATTGACCACCAGAAGATGCGGCGAAAAGCCTACAATCGCGATGCCTTCGAAATCCGTCAGGGTGTTGTAGGGCATGCGCGAGACCATGGCAGGTACGGTCGCGAGCGAGCTATTGATCAGCAGCGTATAGCCATCCGCCGGGGCGCGTGCCGCAGCCTCAGACCCGATGACGCTGCCGGCGCCGGCGCGGTTTTCGACAATAACGGGCTGGCCAAGGATCTGGCTGACGGCCTCGGCCAGGATGCGGCCAACAATGTCATTGGAACCGCCAGGCGCGGCGGCCACGATCAGCCGGATGGGGCGCGTGGGGCGCCAACTGCCTTGCGCGCTGAGAATGCTGGGGGCCAGACTTGCCGCAAGGGCAAGGCCAAAGGCTGTTCTACGGTGTATCATGAATTTTCTCCCTCCCTCAATAATTTCCTTCATTTGGCCCAGCCATGTCCCGGCGGGTCATGGGGCCGAGCGCCGCTCAGGCGGTTTTGGGCAGTCATTTTTTCAGCCCCAAGCATTTGCGCAAGGGCCGCGGACGCATCGGATCAATCGGTCGCGCAGGTGCTTTCATGGCACGTCATGGGTCTCCCGAAAACCGGCTGTGATCCAAGCCGAATACGGCGCGGATTGGAAGAGCGCGATGGCACTTGCAGCGGTTTCCGCGCAGCTTTGTTCAGGGGAGAGGATGCAGGCCTTTGGCTGGTCGCATTTCCAACACAGCCAAGGGAATTCTCTTGGCGTCAAAAAACGCTCATGTTTTTTTCTGCATGGGCAGCTTCAAGGATGGCAATGGAACTGCGGCGGCCTTTGGGGCCATGAAAACCAAGGGCTCTGCGGCCGGGGGTTCCTCGGCGCCCGCATCGGCCTCAAGCGCGATTTCGGCGGAGATCAGGGCGATTTGGGCGGTGATGGCGTCGTCTACAGGGACCCGGCGCAAATGTTCGGACGCGGAGGAGAATGGCATCCCCACTTCGAGGGTTGCCCCCTGCACCAGAATGCCCGCATAGCCTTCGAGCAGGATGTCTATGGCGGTGAAGTTTTCCGGGGCTTCCTCCTGCCGGATGGCTATTCCGTCCACCAGGTCCCCGACGCGATAGGCATTGCCCTGAAACACCACGCCTTGATCGGGTAGCATCAGCAAATCCTCGCGCGGCGCCATATTGCCAAGCACACCAGCCAGAACGCGGATGAGTGGCCCCCGATAGGGGATATTGCGAATGCCGAGCACACGCTGGAATGGGGCGATACCGGGCGTTGCTGCCAGCAGCATCATGCCCGGCCCGAGCTTGGCCGCATGCCGATCCCCGCGTGAGGTCATCACCCGCGCATCGGCGGCTATCCCCTTCAAACTGAAGCCCAATGGTCTGCCCCAAGCATCCATGCAACCGACGCATTAGCATAACATTGCCCCCGCTTCGGTGAACAGTGGCCGGGCGCGGCACGCGGCATGCTGAGCAATGGCTCAGCACCCTTGTCTTTTACGGACACCGCACCCCATGCCGCTTGATCTTTCGGCCCTGCCCGCCGCCCCGGAAACCCGCCCGACCCGCGCGGAAGGGATAGCCGCTGCGCTCGCCGAGGCGATCACGCGCGGCGAAATCCCGCCCGGCACGACGCTGGAAGAAGAACGCTTGGCCCTTGCCCATGGCGCTTCCCGCACCCCGGTGCGTGAGGCCTTGCGGCTGCTGGTCGCGACCGGCCTGGTGGAGCAGCGCCCAAGGCGTGGCGCGGTGGTGGCGCGGCCCGAACCGCGACGGGTGGCCGAGATGTTTGCCGTGATGGCGGAGCTTGAGGCGATCTGCGCCCGGCTTTGCGCGGAAGCCTTGCCGCGCAAGGAAAAAACCAAATTGAAGGCGCGGCATGAGGCGATGGCGCGGCTGGTGGCTGCGCATGATCTGGCGGGGTATCGCGCAGCCAATGTGGCGTTTCATGAGGCGCTTTATCAGGGCGCGGGCAATGCCTATTTGGCCGAATTGGCCGAGGTGACGCGCCGGCGCTTGGCCCCGTTTCGCGCCGCGCAGCTTGGGGGGAGGGATCGGCTGGCGGCTTCCCACGCCGAACATGGCGCCATCATTGCCGCGATTTGCGCGGGTGACGGCGCGGCGGCGGCAGCGGCGATGCGCGCCCATTTGGCGGCCACCGAAGGCAGCCTGGGCGTTATGGCGGGGCAGGAGGCGCGGTTTTGAAACCCGCCACGCGCTTGGGCAGATGCATCAAGACCCGCCCAAATTGTATGCAGAACTGTATACAATCAGCCGCTCCAGCCCGCTTTTCGGGCGGCACGCGGATTGCGGATGGGTTTCTATGGATTTGACCGCCCTTCCCTTTCAGCGGGCTGGCTTGCATGCCGCCTATCGCGCCGGCGTGACGCCGCAAGCCTTGATGGCCGAGGCTTTGCGCCGCCTTGAAGCCGCCAATGATCCGGGGATTTTCCTGGATGTGACGCCGCCCGAGGCGGTCGCGGCGGCGATCAGTGCCCTGCCCGGCTTTGACCCAGTGGCCCATCCGCTTTGGGGCCTGCCGGTCGCGGTGAAGGATAACATCGCCGTGGCCGCCCGGCCCATGACAGCCGCCTGCCCGGCTTTCAGCCATGTGCCGGCGGAGGATGCCGAGGCGGTGCGGCGCCTGCGCACCGCAGGTGCCATCATTCTGGGCAAGACAAATCTGGATCAATTCGCAACCGGGCTGGTCGGCGTGCGCACACCCTATCCGGTGCCGCGCAATGCCGTGTCGGCTGAGCATGTGCCGGGTGGGTCATCTTCCGGTTCCGCGGTCGCGGTGGCGCGCGGGATTGTGACGCTGGCGCTTGGCACCGACACGGCAGGTTCGGGGCGCGTGCCGGCGGCGCTGAATGGCATTGTCGGGCTGAAGCCGAGTGTCGGCGCGGTTTCGACTCGCGGCGTGGTGCCGGCCTGCCGGAGCCTGGATTGCGTTTCGGTCTTCGCCACCTGCCTGGATGATGCCTGGGCGGGCTTTGCGGCCTTGGCCGGTGAGGATCGCGCTGATCCCTTCAGCCGCCCGATCATCTGGCAGGAACCGGGTGCGGTGCCAGCGCGCATCGCGGTGCCGCGCGCCGCCGATACGCATTTGGATGATGCCGCCGGGCGCGCAGCCTGGGTGGCGGCTTTGGATTTGCTGTCTTCAGCAACAGAGGCCGCAATTACCGACATGCTGGATGCCGCGAAGCTTTTATATGAAGGCCCCTGGGTCGCGGAACGCGCGGCGGCCTTTGGCGATTTCGCGCGCGCGCATCCCGGCGCGCTGCATCCGGTGACACAAAAGATCATTGATGGCGCGAGTGGCTTCAGCGCCGTGGATGCCTTTCGCGGCATGTATCGCCTTGCCGAATATCGCCGCGTGGCCGAGGATTTTTTCGCGGCGCATGAAGTGCTGGTGGTGCCCTCGGTTCCCTGTTTCCCGACACTGGCGGCGCTGGCGGCGGACCCCTTTGCGCCCAATGCGCGGCTTGGGGTTTATACCAACTTCGTCAATCTGCTTGACCTTGCCGCACTTGCCGTGCCGGGGCCGAAGCGCCCGGATGGCTTGCCCGCCGGCATTACCTTGATTGGCCCGCGCGGCAGCGATGCGGCGCTGATGGCACTCGCCCAGGAATTCACGCGCCGTCAGGCCGCAGCAGAAAAGGCTGAAGCCGCATGATCGAAATTGTTGTTGTTGGTGCGCATCTTTCGGGCCTGCCGCTCAATCATGAATTGGTGACCGAAGGCGGCGTGCTGCGCCGCGCCGTGCTGACCGAGCCCTGCTACCGGCTTTATGCGCTGGCGGGCGGCCCCCCGCGCCGGCCTGGCTTGCTGCGGGTGGCACCCGGCACCGGTGCCGCGATTGCGACCGAGGTCTGGGCCCTGCCCGATGATGGCTTTGGCCGCTTTGTCTCCCGCATTCCCGCCCCGCTTGGCATCGGCACGCTGCTTTTGGCCGATGGCTCTCGCCCCAAGGGTTTTCTGGTGGAACCGGAAGGCTTGCAGGGCGCGGAAGACATTACCCGTTTTGGTGGCTGGCGCGCCTTTCTTGCCAGCATCGCAACCCCCGCTTGAGGCTTCAACAAAAGGAGAATTCATGATGCAACGTCGTCATCTTCTGGGTGCCATCGCCTTGGCACCCCTCGCCGCCCCTTCCATTGCGCGCGCGCAAGCGACGCGTACAGTGAAGATGGGATCGCTCCGGCTGATCCATTCCATGACACCGCATTTCTATCAGCGCTTTGCGCCGGCAGGCCTGACGATTGAAATCACCACCTTCGACAGCCCAACCGATGGCAAGAATGCCGTGGTGACGCGCAGCGTTGACTTCGGTGGCTTCGGCATTGCTGCCGCCACGCTTGGCGCCGCAGCGGGTGAGCCGGTTGTGGTGGTCGGCGCCTTTTGCAATCGCGGCATGGGCGTGATTGCCAAGGCAGGTTCCGGTATTCGCGACATTGCCGGCCTGCGCGGCAAGCGCGTTGGCATCTGGCCGGGTTCCACCCAGGAAGTGTTTATCCTGGAGCGCCTGCGTCAAAACGGCATGACGGTGCGTGATATCACCAGTGTGCGCGTGCCCTTTGGTGAAATGCACGCAATGCTCTCCCGCGGCGATATTGATGCCTATGTGGGTGCCGAACCAGGTCCGGGGCTTTCGCTTTCCTCCGGCGTTGGTGAATTGGTGGAATTCCCCTACGGCACCGCGATGGGCGGCCTGAACATGATCTTCGCCACATCGGAAGCGATGATCGCGCAGGACCCGGCTTTGGTGCGGACCATGCTTGGCATTCACCGCCGCGCCAGCGAGCACATGATGGCCAACAAGGCGGAAGTGGCGGAAGCGACCGTGCGCATCCTGGGCGCGCCGCGCGCCGCCGTGGACCGCGCGCTTGCTGAAAACAACGTGGAATATACCTGGCGGCTTGACGATACGGTGATGACGCAGGCGCGCGCCTATGCCCAGCAAATGCTGGAAATGCGCCAGATCCGCGCCCTGCCCAATTTCGACCGCTTCCTCAATCCGCGCTTCTCCAACGAAGTCGCGACTTCCTGAAAGTTAGCTGAATGAGCGCGAGTGTGGCCGCCGAAAGCACGGCGGAAGAAAAGAAGTCTCGATCCGCCGGCGTGATCTGGCCGCGCGTGAAGGGGGTCATGCTCGCGCTGGTGGTGCCGGTGGCGCTGCTATTCGGCTGGCATTTCGCGGTGAAGGCGGGGATGACGCGGCTTATCCCCTCCCCCGCCGATGTCGCTGAATATATGGTGGATTTCGCCATTGGCGGCATTTGGGATGATGCGTTTTCGGCCACACTCCATATCCATTTGTTTGCGTCCATGCAGCGCGTTTATGGCGGTTTTGCACTCGCCGCGCTGGTGGCGGTGCCGCTTGGGCTGCTGATTGGGCGCAATGAACAGGTCCGCGCGCTGCTGGATCCCTTCCTGCAATTGATGCGCCCCATTCCGGTGACGGCCTGGCTGCCGCTTTCCATGATCCTGTTTGGGCTTGGGCCGCGTTCGGCCTTCTTCCTGGTCTTTCTCGGCGCCTTTTATCCCATTTTGCTGAATACGGTGTTTGGCGTGCGGAGCGTTGAAAAGCGGTTGTTCGAAGCGGCTTCCATGCTGGGCTGTTCCGGCACGGCGCAATTCTTCCGCGTGGTGCTACCGGCATCGCTGCCTTCCATATTTACCGGACTACGTCTTGGTCTTGGGCTGGCCTGGTTCGTGATTGTGGTGGGTGAGATGACCGGCGTACCGCAAGGGCTTGGCGCCGTGATCATGGATGGCCGCACCCTGTCGCGCACCGAATTGGTGATTTGCGGCATGATCGTGATCGGCATTGCCGGCTTCATTTCTGACCGCATCGTTGTTGCCATCATGAACCGTCTGCTGCGCTGGAGCCCTTCGCACCATGCCTGAGCTTCCCATTCTTGATCTGCGCCATGTCGGCAAGGTCTATGAGCTGAATGACCAGCGCATCGAAGCCTTGCGCGATGCCAATCTGGTTGTCGAAAAGGGTGAATTTGTTTGCCTGATCGGCGCTTCGGGCTGTGGCAAATCAACCTTGCTCCGCATTGTCGCGGGGTTTGAACCGCCCAGTGCTGGTCAGGCACTGATGTGGGACAAGCCCATCTCTGGCCCCGCGCCCGATCGTGGCATGGTGTTTCAGGATTACGGGCTGTTTCCCTGGCTTTCCGTGCGGCAGAATATCGGCTTCGGCCCGGCGTCTCGTGGGCTGCCCAAGGCTGAGTTGCGCGCTTTGGTGGATCGCTTTGTGGATATGGTGGGCCTGACACGTTTTGCCGATGCCTATCCGCATCAGCTCTCGGGCGGGATGAAGCAGCGGGTCGCGATTGCGCGTGTGCTCGCGAATGATGCCGAAATGGTGCTGATGGATGAACCCTTCGGCGCCTTGGACGCCATGACGCGGGAGCGCTTGCAGGATGAATTGCTGGATATCTGGCAGCGCACCAAGCTGACGGTGCTGTTCGTCACGCATTCGATTGAGGAGGCGATTTTCCTGGCTGATCGCGTGGTGGTGATGGAACCGGGGCCGGGGCGGATTGCCAGTGAGCATCGCATCGAATTGCCGCGGCCGCGCGATGTTTCCTCACCGGAATTCAATGCGGTGCGGCGTGATCTTTCCGCGCGGCTGCATAGCCATCATGGGAAGAAGGCGGCGTGACCAATCCTGTTGAGCGGCTGCTTTATACCGCGCCTTCCGATCGCCCGCGCCATAGCCTGCCGGGTAGGCAGAAGCTGATCCTGTGGCCCGTGGTGAATATCGAGAATTGGCTGATCGAAAACCCCATGCCCCGTCAGGTGCTGGTGGCGCCAACCGCGGCCGTGCTGCAACCGGATCTGCCGAATTGGGCCTGGCATGAATATGGGATGCGCGTGGGTTTTTGGCGCTTTCTGGAAATGTTTGAAAAGCACGGCATGCGCCCCACACTTTCCATCAATGGCAGCGTGATTGGCGCCTATCCGCGCGTGGCCGCGGCGGCGCGCGATGCGGGTTGGGAATTCATGGGCCATGGCTGGGTGCAGGTGCCCACGCATAACATGCCTGATCAGCGGGAAGCGATTACGCGCACCGTGAAGACCATTGCCGATTTCACTGGCGGTGCCTGCCGGGGCTGGCTGGGTCCGGGCCTGACCGAAACATTGGAAACGCCTGATCTGCTGGCCGAAGCCGGCATCACCTGGCTTGGTGATTTCGTGGTGGATGATCTGCCGGCACGTGTGAGGACGGCGCATGGGGACCTGCTGTCCCTGCCCTATTCGGTTGAGCTCAACGATATCCCCGTGGTGATGATCCAACACCATAATGAGGAAGAATTGTCCCGCCGCGCCCGGCTGCACGCCAAGCGCCTGATCGCGGAGGCTGAGGCTTCCGCGGGCGTGAAGATCATGTGCATCGCGATCCACCCCTATATCTCGGCCGTGCCGCATCGGATCGAGGCGCTGGCGACGCTTTTCGCGGAATTGGCGGCTGATCCGCGGGTTATTGCGATGCAGGGTGATGAGATTGCTGCCTGGTATCGGGCAAGCGTGGATGGTGCGTGAGCGCGATGCAACGCGACTAATCGCGCGCCGAACGCGCGTTTTGTATCCCCAGAACGCAGCTTCAGCAGAAGCGCACGGCGTATGCGCTGGGGGGTTCCCGCCCCCCGCTGAATTACGGCGAAACCTGCAAGGTCTGACCCTGCCAGGTGATCGCCGGTCCTGAATGGTCGTTTCGGGACCTCAATAGGCCAGCCGTTCAATCCTGATGATCGGTGACTTTATTGGATCGACGATATAGCCAATCGCCCCACCCATGGTTTGCACATCATTGTCAAAGCAACCATGAGAGGCGCGAATGCTTTCCCTACCGTTGGATACATTTGGTTTTTCCAACCAATGCAGGTTGCTTTTGGCGCTGGGCAGCGTGTTCCAGAAATCGAGCCATTTCTTGGCTTCGTTAATGTGAACCGGCGCCCAGACATCATCGGAAGCGCTTGGCGCTACTGCCGCGCGGTCAAAGCAGCCCGCCATGCCAAGGATTGGCATCTTGTGGGTGTCTTCGAAAGATCGGCTGACCAGATACAGCAAGGATTTTCGATAGGGTCCGACGCTATCGTTTTTTTCATTTTTATCCGATAATAGATGGATATGGAAATTCTCCGCGGCGATAGTCTTTTTTTCGACTGCAAGCTTGTAATGATCAAGCGCAAATTGTGCCGTACAAGCGGGCGCGAATAGCCTGACGCTTGCCGCCTTCAGCCCCTTGTCACGCAAGCACTGCAACATTGCCCCAATGAAAATGGCGCCTGCCGAATGTCCCACAAAATGGATTTCAAGCTTGGGCAGCGCCTTTTTCAGCTCCTTCAATTGTTCCACCACAAGGCTTGCGCCGCCCGTAGGGTCTTTACTGGCGCGTGTTGCGTTGAGCTTCATCTGGCTCCACATCGCACCGCCAGGGCCGCGCAGGATAGGTTCCAGCATGCGATCTGTGGTGTCGGCAATGCGATCAAGCCAGCCGCCGCTTCTCGCCTCTCCACCAAAGGTCATTCCAAAGCGCGCAAAGGTTTCCTCGACCAGGTCGGAAGTTGTCTCAAGGGCGCCTGACCGCCATGAGAAGAACAGCGGATAGATATCATTCTTCAAGGCGTAAGGCGCGATTACGCGCGTGCGCAAGATGGACGCGCTTTCACTATTCAAGCCACCATGAACATAAATCATTAACTTGGGCACGCTCTTTGCCTTCAACCAGTCTAAGGGTTGGGCAAGGGCGGCGGTTCTCACGGCATCCTTTGGTGTTTCTGCAGTGATGTCGTTCCGAACCGGAAAACCACGATTGAGAAGGATGGTGTGGCCATAAGCCTCATCCGGTTCAAGTGGGCGTAGGCCCGGATCCTTCAGGTCCCGATACCGGCGAGACAGGGCATCCTCAGCGCCGACCAGGCCGATTGGGCGTTCCATGGCCGCCGCCGTGGTGCCGGTTGGGGAAGGCAGGATAAAGCGCGGGGACCTGATGGAATTTTTCTGCGTTGCGGAAGCACCGCGTGAGGATGAAGCGGCGCCCATTTGACGCGAGACCCCCAGCGTGAAGGCCCATGCGTCATCGCCATGCGTGACCCAATCTTCATAGGGAAGCAGCGCGAAGCCGCTGGAACCCCAATCCGGCCCCCAGGAATTCTGTACGACAAAACCAAGCTTATTGTATCCAACCAGCGCAAAGGCATGCCCGCCGCCATCCTTTGGCTTGGGAACCGCCGTGATCCTTGCCAGATCAGCATGGCCATTCACCACCGAAGAAGCTTTAACCTCCCAGCCCTCATGCACGGTCGCCGAGACATAGAGCGCGCCGATCTGCTTGATGGCAGCCTGCATATCCACAACTGATCGCACATCCACGCGATAATAGACACCAAGCGTACATTCCAGGGCATCAATATCCCAATTCGAATTGGCCTCATTCGGGTTTTTGGCGTCCCGCATTGGCGCTTCGAATATGCGCTTACCCTTTTTGTCAGTCTTGTAGGGCCATAATTCTTCCGAGCAGACACCGTGCCGATGCCAGCCCTTGAGTGCACCACGACAACTGGATCCTTCATATTCCTCACCCGGCCATTCATCATAAAGGCGTGCAAGCTGATAAAGCATCGCAGGGCTTACCTTGCGAAGGGCCTTGGGCGTAGAGACCCCAGCTGTCACGGCACGCACAAATTGCTGATAATCAATGGCAGCCGCCAAACCAAAGCCCGTGCACGCGCCTTCCGAGCCCTGGTTGCGGATCAACCCAGCCTTCGCATAGGCCGGCAGGAGTTTTTTCACGTCGGCATTCGACGGGTACTCACTGGGCAGGTTTCCGAGTGGTGGCTGATAGGTACGGTCGCGAAGATCCAGTCGGTCAGGACGGGCATCAAGCTCCAATGTACGTGAGCCGATCTTGATCATCTTGCGTGGCATGTCTGTTTCCTCCTGACTTTGGATAACGGAAAATGGAACCATTCCATGTAATGGAATCCCCGGGCGCTAAGGCCTGGTCCTGCAATCATTTGGGCCGGATGCGAAAGGCACGTTTGTTGGGCACGAAATCCCGATTGGCGATCTGGTCCGGTACCTGGCCAGCAAGCACTGCCTGGACATCCGCAATCACTTCAGGGCGCTGGCGATAATATTGGTGATTGGCTTCGCTCACTGAAGCAGTTGATGCCACATTGGCGCAATCCACCAGGGTGACTTTCTGCGGCAGGTTGGAAAGCGTCCGCGGTCCTGTCGTGCCAAGCCTGTCGGGATGCATTTTGGTGGTGTCGCTGATGATGAGCGCCCCGTCATTCTGGGCAAAATATACATGTACAGAATGGGCAAGATCAGGGAGATGCATGAACTTGCCTTCATCCTCGAAGGCGTCATTGTCCTCATCAGCAGCCATCAGGAAGATGGTGTCGAAAAGCCGCGGCACCTTGCCGCCCATGTCGCTTCGTAATGCCTGAAACGCATTGCGCAAGGCATAATTGCCCATACTATGCGCCACCAGGTGCAAACGCGCGCCGCAAGACGGCGGTGGCGCCTGACGGTTCTTGATCGCATCGCGTCGTGCCTGATCAAGGGCTCTGAAATTCTCGACAAGCCGGTGCAGGGCGCGCGCGATGGCCTTGGCAGAGGATCGCGCATCATCACGATCAGAAGAATAGTTAAGGAACGGCACCATTTGGCCATCCGCGGGCCAGCTGAAGACTGCCACTTCCAAAGGACGTTCCGGTGTGGACCAACGATGCTTTAGTTCAGCCGCCCGGAGCATTGCCGTCGTAAAATCACAGGCGAAACCATGCAGAAACACAAGCAAATCGGCGTTATTGGAAATCAATTCCGCCTGTAACTCTGCATAAACCTGGCTGCTGCCAAACTTTGCCTGCGTGTTCAGGGGCGCATCAATACCAGGCATTACTTCGGACGCAACCGCGACTGATTTCAATACGTAATCTTTCTGTTTGCCTTGTGGTAACGCTACGCGGGCAGAGCCGTAGCGAAGATAGAGCGGTGATTTTTGGTTTAAGCCACTTCCAAAGGGAATCTTTCCTTTGACTTCCTCACGGTTAGTGACAAAGCGTACCACACAATCGGCCATGACGGATACCTCGCAGGTTTGATGATCAATTGCATTATGGGAACGGTACTGCTAAGAACCGTTGCAAGGCCAGCACATCATTTGGCGGTTCGTCAACAACTACTTTTTACCATGGACCGTCATGCCAAATGCCCTGCCTAATGCCCACCCGCTAACGGAATGTGCCATATCCGATGCGCGCGGATGGCGTGAAGCGGCTGAGCGCCTTGGCCGGGTTAACTTTCTGCTTCCCATATCATGGATTCGAAGTTACGCTCACGTCACTTGAACTTGAGATTTCGTTTCGTGTGAAGGCTTTAGGGCTTTTTCGTATCGAGTTGCCGCACCAAGCGCCTTGGCAATTGCGACCAGACCAGGGTTTATTGTGCTTTGGTGGGATCAGGTAAACGGAAAACGCGGTAGCCAGGAAGCCCTTTGCCGGAAGAACATCTCAGGGTCAGCCACAACAGGAACCGGGGGCGCAAATGGCAAAACTCAACGTGAATGGCCGCGTCGTGGATATCGAGGTTGAGGCGGATACGCCACTCCTTTGGGTATTGCGCGAACAGCTTGGCCTGACAGGCACCAAATATGGTTGCGGCGTGGCGCAATGCGGTTCCTGCACCGTGCATGTGGATGGTGCCGCCGTGCGCGCCTGTTCCTTGCCGATTTCCGCCTTCAATGAAGGCCAGAAGATTGTCACCATCGAAGGGCTTTCGCCCGATAGCAGCCACCCCATCCAGCAGGCCTGGCTTGCCTTGGATGTGCCGCAATGCGGCTTCTGCCAGCCCGGCATGATCATGGCGGCAAGCGCCTTGCTCGCGGCCAATCCAAAGCCGACCGAAGCGCAAATCCGTGAGGAAATGACGAATATCTGCCGCTGCGGCACCTATAATCGCGTCCTTGCCGGCATCCAGCGCGCCGCTGGCATCAGCACAAGCGGTTGAGGGGGAACAGCATCATGAATGCCATCACAAACCCTTCCCGCCGCGGTTTGCTTGCGACGGTTTCTTCCGCCCTTGGTGCCTTCACCTTCGGCTTTCATGCGCCGCTGGTGAAATCCGCTGCCGCGCAAGGTAGCAATGCCGTGCCGGAGATCAATGTCTGGGTCGTGGTGCGGCCCGATGACACGGTCGTGATCCGCATTGCGCGTTCGGAAATGGGACAAGGGACGCTGACGGGCCTCGCGCAATTAGTTGCCGAGGAATTGGAATGCGATTGGTCCAAGGTGACTACGGAATATCCGACACCGGGGCAGAACCTGGCGCGCAATCGCGCCTGGGGGAATATGTCTACGGGCGGCAGCCGCGGCATTCGCGACAGCCATGATTATGTCCGCAAGGGCGGTGCAGCGGCGCGTATGATGCTGGTGCAGGCGGCGGCCAAGGCCTGGGGCGTGCCGGTTGGCGAATGCAGCGCGGCCAATAGCATCATCACCCATGGCCCCAGCGGGCGCAGCACCAGCTTCGGCAAGGTGGCGGAAGCGGCGGCGCGCCTCACGCCGCCCACGGATATTCCGCTGAAGGACCCGAAGAACTGGAAAATCGCCGGCAAATCCATCCCTCGGCTGGATACGGCGGAAAAGCTCAATGGCAGCCAAGTCTATGGCATGGATTTGCGCCTGCCCGGCATGCTGAATGCCGCCATCCGCGCCTGCCCAGTTTTTGGCGGCAAGATTGGCAGCATGGACAGCAAGGCGGCGGAAGCCATGCCGGGCGTCAAGCATGTGCTCCGGCTTGGTGACCATACGGTGGTGGTGGTTGCCGATACCTGGTGGCGCGCCAAGACCGCTTTGGATGCGGTGAAGATCACCTGGGATGAGGGGCCGCACGCCAATGCATCCTCCGCTTCCTTTGCCGAGGTGATCAAGGCCGGGCTTGATGCGCCGGAAGCGGCCGTCGGCAATCGCAATGGCGATGCGCGTGCCGCGCTGGCGGGTGCCGCCAAGCGCATTGAAGCGGTTTATGGCTATCCGCATCAGAACCATGCCTGCATGGAAGTCATGAACGCGACCGCGATCTGGACGCCGGAGCGTTGCGAGGTTTGGACGCCGACGCAAAATGGCGAAGCGGCTTTGGCTGCAACAGCCGAAGCGGCGGGCCTGCCGCCGGCGCGGTGCGAAGTGCATAAGATCCATCTTGGCGGCGGCTTCGGCCGGCGTGGCGCGGTGCATGATTGGGTGCGGCAAGCTGTCGCGATCGCCCGGCAAATTCCCGGTACGCCGATCAAGCTGATCTGGTCGCGTGAAGAAGATATGCTGCAAGGGCGCTTCCACCCCGTCACGATGTGCAAGCTGCAGGGTGGCTTGGATGCGCAGGGCAATCTGGTTGGTTTGCATATGCGGATTTCCGGCCAATCCATCGTGGCCGGTATCTTCCCGCAAAACATTCGTGATGGGCGCGACCCGGTGGCCTTCCAGGGGCTCAATGCCAGCGGCGGGGAAGCGGATATTGGTTACAGCATCCCGAACCTGCTGATTGATCACGCCATGCGCAACCCGCATGTGCCGCCCGGCTTCTGGCGCGGCGTGAACCTGAACCAGAACGCGATTTATCTGGAATGCTTCATGGATGAATTGGCCCATGCGGCGGGCAAGGATCCCTTGGCGTTTCGTCGCGCGTTGATGGCCAATCATCCGCGACATCTGGCAGTACTGAACGCAGTGGCGGAACGCGTCGGCTGGGGCAGCACGCCGGCGCCGGTGAATGGGCAGGCGGTTTTCCGTGGGCTCGCGCAGACGCATGGGTTTGGCAGCTATGTCGCGGCCTCTGCGGAAGTGTCTGTCGGTGACAAGGGTGAGCTCAAAATCCATCGCATCGTTGCCGCGATTGATTGCGGCCATGCGGTCAATCCGCAGCAGATCGAAATGCAGGTGGAAGGGTCCTTTGTCTATGGGCTTTCAGCCGCGCTGCATAGCGAATGCACGGTGAAAAACGGCAGGATCGAACAGGAGAATTTCGAGACCTACCAGGTGCTGCGCATGGATGAAATGCCGAAGGTCGAGACC
>JADCES010000310.1 GCA_020250005.1 Roseomonas sp.
GGCCCATTGCTGGAAATGCTGGCGAGCGAATAGGGCACGGTGCGCTCCGCAATCCGATGCACGCGCCCATCGGCGGCGATGAAAATCATGTCCAAGGATGTGATGGTGTTGCGCATCCACATGGAGCTTTCGCGTGGGCTCCCCCAATCGAACAGCATGCCCTCATCCGGCTTCACTTCAGGGCGGAACATCAGGCCGATCATTTGCTGTTCCGGCTGCACGGCCATCTCGACCATGAAGGCAAGCCGGCGCCCATCGCGGGTTTCAAATACCAGGGGTTCGGTCGGCAGGCGCGGCTGGGGGCGATCAACGCCTGGTTGCGCCAAGGCAGCGATGGGCAGCAGGGCGGCCAGCGCCAGCAGGGAACGTCTTTGCATAAGGGGCTTCATGACACGGGTTCAGCAAGCGCCTCAAGCGCTGCTGCCGCCGCACGGCGCACCACGGCGCGCACTACGCCAGGGCGCGGCGCATCCGCAAGCGTGGTGAACCAATGCTCGGGCGGGTTGCGCCCGGCAGCGCGATGGTAACTTAGGCGCCGCAGCACAGCCTCTGCCGCATCAGGCAGGCGTTCGGGCAGGGCATGGCCATTCAGCGCGCCCCAAACCCCAGCCCAGCAACGCGCTACGCTCCAGGGATTATAGCCACCGCCACCCAATACGATCAGCCGGGGCGCGAGGCCCATCAGCGCGGCCACCACAGCGCGATGCGCATTATTGGACAGTGCAAGGCGCGACAGCGGGTCTTCTTCCAGCGCATCCGCGCCGCATTGCAGCATGATGGCAGCCGGCCTAAGCCGCCGCGCGATGGGCAGGATGGCTTCGTGCAGCACCCAGGCCATTTCACTGTCATTGAAGCCGGCCGGCACCGGGATATTTGCCGCATGGCCGCCGGCCCGGTCACCCAACCCGCCGGTGAAGGGCCAGCGCCCATCCTCATGCACGGAAAGCGTAAAGACATGCGGGTCATCGTGAAAGGCATCCTGCACGCCATCGCCGTGATGCGCGTCAATATCCACGTAAAGCAGCGGCGACAGCCCCTGATCGCGCCAGGCGAGCAAGCCCAGCACCGCATCATTCACATAACAAAAGCCGGCAGCGCGATCCGCCCGGCCATGATGCGTGCCACCCCCTGGCACATGCACCACCCCGCCCGGGGCCGTGAGCCTTGCCGCCAGCAAGACACCGCCCGCGCTGGTGGCGGGGCGGCGAAATACCTCGCGATAGACCGGATTGCCATCGGCGCCGATGCGAAATCGCGCGCGATCTTCGGCGCTCACGCATTGGGTTTCCTCGGCGCGCATCAGGGCCGAGATATAGTCGGCGCTGTGGAAGCGTTGCAGTTCTTCGGCTGATGCGCGCGGGCTTTCGATGTAGTGATCGGGCGAGACCCAATTCAGCGCGCGGATCAGGTCAAGCGTGGTGGAAACCCGCGGAATGGCGAGCGGATGCTTCGGCCCATAGGTGGAGCCGCGATAGATTTCCGATCCGATCAGCAAGGGCCGCATGGGTCACTGCAATGGCCGACCGAACCGCCTGTGACAAGCCATGCATGGGCAAAGAAAAAGGCCGCCGCCCCAAATCGGGGCCGGCGGCCTCATGAGGTGGTATCTGGCTGACTACCTCAAAATGATTTCCACGCGGCGGTTTTGGGGTTCACGCACGCCATCGGCTGTTGGCACCAGGTTGTTTTCCTCACCAAAGCCGCGCGTCACGATTTCATTCCGCGGCACGCCACGGCGCACCAGTTCGGCCGCCACGGCATTGGCGCGACGGATCGAAAGCTGCATGTTGTAATCCGCCGGACCTGAGCGATCCGTGAAGCCATTCACTTCAATGCGCGTGACGCCCGAGCCGCGAGAAGCGGCCGCTTCACCAATGATCTGGCGCCCACGATCAGTCAGATCGGCCTTGCTCCAGTCAAAAAACACCAGGAAGGTACGGGCGGAAGCAACCGGCGCAGCAGCCGCGGCAACTGCCGGCGCGGCGTTGAAGGCGTAGCGAAGCCCAAAAAGAACACTGATACTCGCGAATTCGCTTCGGTTGAGCTTGCTTGTGCTGGTTCCGCCGCTGGTGTTGACGGTTTTCAATTCGGGACCGTGATCATCATTGATGTAGCGGACCTCTGTGGTGAAGGCCAAACCCGGGACAGAGGCAATGGGGAAGGCCAGACCGCCAAAGACCTGGTAGGCGAACCTGCCATCCTGGTCATCCGACGTAACGGTGATCGTGGAGTTGCTCATGCGAATATTATCAAAGGACCCGATATGGTAGCCAATACCCAAGCCAAAATAGGGTACGACGGCAGTGGTATTGATGCCGATCAACCTGAGATCCAAATCGTAAACGACATTTGCCATGAAGGCATAGGATTGCGCCTTGCCGCTGCCATTGGCAGCCTGACCATTCAAATCAGTTGAGTCGATGTCGGCGCTGCGAAAAGCACCTTCGATTTCAGTACGGATACCGTTGCCGAACCCGTAACCCAAACTAAGCACACCAACGGCCCCGATGGACCAATCCTGCGAATATTTGGCATTCCCGACGACCCCTTCATCGGAGAACTGATAGAAGCCACCAATGCCGCCGCCGACATAAAACCCCCGAAGGTTTTGGGCGGAAGCGCCGCTTGCCAAAACGGCCAATGCCGAGGCGGCAACCAGAGTTCGAGACATCTTAGACATTAAAAACCTCCTGCCAAAGGAAACGGCATTCATGAATTTCTTTTGTAGAGCTTTGGGCAACAATATTCAATTGATTTTCTTGCCCCCGTGCTTTTTCGGCCCGGCTCACCCCTGAAAAAAGCAGGCTAAAGCGCCGCGAGCCCACTGGCCGGCCGGGGTGATTCTTGGTTGGAGAGGCAGGAATCCAGCGCCCCCTCCCTGATCGCCACAGCGGCCTTGCGCTTGACCAAACTGTTCCGCATGGCCAGCAGGCGGCTCAATCTCGCTGGAAATGAGTATTGAGGGGGGGGGGAATTACTTTGACATAGTCAAATAATTACCCCAACTCCCGGAGCGATGCCGCGCTTTTGGTAGCGCCAGCTTGCCGGCACATGACGATATTGTAATCTTATCAAAGGTTTCGCCATTTGGGCGACCCTCTCAATCCCAGCCGACCGCACCCGGCATGTCCTTCACCGGCTTGGCTGTCCTCAGCTTTGCCAAATCCGGCACCGGGCGGCAGCGGAGCGCATCATCCGCAAAGGCTTCCTCAATCGCCGCGGCAACACCGAGCACCAGCCTATCCCCGCCCCTCGGCCCCACCACCTGCAGGCCGAAGGGCATGCCGTTGCGGTCCAGCCCCATCGGGATGGAAATCGCGGGGTGGCCGCAGAGCGTCGGGTAATAGGCCAAGGCGAGCCAATGGAAGTAGGTCCGGGTCGGCTGGCCATCAATTTCCGCCGGAAACAGTTCCTTCCAGGGCCGGGGCGAAATGGTGATGGCCGGCGTGATCAGCACATCATGCGCCGCGAAAAAGCCTTGCCAAGCGCGATACATCTTGGTCTGCGCCGCCGCTGCACGGGCGTAATCATCCAGGCTATAGCGGAGCCCCTCTTCCACATTGGCGCGCACATTGGGGCCAACATCCTGCGGTCGGGTCCGGCATTTCTCAACATGCGAGGTCAGGAAGCCCGCGGCGCGCAGTACCTCAAACGCCTCATCACCGCCGGTGCAATCCGGGTGTGCGGCTTCCGCTGCGCCGAACATCGGTGCAATCGCGCTGGCGCGGTCGGCGAAGATGTCGCGGATATGTTTTTCGGTCGGCGCCATGCCGAAATCCGGGCTGAAGGCCAGGCGCAGGCTGGCAAGGTCATAACGCGGCACCGGGAAATACAGGCTTGGTTCTTCGCGCACATAGCCATCATGCAAGGTATAGGCGAGCGGATCGCGCGCATCATCGGACGCCATGGCCGACAGCAGCAGGCAGACATCCGGCACATTGCGCGCCATGGGGCCAAGCACCGGCAGGCCGGACCAGCCATGGGCGCGCTTTTCGGAAGGCACCAAACCAGGCGATGGCCGATAGCCGACAATGCCATTGAAGGCAGCCGGGTTGCGGAGCGAACCGCCGGTGTCAGAACCCGAGCAGATCGGGAACATATTGGTGGCCAAGGCAACACCCGAACCGCCCGATGAGCCGGCAGCGGATTTCATCGGATCAAAGGGATTGCCTGTCACGCCATAGACGGCGTTGCGCGTATTCGCGCCGGCGCCGAATTCCGGCGTATTGGTCTTGCCCGTGATGATGGCGCCATTGGCGCGCAGATTGGCGACCATACCGCAATCCGCATCCGGGATGAAATCGCGGAAGATCGGGCTGCCATAGGTGGTGCGCAGCCCCTCGGTCTCCTCAAGATCCTTGATGCCGATGGGCAGGCCATGCAGCGGACCCAATTCATCGCCACGCATCACGGCGGCTTCCGCTTCCTTGGCGGCGGCGCGGGCGCGCGTTTCATCCAAGGCCACCACGGCATTCACCGCATGGTTCACGTCACTGATGCGCTTCAGGCAGCTTTCCAGCAATTCAATGGGGGAAAGCTTGCGCTGCCCGATCAGGCGGCGCGCTTCAATCGCGGTCAGGTCACAGGGTTCGGTCATCGGCGTTTCCTTGGTTCTCTTGAAGTGGTGCGGGTGATCAGTAACCCATGGCGCAGCCATCCTTACGCGGGTCAGAACCACCCACCAGGCAGCCCTTTTCATGGTCAATGAAGATCGCCTGACCACCGCCATGGGGCTTGTCGATACCTTCGCAGACATGGCCCAAGCGATTGAGCTGATCAATTACGGCACCGCTGAAGCCGCGTTCCACCTGCACCTTGCCATCCTGCGGCATCAGGCGCGGCAGGTCGATCGCTTCCTGCACATCCAAGCCGAATTCGAAGTGATTGGTCAGGAAGTAGCTATGCCCGGTTGGCTGATAGCGTCCGCCCATCACGCCATAGGGCATGATGGCGCGGCCATTCTTCATCACCATGCCGGGGATGATGGTATGCAGCGGGCGCTTATTGGGTGCGATGCAATTCGGATGGCCTTCCTGCAAGCGGAAACCGAAACCGCGATTTTGCAGCATGACACCGGATTTTTCCGCAAGGATACCGGAACCGAAGCCTTCAAAAAGCGAATTGATGAAGGAACAGGCATTGCCATCCTTATCCACGACACAGAGATAGACCGTGTCCTTGTGCCTGTTGAGATCGCTCTCACCCGGCGCAGGCAATTCCGGCAGCGCCGCATCATCGCGGATCAGGCCCGCAAGGCGCCTCAGGTAATCCGCATTCAACAGCTTTTCGACCGGCACATTCACTTGGGAAGGATCGGCCAGGAAAGCATCGCGGTCCCGATAGGCCATGCGCGCGGCTTCGATATGCCGATGCAAGCGCGTCGCTGAAAGCGGCCCGCCTTCCGGCGTGGGCAGATTGGCGAGTGTGCCCAGGATTTGCAGCGCATGCAGCCCTGATCCATTGGGCGGGCATTGATAGACCTCCATCCCGCGCCAGGGGATGGAAATGGGTGTGACGAATTCCGCGACATTCTGGCTATTGGCGAAATCTTCTTCCGTGTGCAGACCGCCCGCTTCGCGCAGCGTCGCCACAATATCCGCCGCCACTTCGCCCTGATAGAAGGCAGCCGCGCCACGTGCCGCGATGGCGCGCAATGTCTTGGCCAATTCTGGCTGACGGAAGCGTGTGCCGAGCTTGAAGGCCGCGCCATTATCCAGGAATCGCCGCGCCGATGCCGGGTGCTTCAGCAATTTCCCGACCGAACCTTCCCAATCCGCTGCCACGCGCGGCGTGATGGGGAAGCCTTCTTCGGCATAATGGATCGCCGCCTGCAGGATACGATCAAGCCCAAGCTTGCCGTGCGTGCGGTTCAACAATTCCCAGGCGGAAATTGCGCCCGGCACCGTGACGGAATGGGCCGAGGTATTTTCCATCTTGGTCGCCCCGGTGGCGCGGATCGCCTCAGGCGTCGCAGCACCCGGCGCGCGGCCGGAACCATTCAGCGCAATCACCGTGCTGCTGCCGGCGGGCACGTAAAGGCAGAAGCAATCCCCGCCAATCCCGGTCGATTCCGGTTCAATCACGCATTGCACGGCGCAAGCCGCAATCGCGGCATCCATGGCATTGCCGCCAGCGCGCAGGATTTCAAGCGCGGCGAAAGTGGCTTGCGGCATGGAGGTGGCGGCCATGCCATGGGTGCCATAGGCGGGGCTGCGGCCGGCAAGGTGAAGATCACGCATCGGGTCAGGCTTCCATCAGGTGCAGTTACGGCCCCCCTCATGCCCCCTCTGGCGCGCCGGGAAAAGCCCCAGCGGTTTCACCGAGCGCGAATCTGCATTAAAGCCCCGTCATGGAACCCGCAGCCAGCCTTGATGAATTTCACCGGATCGATATCCGGGTCGGCACCATCCTGACCGCCGAGCCCTTTCCGGAGGCGCGCAAGCCCGCCATCAAGCTGAGTATCGATTTCGGGGAAGAGATCGGCGTCAAGCGCTCCTCAGCGCAATTGACCGTGCATTACACGCCCGAAGCCCTGGTGGGGCGGCAGGTGGCGGCGGTGGTGAATTTCGCCCCGCGCCGCATCGCGGGCTTCATGAGTGAGGTTCTGGTGCTCGGCATGCCCGATGAAGCGGGGGCGGTGGTGCTGCTGGGGCCGGATCAACGCGTACCCAATGGCGGAAGGATGTTCTGATGGCGCAGAAATATTACACGGTTTCCTGGGACCAATTGCATCGCGATGCGAAGGCCTTGGCGTGGCGGCTTTTGGAACGCGGCCCCTGGCGCGGCGTGGTCGCCATCACCCGCGGCGGGCTGATCCCGGCCGCCGTGGTGGCGCGGGAATTGGACTGCCGGCTGATCGAAACCGTTTCGGTCCTTACCTATGATGAGGAAACCAAGGGCGAGCCCAAGGTGGTGAAGCTGCCCCAGGCAGCGGGCGATGGGGAAGGCTGGCTGCTGCTGGATGATCTGGTGGATACCGGCACCACGGCGCGGGTGGTGCGCGCCCTGCTGCCCAAGGCGCATTTCGCGACCGTCTATGCCAAGCCCGCCGGCAAGCCGATGGTGGATACTTTCATCACGGAAGTGAGCCAGGATACCTGGATCCTGTTCCCATGGGATACCGAGCCGCAATTCATTGCGCCGATTGCGAAATCGGCGGGGCAATAGGTTTTTCTCGCGCCGTATCAGGATACATCCATGCCCGACATCTATCAGGACAATCGCAGCTTCACCGCCCCTCGCGCCTGGGGTGCCCGTGATTTTGCGGAAATTGAAGGCGCCACGGTGCGGCTGCATTGGACCGACCAGCCCTATATCTGGCACGCCAATGATGGGGCTGAGGTTTTCGTCGTGCTTGATGGCGCGGTTGAGATGAAATACCGGCTGAATGGCCAGGAACATTCGGTGCGCCTTGGGCCGACCGATGTGTTTGTCGCCGATGTCGGTGATGAGCATGTCGCCCACCCGATTGGTGCGGCGCGTATTCTGGTGGTGGAGCGCAAGGGTTCGGTGTGAATTGCGGCGCCTAGCGAGGCCCGCGCATTTCAATCAGGTCGCGGTTGCGCGTCACCAGATCGCTCAGCATCACATCAATCCGCTCACGGAGCCGCGCACCTGCTGTGCCCATAATGCCGTAGCCTGTCTGGCCGAGGTCAGGGAACCAGCGCTTTGCCAGCGGCACCTGCGCGAGGCATCGTAAATCAATGTGGAACGGCTTCTGACCGACCGCGCGCGCCGCCGCGTCGTCGAATTCGATCACGCCAAGCGGCAGTCGGCCCGTGGCGCCGCGCCATGGCCCAGAACTTGTGTAGGCCAGCAGGAGCATTGGCACTTTTGGATTGCTGTCTGTAGCCAGCACATAGGCGATGTGCCGCACTGGCCCAGGCCGGTCAGGCGGATCCGGCGGACCGAACGGGAACATGGTCCAGACAAAGCACCCGGATGGGATCGGGCAAGGGGCCACGCCGCCTCAGCGGCCAAACAACGCGTCGATGGTCTTTTTGCGGCGCGTATAACTCCTGTCGCTCTCACCCGGCCGACGATCGGGTTCGCCGAATGGCACAGCTTGGAGTTCCGGCGCCACATGCAGGCGGATGGTGCGCTCGGCTTCGTCGCGCGCGCGGATTTCACGTTCGACAAGCAGCTCCAGCACCGCGGCGACCGAGCGATGTTCGGCCTTGGCGA
>JADCES010000311.1 GCA_020250005.1 Roseomonas sp.
GCGCTGCGCGCGCTGGCGGTTGCGGCCAATCAGCGCAGCTCTGCGCTGCCTGATGTGCCAAGCGCGCCGGAGGCCGGCATTCCTGGCTTCATTTTTGAGGAATTCTTCCCAATGCTGGCGCCAACCGGCACGCCGCCGGCGGCGGTGGCGGCACTCGGCACCGCATTCAGGGCCGCCATTCAGCAAAGCGCGCCACGCCTTGGTGAATTGGCGGGGGTGGTGCCGCGCGCCGGGTTTGAAACGCCGGAGCAGATCATGAATCTGGTGCGTGAAGGGGTGAAGAACTACACGGATGTGCTGCGCGCCGCTGGCGTGCGGCCGGAATAAGCGGCGTTTGGCATTGGGCGCGCCCTGGCTTTCGGGGCGCGCCTTCCTGCGTTGATGCCTGTTACAGTCTGTAAAATCATCATCTGGCGCCATTGCGGATCGCTGCGGCGCCTTTCGCAAAACAGCGTCGTGACATCTTGAACTTTATGCCCTTGCGGCCCATCTGGCGCTTCGTTGGGGTCCGGGCCCCTCTGACGGCGAAGAGATCCCGTCATGTCGGACACCTTCCATCTGACGGCTGCACGAAGGCGCAGCCTGCACCTGGGAGATGTCTATGTCGTATCAGTACCCTTCATCGGCCTATGGCCGCGCCGAAAAGCCTATTCGGTGTGATGGTCAACGCGAAGCTGCGCTTGCGCGGCTTGAGCGTCTCGCCTGGCTTTTGGACAGCGCTATCCGTGTGCCTGGCACGTCCTTCCGCTTGGGGGCGGATGCGCTGGCCAACCTGCTGCCTGGGCTTGGCCCGCTGGTTTCAAAGGGCGTATCCGCCTGGCTGATCCTTGAGGCATGGCGCCTTGGCGTACCCCGCAGCCTGCTGCTGCGCATGTGCGGCAATGTCGCGCTGGATGCGGCAATCGGCGCCGTGCCCGTGCTGGGCTGGGCCGCGGACGCCTTCTTCCGTGCCAACCGGCGCAATATGGCCCTGCTGCGCGCAGCAGTTTCTGCCGGCATGCAGCACCCCGCGCGCCCTTCACCGCTTGTTCGGACCCAGCCCCGCGCCACGCGGCCGGCCACGGCTTGAACAGAACCTTATCCCTCGAAAACTGGAGATTGGCATGATCGAGTTCCTGACAGGTAGCTTTCTTGCCACGCCCGTCTGGATGTGGCTGCTTTTCATCGGCGTTGTGGGCTTATTGCTGGTCCTGGACCTTGGCGTGCTCCACCGCGAGGCCAAGGAAATTGAAGTGAAGGAGAGCCTGATCCTCTCCGCGCTTTACATCGGCCTTGGGCTCGCCTTCGGCTTCTGGGTCTGGTGGAGCTTCGATAACCTGAAGCCTGAGGGCGTTGGGCTGGATGGCGCCACAGCTGCGACGCTGTATTGGACAGGCTTCATCGTTGAGAAGACGCTGGCGATGGACAATGTCTTCGTCATTGCGATGATCTTCACCTATTTCGCGGTGCCGCGCATCTATCAGCATCGGGTGCTTTTCTGGGGCATTCTGGGCGTGATCGTGTTGCGCGCGATCATGATCGGCCTGGGTGCGACCATTGTCTCCCAATTCTCCTGGGTGTTGTATGTCTTCGCGGTCTTCCTGATCTTCACTGGCGTGAAGATGTGGGTCATGGCCGAAGCCAAGCCTGACATAGCCAAGAACCCGCTGCTGCATTTCATGCGCCGGCGCTTCAATGTGACAGAGCAGCTGCATGGCGAGAAGTTCTGGGTGAAGCAACCTCATCCGCAGACAGGCAAGGCGGTGTGGTTCATGACGCCGCTTTTCCTGGCGCTGGTGCTGGTGGAAGTGGCCGATGTGATCTTTGCGGTGGATAGCGTGCCGGCGATCTTCGCCATCACGACCGATCCGTTCATCGTTTACACGTCAAACATCTTCGCCATCCTTGGCCTGCGTGCGCTTTACTTTGCGCTGGCTGCCATAGTGCATCGCTTCCACTACCTGAAATATGCGCTTTCTGTGCTGCTGGTCTTCATTGGGTCCAAGATCTTTATCGCGGATCTTGTGTTCCCGGAGACAGGCAAGTTCCCGCCTGCCTTGTCGCTTTCCATTACCTTCGCGATCCTTGCGGCCGGTATTGCCTGGTCGCTGTGGAAGACCCGCGGTGGCAATGGCGGTGGTCCGAAAACGCAGACCGTAGCTGCGGAGTGACAAAGCTTGGGCGGAGGCGCCAATGCGCCTTCGCCCATGGCTTTAATGAAGATCGATTGGCGCGCGGCCGGGGTCTTGCCCAAGCTTGCAACCGCGCCATGACGCACCGCGCATCCAGGCGACGTCAGGCTTGGGCGATTGCCGCGGCAGAGGCTTTGGCGGGAAGCGCTTGCCCTGGCAGCACGAATTCTATTGACGCTTCCCCCCGCCGCCCCATAGCCTTTCAAAAAATAGGGAAGTCTTAGTGGAGGAAAGCAATGTTCGGGAATGTCAATCGTCGCCACCTTCTGTTGGGTGGTCTTGGTGCTGCGTTGCCCCTGCCTGCAATCGCGCAAGCGGATTATCCAAGCCGGCCCATTCGCGTGGTGATTGGCTTCCCGCCTGGTGGTGGCGTGGACACGATCGGGCGGCCCACCTTTCAGCGGCTTGGCCAAAGGCTGGGTCAGGCGATCGCGATTGATAATCGCGCCGGGAATAACGGCAATATCGCCATGGATCATGTCACGAAATCACCGGCCGATGGCTATACGTTGTTCTTCGGCAATGTCGGCAATTTCACCACGCAAGCGCTGTTTCCCAATCCGGGCTTCGATACGATACGTGATTTCGCTTATGTCTGCCGCGTGCATATCGGTCCACTCGCGATTGCAGTGCCGGCGGATTTCCCCGCGCGCACGCTGCAGGAATTTCTGGATATCGCGCGCCGCCGGCCCGGTGAATTGAATTTCGGTTCCGGTGGTTCAGGCGGGGTACCACATTTTGCCTTTGAAATTCTGAAGCAGCGCGTTGGGTTTGATATTGTCCATGTACCCTATCGCGGCAGTGGACCGGCCTTGCAGGATCTGCTGGGGGGGCGGGTGCAATTGATGGTGGATGGCTATGGGCTGATGCGTGGTGCGCATGAAGCGGGGCGCGTGCGCGTGCTGGCCATCACATCTCGCCAGCGGCACCCGAATTTGCCCGATGTGCCAACAGTGGATGAGGCAGGTGTGCCTGGCTATGAATTCACTTCCTGGTCTGCCATTGCCGCGCCGGCGGCCACACCGCCCGCCATTTTGCGGCGCCTTGAAGATGCCATGCGCTGGACCATGGAAAACACCGACCTGCCGCAAACCCTGCTTGGCTTTGCCACCTTCCCTGCCTTCGCGCCGGGCGCCGAGATACGAGAGCTTGCGGTGAAGGAACGCGAAACCTGGACCCGCATCGCGCGGGAGGTGAATATCCGCGCCGACTGATTGGCAAGGCAGGGTTTCTGGATGATGATGGCGCGTGCAAGGCGCGATCCGTAACACTTGGTCGCGCCATCAGGAATCGAGGAAACGGAACCATGCCCGAAGCTTTCATCTGCGCCGCCCTGCGTACTCCGATTGGCCGTTACGGTGGCAGCCTTTCTGCCGTGCGCACGGATGATCTTGGCGCAGTGCCGCTGAAGGCGCTGATGGAACGCCACGCTTCCGTGGATTGGGCGGCGGTGGATGATGTGATCTTCGGCTGCGCCAACCAGGCGGGCGAAGATAACCGCAATGTCGCGCGCATGGCGCTGCTGCTGGCTGGCCTGCCGCAAGCCATCCCGGGCAGTACGGTGAACCGGCTTTGCGGTTCTGGCATGGATGCGGTGGGCATTGCCGCGCGCGCCATTCGCGCTGGCGAAGCTGATTTGATGATCGCGGGCGGCGTTGAAAGCATGTCCCGCGCGCCTTTCGTGATGCCAAAGGCGGAAAGCGCCTTTTCGCGCAGCAATGCGATTTATGACACCACCATCGGCTGGCGCTTTGTGAACCCGGCCATGCATAAGCGATATGGGACGGATTCCATGCCGGAAACAGCGGAGAATGTCGCTGCCGATTATAATATCGCGCGCGAAGATCAGGATGCCATGGCGCTTCGTTCCCAGGCGCGGGCAGCGGCGGCGCAGAAAAATGGCAGGCTGGCGAAGGAAATCGTGCCTGTCACCATCCCTTCCCGCAAGGGTGATCCGGTGGTGGTGAGCGCTGATGAACATCCGCGCGAAACCTCCATGGAGGCTCTCGGCAAATTGAAGCCGGTGGTGAAGGCGGATGGTACGGTGACGGCGGGGAATGCCTCGGGTGTGAATGACGGCGCCTGCGCGCTGATTATCGCGAGCGAGGCGGCGGCGAAGCGCCACGGGCTGACACTACTCGCGCGGTTTGTGGGTGTCGCGACCGCGGGTTGTGCGCCGCGCGTGATGGGGATTGGCCCGGTGCCGGCGACGCAAAAACTATTGGCGCGCCTTGGCATGACGCAAGACCAGATGGATGTGATTGAATTGAATGAGGCCTTCGCCGCGCAGGGCCTGGCCGTGCTGCGCGGGCTTGGCATTGCCGATGATGATGCGCGCGTGAACCCGAATGGCGGCGCGATTGCGCTTGGCCATCCGCTTGGCATGAGTGGTGCGCGGCTGATCGCGACCGCCACGCATGAAATGCAGGAACGCGGCCTTAAGCGCGCCTTGGCCACCATGTGCATCGGGGTGGGGCAGGGGATCGCGACAGTGTTGGAAAGGGTTTGATTTACCCTTTGCTGCCACAAGGGCGACATTGAGAAGCCGCGATCTGTGGCTTTTCTTGCCTCAGGCACATGAAGGATCGCCCGACGATGCTGCTGCGCGCCACGTTTCTTGCACTACTCATCACCACCAGCGCTGCCATGGCGCAGCAAATGGTGCCGGCGCGCAACGGGTCCTGCCCATCGGGTTCCAGCCATGCGGGGTCTGGGTACTGCCGGTCTTCCTCTGGCGCGGGGTTTGTCGCTGCGCAGAACGGGTCCTGCCCTTCCGGCACCAGCCATGCGGGGGCGGGCTATTGCCGGACGGATGGGCGGACGGAATATGTGCCAAGCCGGGGCGGTTCCTGCCCTTCCGGCACCAGCCATGCCGGCGCAGGGTATTGCAAGGGGCGGTGAAGCCCCAGGATTACGGGAGAAGCGATCAATGCAAGCCATCGGAAAGGCGCTCGGCCAAAGCCTCGATCAGGCGACCTATGCGGGCTATCGCTTGGGGTTTGAAGCGGCGCGGGAAGAAGCGGCTTTGCTCGCGGAATTGGCCGGGCAGAGGGCACTTGCCGCGCAGCTTCGCGCCATGCGGCCCTTGCCCGATAAAAGCAATGCGCATTGATCATGCCCCGCCCATGCATGCGCGCGGCCTGATCGGCACAATGCGTCATAGAGTTCTGTCACCCCAGGCGTGCAACGCTTCGGAGGAGCCTTTCAGAAGCCTTGAACCGCCCCGGGTAAGCCATCGGCTCCCACTTCCAAATAGGATGGAGGCCTTATGAGCAAGACGACGAACAAATTCTCCCCTGAGGTCCGCGCCCGAGCGGTGCGGCTGGTGCTGGATCAC
>JADCES010000312.1 GCA_020250005.1 Roseomonas sp.
CAGTAATTCCGATTTCTACCGGCTGTTGGATGCTGGCCACCGGCAGGGCTTGTGGGAACTACAGCGCGACGGCGCGCGCATTATTGGGATTTCTGGCCGTGGAGGTAAATGGAGCCTGACCTGTTCCATGCGCCGCTACCGCGATGACCCGACACAGGCGCTTTCACGCATATGCCTGCGCTGCCGCGAAGCGTTTCCGTCCGCCCATATCGGCAATCGCTTGTGCGTTGGGTGTAACGCCTACGCGGTGCAGGCCGCGCCATGAGCTACCGCGCGTGGCGCCACCGGCAGAGGCTGCGGCAATGGCGCCGGGTGCTGGCGCGGCTGCCAGCGGCTGAGCGTCTACTGGCAGCCCTCAGCCTGAAGGTGTGGCAGTGATGTCAGGGCTGCGGCACGAATTGGAATTGCACTTCGCCGCCGCGAAAGAAATCGCGAATGCGCATCCGTGTCTGGCCGACCTGGGGCGTATCATTCTTGGGCGCATTGCCAATGCCGAACATGCCAAGCACCGCGTTGCGGCGCTCTTGCTCATTGATGCGGGGTTCAAGGGCTTCCAAGACCATGTGCGTCATGCCAATAACCTGCACCATCGGCGTGTTGCCGGTGTAGGGAATGGCCACTTCGCGCAGGGCTTCCGGGTTATTGGAAGCGCGCAGCTTCAGCGGCAGGAAGCCAGTCGGCGCATCGCATTCGATGGTGTTGCCCATGGCGCAGATGACCGAGGGGATATTGTAGCGAAGCCTTTGCTTTTTCGCTGCGTCGTTAAAGGAATCGGTGAAGGTGTTGGTTGTGCGCCCCCATACGGGCGGCGCGGGCTGGGCCGAGGCAAAGGCTGGCAGCAAAAGCGTGAGCATCAGCAGGCAAGAAAGCATGGCGCGGCGCATCGTTGTTCCTCCGTTGAAACGCCAGCCCTTATCACCCAACCCGCCCGTCCCGCGCAAGCATTTCCGCAATGATGAAATGCTCGCTGCCCGCCCCGGCTGAAATTCATTGGCTGAGCAACATCATCGGCGCCGATGCAGCGCTGCGCCTGATTGAAGCACATGGCGGGACGCGGGTTTATGTGCCGAAAGATATCAATCAGAATTCCGCCGCGCGGCTGGCCTTGCCGCTGCCCGAAGCGCGCCGCCTGGGGGAAGCCTTCGGCGGCGAACACATCCCTGTACCCATCGCGCGCGCCTGGCGCGTGCGGATGTATCGCGCGGCGGGCCTGACCTATCCGGCCATCGCGCGAAAGCTTGGCATCACGGAACGCGCCGTCGGGCGCATCCTGACTGATGCTGGCCTGACAACCTCTCAGGGTGATCTTTTCCGCTAAGCCGTGCGGACGCATGTCCGCATGACTGCATCGCCGCGCGCGCGCGATGGTGCGCGGCATGACGGACGACGCCCTTCCCGACCTTTTAATGCCGCGCGACCATGAACGCCTCAAGGGCGTGCACCCCGATTTGGTGCAGGTGGTTCAGGTCGCGCGGCAATTCACGCCCTTCATTGTGCTGGAAGGGCTGCGCACACCGGCGCGGCAAGCCAGGCTTGTCGCCGAAGGCGCATCCCGCACCCTGAACAGCCGGCACTTGACCGGCCATGCGGTGGACCTTGGGTATTGGCTGGATGATGGCGATGGCATTCCGGAAAATGGCGAAGTGCGCTGGGATTGGCCGTTGTATCACAAGCAGGCGCGCTGGCTGAAGGATGTCGCCGCCGATCTTCATGTGCCGATCATCTGCGGGGCCGACTGGAAGAACTTCCCCGATGGCCCGCACTTCGAATTGTGCAGGCGAGCGTATCCATGACAGAGGCCGCCATCCCCAAATCATCGCGCAGTTTCAGCCGGGCGCTGGTGGTCGGCAATTGCATCGCGGCCTGGGTCGCGGTTTTTTTGTGCGTTTACGCCAGTGAAGTCAGCGCGGGCATTGTGGTGCCGGCAGCGCTGACGCTGATCGCTTGGCTGGTCGGCGGCTATATGGGGATCGGTGCGCTGGATTTCCGCACCGCTACTGCTTCCGTGCAACGCGCGAACGGACCTGAGAAATGATCGGCGCCATCTTTGGCCGGCTGCTGATGCCGGCCTTGCCGTATCTGGCTGGCGCCTTGCTGGTGGTGGTGCTGGGCCTTGCCACCGCCTGGCGCGTGGAAGCCTGGCGCCGCGCGGGCGCCGAAGAAAGCCTTGCCGAAACCCGTGCGGAATTGACCGCGGCGCAGCAGGCGCTGGCGGATCGCGCGCAGGTGATCAGCGCGCTGGAACGTCAGGCCGCCGCTGCCGCCGCCACGCAAGAACGCATTGAGCCCATTCGAAGGACCATCCATGCCGCGAACCCTACCTCGGCCTGTGTGGCCAGCCCTGCTGTTGCTGCTGGCCTTGAGCGCCTGCGCGCCAGCCAGCCGCCCAGCGCCCGGCCTGACGCTGGCACCAAGCCTGCTGACCTGCCGCGATGAACCGCGCGTGCCCGCCATGACATCCGATGCCGATCTGATGGGGTTTCTGTTGGATGTGATTGAGGCCGGTGAAGATTGCCGGTCCAGGCTGGCCCGAGTGCGAGAGATTGTTGAAGCGAGGAACGAGTGATGGTCGATAACGTGGATGTCGCGCAGGAATTGGAAGAACGCCACCGCGCCCAGGCACTGGCGCGGATCCGCGCGCGGTTCCCCGCACCGGCGCCGAAGCCTCCTCAACCCGTGAAGGAAGCGGAGGATGACGCATGATGGTGAGTTTGGAATGGCGCGATCTGGCCGCCATTGTCACCACCGCCGCCATCGTCGGCGGTATTGTTTTAGCCTTCCTGCGCTTCAAGCTGGCGGGGGATTTTGCCGCGCGTAGCGATCTGGCGAAGGTGGCGCAACGGGTGGATGAGGTGGAAGAACGCCTCACGAAAATGCCGTCTCATAATGACCTCTTCGCGCTACAGATGCGGGTGAATGATTTGGATCGCGCGGTCGCGGTGGTGGCGGAGCGCGTCGGCGGCGTGGGTCAGATCCTCGCGCGGGTGGAACACCAGACGGGGTTGTTGGTGCACCACCAGTTGCAGAAAGGAAGCCCCAATGCCTGATTTCGCCGCGCTGCTGGCCGAAGACCGGCGCCTGATCATCCTGCGCGCCTTGGCGGAAGATCATGACTACGCGCTGAATGACAGCGTGCTGAAACGCGCGCTGGCGTCGCTTGGCCATGAAGTGTCGCGCGATATGCTGCGTGCTGATCTGACTTGGCTGAAGGATCAACGTCTGGTGACGCTGCGCGAATTGGATGATGGCGTGATCTGGGTGGCGCGCGCGACCGAAGATGGCGTTGATGTCGCGCGTGGCAGGCCGCATCCGGGTGTCGCGCGCCCGCTGCCGGGGCATTGAGATATGGCGCGGCCTTCCACCATCGCCCGCCTGCCCAGCGAAATCCGCGAAGCCATTGGCCGGCTGCGCGACCAGGGCCGCACGCTGGATGAAATTCTGACGCATCTGCAAGGCATGGAAGTCACGGTCAGCCGCAGCGCGCTGGGCCGGCATGTGCAGCAGATGGACAAAGTGGGCGAAAGGCTGCGCCGATCCCGCGCGATATCTGAAGCGCTGGTGCGGCAATTGGGCGATGCGCCGGAAAGCCAAACTGCGCGGCTGAATATCGAAATGATGCATTCCTTCCTGTTCGACTTCCTTGCATCCGCCGAAGAAGGCGGCGCAGAGGAAGGCAGCGAAGCCGCGCTGGCCCATGTGCGCGATCCGAAATCCGTGGCGCTGATGGCCGAAGCCGTGCAGCGCCTAACCACCGCCAGCCGGCAGAATGTGGAATTCGTGGCGCGCGTGGAAGATCGCGCGGCGGCGAAGGCCAAGGCCGGCGCCGCCCGCGCCGCCGAAGCCGTGGCGCGCGAGAAGGGGCTGAGCGCCGATACGGTGCGCGCGATCAAGGCGAGCATCCTGGGGGTGGCGGAATGATGGCGCCGCTTGGCATTGAGATCACCAGCGAAGGCCCGCTGGTCTATGTGAGAATGGTGGACCATCGGAATGCCAGCACCATGACCGCAGTGCTGAACGCCGACCAGGCGCGCGAATTGGCGCGTATGATCCGCAATGCCGCGAATTTCGTGGCCGCCCAGGCGCCAGCACAAGGCAGCGCGTGATGGTCGCGCCGAACTCGACGCCTTCGAGTAGCCCCGACATTGATGGCGTGCTGCTGCCCTATCAGCAGGAACTTGTGCGCGCGGTGTCGCAGCATTCCGTCACGGTCTATGAAAAATCCCGCCGCATTGGCGCCACCTGGGGGGTGGGCGCGCAAGGCGTGCTGACTGCCGGTGCCAAGCGCGAAGATCGCGGGATGGATGTGCTCTATATCGGCTATAATTTGGATATGGCGCGCGAATTCGTGGACGTCTGCGCCATGTGGGCACGCAGCCTTGGCATGGCGGCTGGCGAGATCGGCGAATTTCTGTTTCAGGACCAGGAAGAAAAAGGGGTGGAACGGCACATCGCTGCCTTCCGGATCAAGTTTGCCTCGGGCTTTGAAATCCTGGCGCTGGCATCGCGGCCCCGGTCTTTGCGTGGCCGGCAGGGGTTCGTGATCATTGACGAAGCGGCCTTCCATGATGATCTGCCGGAGCTGTTAAAGGCTGCTTTGGCGCTGCTTATCTGGGGCGGGCGCATCCTGGTTGTGTCCACCCATGACGGTGCGGAAAACCCCTTCGCTGAATTGGTGCAGGATATCCGCGCCGGGCGAAAGCCCTACCACTTGTTGCGCACCACCTTCGATGAAGCCTGCGACCAGGGCCTGTATCGCCGTGTGGCGTTGAAGCTGGGCGTGCCATGGACCGCCGAAGGCGAAGCTGCCTGGAAGGCGAAGATCCGCGCCTTCTACGGCGACAGCGCGACCGAGGAATTGGATGTGGTGCCGCGCGCCGGTTCCGGCCGATATCTGCCGCTGCATTTGATTGAAGCGCGCACCAGCCGCGATATCCCCGTGCTGCGCTACACCTGCGACGATGCCTTCGTGCATCTGCCCGACCATATCCGCACCAAGGAAACGCTGCGCTGGTGTGAGGATAATATCCGCCCGCTGCTGGATCGGCTGGACCCGCTGCTGCGCAGCCTGGCAGCGGTGGATTTTGGCCGCGTGGCCGATCTTTCCGTGATCTGGCCCGCCCAGATCATGCCGAATTTGATGCGCAAAACACCCTTCACCATTGAATTGCGCAATGTGCCCTTCGAACAGCAGCGCGAAATCCTGTTCTATCTGGCAGATCGGCTACCCCGGCTTTCCGGCGTGGTGCTGGACCGCACCGGCAATGGCGCCTGGTTGGCGGAACGCACGATGCAACGCTACGGCGCGCATCGCGTGGAAGGCATTCATCTGACCGAAGGCTGGTACCGCGACCACATGCCGAAATTGAAGGCGGCCTTCGAGGATGCCAGCTTTGACATTCCCGCCAATGCTCAGGTGGTCGAAGATTTCCGCGCCATTGAATTGGTGAATGGCGTGGCGCGCGTGCGGCAGCGCCAGGTCACCGCGAAAGGCGAAGACCGCGACCCCAATGCTGGCCAGCGCCATGGCGATGCTGCGATTGCCGCCGCGCTGCTGATCTACGCCGCCAGCCGTGACTGGGGCAGCCTGACCAATTTCCCGATCCCGCGCCGCGACATCATGGCCCTGCCTGACGATAACAGCATTCTGGGCATGTCGCCGCATGGCGCTGTCGCAACCTATCTTGGCTGAGGAAATCACATGAGCGGCACCCGCCTTCCGCAAGACTTGGCGCAGGAAGTCGCCACCTTTGAACGCGATATTACCGC
>JADCES010000313.1 GCA_020250005.1 Roseomonas sp.
TCATGGTCATGCCGCATTTGGGCAAATCGGAGAAAACAAAGCCGCCGCAGATGGAAGCATTCGCGATGCGCTTATCCCGCGCCATCAGCGCCTCACATTCTGCCATGCGATCCGCATAGGGGCCACGCGCGGTCAATAGGCTGACGGATGGTGGTGTGATGGGCAGGCGCACAAAGCCACGCGCGAATCTCTCACCAGCCAAGGCTTCGCGCAGCAAATCAGCGGCATCGGCGGCGCGTTCGCGCATATCCACATGGGGGTTGGTGCGATAGCCGATAAAGGCATCCACCGCGCCAATCAGTTTTTCGCTGATATTGCAATGAAGATCATGGGTGCAAATGATCGGCACAACAGGCCCGACAATGGCACGCACCATCGCCGCCATGGTGCCATCACTATCCTCATCACCGGTCGCGCTACTCGCGCCATGATTGGCGATATAGACACCATCCAAGGGCAAAGCCGCCGCCAGCCCGGCCCGCATTTCATCAAGCGCATCATTGAGCAGGCTTTGGTCAATGGGCCCACCAGGTGGTGCGGCCATGACCAGGATGGGCACCGGCTGCCAAGGCCCGGTTTCATCCATGCGCTTGTAAAAACCCGGAATTTCCGATGGCAAATGGCTGACTGGCTGACGCGCGAGGTGAGAGATGGCTTCCCCCCTTTCCAGGCATTGCCGGGCGAAATCTTCCCTCACCGTGACTGGCGCGAAGGCATTAGCCTCCAAATGAAGTCCCAGAATGGCAATGCGCGGCGCGCGCGGTTTTGGCTGAAGCATTGCGTTACACCCCTGAGGATAGACGTCTTGCGCGACTTGTATAAACTTGGTCTCCAGAAAGATAATTGAGGGGAAGTTTGCTGGGCACGCAATCCACCAACGCCGAGGCTGGGGCGAAGGCACTGCCGCGTTTCGCGGTGGAATTTGCCGTGCCTGACCTGCGTCCTTGGCTTGGTGGCAATTGCGGCATTCCGGGTGTTTGGACCTTCACCGCCGCGGCACCCGGCCCGCATCTTGCCTTGGTGGCACTGACGCATGGCAATGAAATCGCCGGTGCGGCCGTGCTGGCGGATATGCTCGGCGCGGGGCTTCGGCCTGAACGGGGCAGGCTTAGTCTGATTTTCGCCAATACCGATGCCTTCCTGGCCTTTGATCCGGAAAACCCAACCGCCACGCGCTATCTGGATGAGGATCTGAACCGGCTTTGGGGCGAAGATCGGCTGCAAAGCCCGCGCGATTCGCGGGAAATGCGCCGCGTGCGGGAATTGCTGCCCGTGGTGGATAGCGTGGATGTGCTGTTGGATTTGCATTCCATGCTCTGGCCATCCGATCCGTTGACCCTGGCCGCCGATAACGAACGCGCCATTCGGCTTGGGCAATCGCTCGGCACGCCGCGCCTGACGGTGGCTGATCCCGGGCATATTGCCGGGCGGCGGCTGGTGGATCATGGGCGCTTCACCAAGCCCGGCAGTTCTGCCACGGCGGTACTGGTGGAAGCGGGCCAGCATTGGGAAAAGGCCACCATCAATGCCATGGCGGAAACGGCGCGCCGCGCGCTTGGGACTTATGGTATTGCAGGCCCGGCCCCGGCCCCCTGGCCAGAGCCGCCCTTGCTGGCGCGTGTGACGGAAACTGTCACCGCCATGTCGCATAATTTCTTCTTCGCGCGGGAATTTCGCGGCGGTGAGGTCATTCCCGAAGCCGGCACCGTCATTGCCCAGGACGGCGCGCGGGAGATTCGCACACCCCATGATGATTGCCTGCTGGTCATGCCAACCCCAGTGGCGCCGCGCGGGCATACCGCAGTACGCCTCGCGCGGTTTGAAGCGCCCTGATCGGGGCACGGGGCTTGCGCGAAAGCCCGGGCCGCGCTTGCCTGCCCGCCTTGCTCAATATGGGGAAACCAGATGGCTGCCTTGAACCTGATCACCTTTGCCGATGCGGCCGGAAGCCGCGCGGGCGCGCTGCTTTCGGGTGGGCGCGTGCTTGACCTTGCCGTCGCCATGCCGCCGGCGCGCGATATGCTGGCGGTGATTGATGGCGGCGCCGCCATGCTGGCCGCGATCCGCGCACTCGCCGCCCATCCGCCCGCCAATGCGCTGCTGGCGCTGGCCAGTGTTGCGCTGCAAGCCCCTATCCCCAAGCCGCGCCGCAATGTGTTCTGCGTCGGGCGCAATTACATGGACCATGTCGCCGAAGGTGACCGCACGCGCGGCATCACCAACAGTGAAGTGCCGAAATACCCGCAATTCTTCACCAAGGCCGCCGATTGCGTGATTGCCCCCGGTGCCAAGGTGCCAACGCATGAGGGTGTGACCAAATGGCTCGACTACGAAGTTGAGCTGGTGGCGATTATCGGCACGGCCGGGCGCGATATTCCGAAGGAAAAGGCGCTGGAGCATGTGTTTGGCTGGACCATTGGCAATGACGTAACCGGGCGCGATTTGCAGCGCCGCCATGGGCAATGGTTCAAGGGCAAGTCACTGGATCGTTCCTGCCCGCTGGGGCCGGTGATTGTGCCGGCGAGTGATTTGAACGCGGCGGATCTGGCGATTGGCCTGAAGCTGAATGGCGAACAGCGCCA
>JADCES010000314.1 GCA_020250005.1 Roseomonas sp.
ATGGTGATCCTGTGCGCATTACGGAAATGGATGCGCTGGTGGCTTATTTGCAAATGCTCGGCACGCTCGTGGATTTCCGCGATGTGACGCCGGCGCAGTTGCGTCAGCAGTAAAGGGGCAGAAGATGCAAAGCCTGGTTGAACTCTACCCCGCGCTTCGCGCCCTTTGGGTGGTTTGGTTCTTTATCCTGTTCCTGGGGATGGTGTGGTTCGTGATGCGGCCATCACGGCGCAAGCATTTCGAATCCCAAGCCGATATGCCGCTGCGCGATGACCGCGCGCGGCCCCCTTCGTGAGGAGTAGCGGCCATGCCGACGAAAATCGAAAAAGACAGCCTGAGCGGTCAGAATACCACCGGCCATGAATGGGATGGGCTGAAGGAGCTGAATACGCCTTTGCCGAAATGGTGGCTTTGGACCTTTTATGCCTGCATCGCTTTCAGCCTGGTTTGGGTGGTGATCTATCCGGCGCTGCCGATCCCTGGGGCGACGGGGACTTCCGGCTGGATCGCGCGCGAAGCCGTGATGCGGGATGTGCAGCAGGCGGAAGCGCGCATGGCGCCGATGATGTCGCGCTTACGCGCGGCCACGCCGGAACAGATCGCGGCCGATCCGGAATTGCGCGCCTTTGCCATGGCGGGTGGGCGCGGCGCTTTCGCCAATAATTGCGCAAGCTGCCATGGCGCAGGCGGGCAGGGGGCCTTGGGTGGCTTCCCATCCCTTGCCGATGATGAATGGATCTGGGGCGGTAGCCTTGACGCCATTCATCACACCATCACCCATGGCATTCGTGCCAATGAAAGCGATGACCAGCGCCAAAGCATGATGCCGCGCTTTCTGGCCGATGGTGTGCTGACGCGCGCGCAGGTGAATGATGTGGCGGAACATGTGCTGTCGCTCACCAATCGCGCGACAGATCAGGCTGCGGCCCTGCGCGGCGCTGAGCTTTATGCCGAAAACTGTGCTTCCTGCCATGGCGAGAAGGGGGAGGGCAATCGCGATGTCGGCGCGCCCCGGCTTTCGGATCAGGTCTGGCTTTATGGGGCCGACAAGGCTTCCATTGTGCACAGCATTTCCTTTGCCCGCGGTGGCGTCATGCCAAGCTGGGGCAAGCGGCTTGATCCCGCCATCATCAATATGCTGACGGTTTATGTGCATAGCCTTGGCGGCGGTGAATAGGAAAAGCGCGGTCATTTCCCATGGGCGAGATCAAAACCCCCGATAAGCTGAAGCCTGAGGCCGAGACAGCGGAAGCTGCCCCGCCCTCGCTTTACGCTGATCGTCAGCGTGTCTATCCGAAGGCTGTCTTCGGCAAGGTCCGCAGCGTGAAATGGGCGGTGCTGATCCTGTGCCTGGCGCTTTACTACCTTGTGCCCTGGCTGCGCTGGGATCGCGGCCCGGGCATGCCGGATCAGGCCGTGCTGGTGGATATGACCAATGCGCGGCTGTTCTTCTTCTGGATCGAAATCTGGCCGCAGGAAATCTATTTCCTGACCGGCGCGCTGATCCTGGGCGCCTTTGCGTTGTTTGCGGTGTCGTCGCTGTTTGGTCGGCTCTGGTGCGGTTTCACCTGCCCGCAAACGGTCTGGACTGATCTTTTCATGTTTGTGGAGCGTTGGATTGAAGGTGATCGCAATGCCCGCATGAAGCTGGATGCCGGGCCGCGCAATGGCGCCTATTGGTCGCGCAAGATCGCAAAGCACAGCGCCTGGCTTTTCATCGCGGCTGCGACAGGCGGCGCCTGGATCATGTATTTCAATGATGCGCCCACCATCACGCGGCAATTCTTCACCGGGGAAGCCGGCGTCACGGTTTATTTCTTCTTCGCGCTGTTTGCGGGCTTTACCTATCTGCTGGCGGGTTGGGCGCGCGAACAGGTCTGTGTCTATATGTGCCCCTGGCCGCGCTTTCAGGCGGCAATGCTGGATGAAAACTCACTGGTTGTGACCTATCGCGATTGGCGCGGTGAACCGCGCGGCAAGGCCAAGGCTGATGGGGTTGGCGATTGCGTGGATTGCGCGGCCTGCGTGCATGTCTGCCCGACCGGGATTGATATTCGGGATGGTCAGCAGCTTGAATGTATCGGCTGCGGGCTTTGCATTGATGCCTGTAATTCCGTCATGGGCAAACTCAACCGGCCCAAGGGGCTTGTTGCCTTTGAAACCCTGAACAACCTGGCCGCCAGCGCTGCCGCCGCTGCCGCGCTGCCGCCGGGGCCGCAACGTCAGCAGGCCGGCATGGCCGCGCGCCGCGTGCCACGCTTCATTCGCCCGCGCACCATCATGTATGGTGCAGCACTTTCCGCTGTCGCGCTGATCATGCTGGGCGCTTTCTTAATGCGATCCACGCTGGATGTCACGGTGCTGCGTGATCGCGCGCCGCTTTTCGTACGCCTGTCGGATGGCGGCATTCGCAATGCCTATACGATCAAGATCGTGAACAAGACGCATGATGAGGCGCCACTCACGCTCACGCTGGAAGCGCCTGCGGGGCTACGCCTGACCGTGCAGGATGTGGAAGCCGCCGGTGAAGGCCGCTATCCGCTGTCGCGTCGCGCTGATGGTATTACGCAATATCGCGTTTTCATCGCCGCCCCCGCTGGTTTGAAGCTGCGAGAATCAACCCCCATCACCTTCCGCCTGCTGGACGCTGCGGGCCGGCCCGCCACCAGCCAAACCAGCGTCTTTCTGGGACCGAAACAATGAGCATGACCATGCAACGCGATTATGACCCGAAGCGTGGCCGCTGGATCCCTTGGGTCTTTGTGGGCGGCATGGCGCTGGTGGTGGTGGTCAATGCTGTATTTGTCTGGTTTGCGCTTTCCACCTTCACCGGCGTGACCGTACCGCGCGCTTATGAACGCGGCCGCGGCTATGATCAGGTATTGGCGGAAGCCGCGCGCCAGGATGCGCTGGGCTGGCGCGGAGAGATCACACTTGATGCCGGCATGCTACGCCTTGTGATGCGGGACGCTCAGCAACAACCACTGCATGGCCGTGTTGAAGGTGTGATGCTGCGTCCGTTGGAAGGGGTGGAAGTGCCGCTTGGCTTCAATGCAACTGGCCATGGGCGTTTCGCGGCACGGTTGGAACCACTCCGCGCCGGGCAATGGGAGGCGCGGCTTACATTTTTTGATGAAGCCGGCACGGCTTTTGATCTGCGCAAGCGCTTCATCCTGCCATGACCGACCTCAAGCGCCCCCTGATTGCTGAAGCGCCGCAAAGCGCTGCCACCTGCGCCCATTGCGGTGCGGTGCTGGCGCCCGGCCAGGGGCGTTTTTGCTGCACAGGGTGTGAAGCTGCCTACGGTCTGGTGCGCGGCCTTGGGCTTGATGCGTTTTATCGCCGGCGTGAGGGCGCTGATGGCGCACTCCGCCCCGAAATCGCGCCGCCCGTTTTTGATGCGCTGCCGCTGATCCGCGAAGATGCGGATGGTGTGAAATCGCTTGATCTCATGATCTCGGGCCTCACTTGCGGCGCCTGTGTCTGGTTGGTGGAACAGGCCCTGGCGGCCGAGCCTGATGTGATCAAGGCGCGCGTTTCCTTCTCCACACGCCGGCTTGATCTGCGCTGGCGCGGCGCTGCGGACCGCGGGAATGAATTGATCGCGCTGCTCTCGCGCCTTGGGTTTCGGGTGGCACCCTATACGCCCGCATGCATGCGCGCGACGGAAGATGCCGAAGGCCGCGCGCTGATCCGCGCGCTTGGGATTGCCGCGTTTGGTGCGATGAATGTCATGCTCGTTTCCATCGCCGTTTGGGTCGGTGAGGATATGGGCGCCCATACGCGCGAATTCATGCATTGGCTGGCGGCGCTGATTGGCCTGCCGACAGTGCTGGTCGCGGGGATGCCCTTCTACCGTTCCGCCGCCGCGGCCTTGCGCGCGGGCCGCGTGAACATGGATATGGCGGTCTCACTCGGCGTGCTGGCAACGGCGGGGATGAGCCTGGTGGAGACTTTCCGCAACGGCCCCTATACTTGGTTCGATGGCGCAACGGCGTTGCTCGCGCTTTTGCTCGCGGGCCGCGTTTTGGATCGTGCGGCGCGGAAGAAGGCGCGGCAGGCGGTCGCTGAAGTGCTGGCGTTGCAGGATGGCATGGTGGCGCTGATCGCGGCGGATGGTACAACGCGGCTGGTGCCCGTAGCGTCCGTGGAAGCGGGGCAGCTTGTACATATCGCGGCGGGTGAGGCGCTCCGCCTGGATGGCCGGGCGCAAGTTGAAACCCTGTTGGATACGGCGGCCATCACCGGTGAAAGCCTGCCGCGCGGATTTGCGCCGGCTGCTGCCTTGCCGGCGGGTGCTGTGAATATGGGCGCGCCCTTTACGCTGGAAGTAACAGCACCGGCGCGCGATGGCTCCCTCGCCGCCATGGCGCGGTTGTTGGAAGCAGCGGAACAATCCAAGGGACGCTTTGTCTCCATCGCGGATCGTGCGGCGCGGTTTTACGTACCCATCGCCCATGCCATCGCGGCGGCGACTTTCCTGTTGTGGTGGGTGGGTTTTGATGCGCTTTGGCAGGAAGCCTTGGTCAATGCGGTTTGCGTGCTGCTGATCACTTGCCCTTGCGGCTTGGCGATTGCCGTGCCCGCTGTGCAGGTGGTGGCGAATGGTGCGCTGTTCAAACGCGGCGTGCTGGTTGGTTCCGCGACTGCGCTGGAACGCCTGGCCGAGGCTGATTGCGCCGTGCTGGACAAGACCGGCACGCTGACCGAAGGCCGCCCGGTGCTGATCCCGGAAGGGCAGGGTGCTGAGGCGCTGCGCGCAGCGGCGGGCATGGCGCGCGCATCACGCCATCCCTTGGCCAAGGCATTGGTGCGCGCCTGTCCGGAAGCTCCGCTCACGCCCACCACGCGCGAAATACCTGGGCAGGGCTTGGAAGCGGGTAGGGCGCGTTTGGGCTCGCCCGCGTTTTGCGGTGTGGCGGGTTTCAGCGATGGCATGGTGCTGGTGTTTCGCGCGGCCGCCGATGCTACGCCCGTGATCTTCCGCTTCGCTGATCGGCTGCGCGCCGATGCGCCGCAAGCGGTCGCTGATCTCAAGGCGCTTGGCCTGCCGGTGGAATTGCTCTCAGGCGATGGTCACGGCGCGGTCGGTGCGGCCGCCAAGGCCGTGGGCATCGAGACCTGGCGGGCGGAGGCTGATCCGCGCGCCAAGGCCGCCCATATCGAAAACCTGAAGGCTACTGGCCGCAAGCCGCTGATGGTTGGCGATGGCATTAATGATGCCGCGGCCCTTGCCGCCGCGCATGTCGCGGCAAGCCCCGCCGGCGCCACAGACCTTGCACAAACCACCGCCGATATCGTGCTGCAACGCGAAGGCCTGGCTGTACTGCCTCAGGCCATTCGCCTCGCCCGGCGGGCGCAAATCCTGGCGCGGCAGAATATCGGCTTTGCGCTGGCCTATAATGTGATTGCCGTGCCGGCGGCGATTGCCGGTCTGGTCAATCCGCTGATCGCAGCGCTGGTGATGGCGTCATCATCGCTGATCGTCATCGGCAATGCCTTGCGCGCGGGGAGGGCGTAACATGGAAGCCTTGATCCTGCTGGTGCCGGTTTCGCTTTTGCTGGGTGGGCTTGGCCTGCTTGGTTTCCTCTGGGCGCTGCGTTCGCGCCAATATGATGATCTGGAAGGCGCCGCCGCCCGGATCCTGTTTGACGATCAACCTGGAAAGGACCCACCGCCATGACCGGTGCCCGCGTTTTCTTCCTCGCCCTTTATGGCCTGCTGGCCTTGCTTGGCCTTTTCGCCGCCGCTGCCGCGCAGGATATCGGCATGAGCATTTTCGGCTTCGGGCTGATTGGCTTTGGCCTGATGTGCATTTTCCACAACATCAAGGCGTATTTCGACCAGGCCGAGGCCCAGCACTAAGCCCTCATTTGGTGATTGGCATTCGCCCCGCCAATCGCCACAATAGGGGCCATGGGGAGCATCATCCGTCCAGAAGCGACACTCGAAGAACGTTGGGAAGCCCGCTCCGGCCCCGTCCTACTCACGGGGACGCATGCGCTGGTGCGCCTGCCGATGCTGCGGCAGGAAATGGATGCCGCCCTTGGCTTTCGCACCGGGGGCTTCATTTCGGGCTATCGCGGCTCCCCACTCGGCGCCTTTGACCGGGAATTGGCGCGCCAGGCCGAAAGGCTCCGCGCCCATGATGTGGTGTTTCAGCCAGGCTTGAACGAGGATCTGGCCGCGACCGCC
>JADCES010000315.1 GCA_020250005.1 Roseomonas sp.
ATATCGTACTGGAAGGCCTTGATGTCCAAGGGGTCCATGGAATTGAGCGCTTCCAGCCCGCCTTGCGGCATGGAAAACGGATTGTGGCTGAATTCGATCTGGCCAGTGTCTTCATTCCGTTCATACATCGGAAAATCCGTGACCCAGCAGAAACGATAGGCGTTTTCTTCGATGAGGCCGAGTTGTTCACCGATACGGGTACGGGCGCGGCCTGCGATTTTGTTGACGTCGGCTTCCTTGCCCGCAGCAAAAAACACAGCATCACCAGGCGCTAAACCGCATGCGTCGGCGATTGCCACGAGCCGTTCAGCATCGAGGTGGTTCGCTATCGGTCCGGAGGCGATTGTCACCTGCCCACCAGTGTCGGCAAGCTTCGAAATTTCATTGTCTAAATTTTCGCCAGCCCGCATTCGCCGTTCAAAAGAAAGTCCTTCGTCGTATCGAATATAGCCCAGCCCTCCCGCGCCTTCCGCTTTCGCCCAATCATTCAACCCATCAAAGAAGGATCGCGGCCGGCCCGCCGCGCCGGGCGCCGGAATGGCGCGCACCACACCACCGGATGCGGTGACTTTCGCAAACAAGCCAAAGCCGCCACCGGCAAAATGCGCGCTGACATCAGTGATCTTGATCGGGTTGCGCAAATCAGGCTTGTCCGAACCATATTCCAGCATCGCCTGCTGATAGGGAATGCGCGGGAATGGTGCCGGCGTCACGGCGCGCTTCGTGCCGGTCCAATCGGAAAATTCCTCAAACACGCCAGCCAGCACAGGCTCGATCGCGGCGAAGACATCTTCCTGCGTCACAAAGGACATTTCGAAATCAAGCTGATAGAATTCGCCGGGTGAGCGATCCGCGCGCGACGCCTCATCACGGAAGCAGGGCGCGATCTGGAAGTAGCGATCAAACCCCGCCACCATGCATAGCTGCTTGAATTGCTGCGGCGCCTGCGGCAGCGCGTAGAATTTACCCGGATGCAGCCGAGCGGGGACCAAAAAGTCGCGGGCGCCTTCGGGGCTTGAAGCCGTCAGGATCGGGGTTTGGAATTCGGTAAAGCCCTGATCAATCATCCGCCGCCGGATGGAAGAAATCACCTGGCTCCTCAGCATCAGATTGCGATGCTGGCGATCCCGCCGCAAATCCAAAAAGCGATAGCGCAGCCGAAGTTCTTCGGGGAATTCGGCATCGCCGGCGACTTGAATGGGCAGCACTTCGGCCGCCGATTGCACTTCCACTTCGCGCACGCGAAGCTCAATCTCACCCGTTGGCAGCTTGGCATTCACCGTGCCGGCTTCGCGTGGCACCACATCGCCCGTGACGGTAATCACGCTTTCGGGGCGGAGTTCTTCCAGCAGCTTCAGCACGGGCGAGCCCTGCGCCACCACGCATTGCGTCATGCCGTAATGGTCGCGCAAATCAATGAACAGCAAGCCGCCATGGTCGCGCTTGCGATGCACCCAGCCGGAAAGCCGCGCGGTGGAGCCGGCATCGGTGGCGCGGAGCGCGCCGCAATGATGGGTACGATAGGCATGCATGGCGAAAATTCATCCTAAATGGCGGAAAGGCGGGGGAAAGCGCCCCAGGGCGTGGCTTCTGTCAACCCCACCGCTTTCCCAGGCGCCGCTGCCCCTGTAAGAAAACGGTATGAATCGCCGCCATGCCGCCCCGGCAGCCGACCAAAGCCCAACCCTGATCACGGATACCGGCAGCCTCGCCGCGCTATGTGACCGGCTGAAGCATGAGCCCTTCGTGACCGTGGACACGGAATTCATGCGCGAACGCACCTATTGGCCGGAGCTCTGCCTGGTGCAATTGGCCGGCCAGCATGAGGTAGCCGAGGTTGATGCCCTGGCGCCGGGGCTCGATCTCGGCCCGCTCGGCGAATTAATGGCCAATCCTCATATCGTGAAGGTGTTTCATGCCGCCCGGCAGGATGTGGAAATCTTTTTGCTGAAATTCGGCGCTGTGCCCTACCCGATTTTCGATACCCAAATCGCCGCCATGGTGGCAGGCTTTGGCGATCAGGCGTCCTATGATTCGCTCTGCCGGTCACTCGCCGGGGTGCAGATAGACAAGGCGCATCGCTTCAGCGATTGGTCCGCCCGGCCCCTTTCTGACAGCCAATTGGCCTATGCGGCGGCGGATGTGACGCATTTGCGCAAGATTTTCGTCTCCCTCACGCTCAGGCTGGAACGGGAGGGCCGGATTGACTGGGTGGGGCAGGAAATGGCCGCACTCGCCGATCCCGCAACCTATTTGACCGACCCGGACACGGCCTGGGAAAAGCTCCGCCCGCGCACGTCAAACCGGCGGTTTCTGGGCGTTTTACGCGCCATCGCCGCTTGGCGGGAGCGTGAGGCCCAGCGCATCAATATCCCGCGCCAGCGGCTGGTGAAGGATGACACGCTGCTGGAGATCGCGGCCACCATGCCGGATAATGCCGGGGAACTGGCCCGCGCGCGGGGGATTTCGGAGAATTTCGCCAAGGGCAAGTCCGGAGAGGGGCTGCTCGCCGCCATCCGTCAGGCGCGCGCCTTGCGGGAAGAAGAATTGCCCCAATTGCAGAAGGAAAAGGCCGGCCCGCCGCCCTCCCCCGCGCTGGTGGCGCTGCTGAAGGTGCTGTTGGCCGCGAAATCTGAGGAGCATGATGTGGCGCCCCGCCTGCTTGCTTCCGGCGATGATCTGGAAAAGCTGGCGAGTGGGCAGGATGATGTGCCGGCGCTACATGGTTGGCGGCGGGAAGTGTTTGGGGAAGCGGCGCTGGCGCTGCGTTCCGGCGAATTGGCGCTTGGGGTGGATGGGCGGCGCGTGAAGCTGATCCCGGCGGGTTAACTCGGCGGCTCCCAGCCGAATAGAATGATGGCGGCCGCCGCCAGCCCCAACCCGCTGAACAGCATGGACAGCAAAGGCCAGGCATCGCGCGGGCCGCGCATGGCGATGACCGCATTGCCCACCAAGGACACCATCACCGCCGCCACCGGCTGGGACCAATGCAATTCGCGGAAGCCCCAGACAATCAGCGCAATCCAGGTCACGAATGCCGCGCGGGACAGCCAAAGCCAAAAGGTAGACGCGGCTTCGGAATCCGGGCGCATTTCTGGCGCTGGGCTTTTGGAATGGATGAAGGCGCCGATCGAAAGCAGCACCATGGCGGCGTAATAAAGGGTCACGGCGTCTTCATTGCCGCCCCTCCCGCCCGGCTGCAAGGGGTTTTTCGCGCGCGATGGTCGCCCTCAGCGCCATTCCGCGCTAACCCTGCGCCATGCCCGCCCCGCCCCCCGCCCTGTTGCAGGTGCTGCCCGCGCTCCGCTCCGGGGGCGTGGAACGCGGCACGCTGGAAATTGCCGAGGCGCAAATCGCCGCCGGCTTCCGCGCCATTGTGGCGTCCGCGGGCGGGGAAATGGTGCCGGCGCTGGAAGCGCTCGGGGCCAAGCACATCACCATGCCGCTCACGGCCAAATCGCCTTTCGCCATCTGGCGCAATGCGGCGGCACTTGCGGCGCTGGCGCGGGCGGAAGGGGTGGCGCTGATCCATGCGCGGTCCCGCGCCCCGGCCTGGTCAGCGCTGATCGCGGCAAGGCGTGCTGGGCTGCCCTTCGTCACCACCTATCATGGCGCCTATAATGAAGGCTTCCCCTGCAAGCGCTTCTATAATTCCGTGATGGCGCGCGGGGATCGCGTGATCGCGATCAGCCATTTCATCGCTGACCTGATCCGCACCCGGCATGGGGTGGCGGAATCACGCCTGCGGGTGATCCCGCGCGGCGTTGACCCGCGGCGCTTTGACCCTGGCTTGGTCGGTACCGAAAGGCTGGAAAGGCTCCGCAAGGCCTGGAACCTGCCCGAAGGACGCCCGATCATCATGCTGCCGGCGCGCGTGACGCGCTGGAAGGGGCAGATGGTGCTGGTGGAGGCTATGGCGCGGCTGCCCGGCGATTCGCTCGCCCTGCTGGTGGGGGATGCGGAAGAACGCCCGGCCTTCAAGGCAGAATTGCTGGCGCGCGCTCATAGCCTCGGCTTGCAGGATCGCGTGCGGCTGGTGGGCCATGCTACGGACATGCCGGCAGCGCTACTGCTCGCAGATATCGTTATCCATGCCTCCACCGATGCGGAAGCCTTTGGCC
>JADCES010000316.1 GCA_020250005.1 Roseomonas sp.
CAAGGCGCGCTGCAAATCGCCGCGAATGGTGCAGCAAAGGCAGCCGGCATTGAGCAGCACGGTATCTTCATCAAGCTTTTCGACCAGCAGATGATCCAGGCCGATTTCGCCAAATTCATTGATCAGCACAGCACTGCCCGCCATTGCGGGATGCTTCAGCAGCCTATTCAGGAGCGTGGTCTTGCCCGCCCCCAGAAAGCCAGTCAGCACCGTGACAGGTATGGGCATCATTTGCGGTAAAGCGCTTCCGGGTCCATGAGTGGCTCGGCGATATTGGCCAGCGCGTCGCCGCGCGGGGCGCGGTAGAAGCAATTGCGCCGCCCGGTATGGCAGGCGACGCCCTGCTGATCCACCAGCAGCAGAATCGTATCGCCATCGCAATCAAGCCGCAGATCCACCAGCATCTGCACCTGGCCGGATGTTTCGCCCTTGCGCCAAAGCGCCTTGCGGGAGCGTGAATAGTAGCAGACCCGACCGGTTGACAGAGTTTCAGCCAGGCTTTCGGCATTCATCCAGGCCATCATCAGCACTTCGCCCGTATCATGCTGCTGGGCAATGGCGGGCATCAGCCCCGCCGCATCGGGCTTCAGCGCAGCCAGCAAGGCTTCGCGGGCAGGGGCGGAGATGGGGGTGGTGATTGGCGACATTGTTACTTTATAACACTCGTGACTTCTGTTAGGAAGCGCCATGCATGGGACAACACATCATTTGACAGCGCTTGAAAGGGCGGAGGCGCTTTGCCAGACGCGCGGCGTGCAGCTCACACCGCTACGCCGGGATGTGCTGCGCCTGGTGCTGGAAGCGGAAGCGCCGATTGGCGCCTATGCGCTGCTTGATCAATTGAAGGCAAGCCGCGCCAAGGCCGCGCCCCCCACCGTGTATCGCGCGCTGGATTTTCTGCTGGAACAGGGGTTGATCCATCGGCTGGAACGGCTGAATGCCTTCATGGGCTGTGCCGAGGCCTTGGAAGGCCATGGCGCGCATCATGACCATGCGCATGACCATCCGCATCAATTCCTGATCTGCCGCGGCTGTGGAGCAACGCGTGAGATTTCCGATCACGCTGTGGCTGAGGCGATCAGCGCTGCGGCCGCCAAGGCCGGCTTTTCCGCTGCGCGCAGCACGGTGGAGATTGAGGGTTATTGCGGGAAATGCGGGGACGCTGTGCACACGGATTAGACATTATTTTATTTGCAAAGCGGGCGGTTCGGGGCTTACCCTGACCGCACTTGGTGGTTCAGGAGGATGTGATGGCGTTACCCCGATTTGGCTCTTTCCTCCCCATGGCGGCATTTGCGGTGGCATTGGGCGCGGCACCCATTGCTTCGGCGCAACGCAGCGCCATTACGGGCGAAACATTTACCGCCGGCACCACGGGCGCCTTGGCCAGGCTATGCGGCGCGAGCTCGCAGGAAGCGGCTTATGCGGCGGCGGTGCATTTCTGTCATGGCGTGATGGTCGGTACGGGACAGACGAGCGATGCCATGCATAAGCGCCAGGGCACGCGCCCAAGCTTCTGCCTGCCGACACCTTCCCCCACCCTGGATGAGGTGACAGCAAACTTTGTGGCTTGGTCCGCGGCCAATCCGCAATTTGATGGCCTGCGCGCGGCAGACGGGCTGCTGCGTTTTGCCGCAGCGCAATACCCCTGTACCGGGCGCGCGGCGCGGCGTTGAATCAAGGCTGACAGAATTGGCAAACGCCAAGGAGATTCCCATGGCTCGTAAATGGAAAACAGGTTTTGCGTGCGTGGCGCTGCTGGCGATGGCCGGCTGCGCGGATATGACCGATAAGCAGCGCAGCACGGCGATTGGTGCCGGGGCCGGCGCGCTGGGCGGTGCGGCGATCGGTTCCTTCGCCGGCAGTGCCGGTTGGGGGGCGCTGATTGGTGCTGGCGTGGGCGCCGCAGGTGGCTTGGCAGTTGGCCAATCGCGTGAAAATGAACGGCGCGCCTATCAGCGCGGTGTTGAAACGGGGCGCAGCCAGCGCTGAGGCATTCGGGCCGCCTTTTTGCTCAGGCGGCCCTTTACGCGAAGCGCTACTTCGGCAGCGTTGCCAAACCCTGCGTCAGATCAGCGATCAGATCGCTCACATCCTCAAGCCCGATATGAATGCGCACGGTAAAGCCGCCCAGATCCGGGCTGGTTGCGGTGCGGGTGATAAAGCCGGTGGTGGGCAAGGCCAGGCTTTCAAACCCGCCCCAGGAAGCGCCAATGCCAAAAAGCTTGAGATGATCGATGAAGTTGAAGATATCCGCTTCCGTATAGCGCGGCTTGAACACCACACCAAATAGGCTGCAAGCGCCGGTGAAATCGCGCTTCCACAAGGCATGCTGCGGATGGGATGGCAGGGCAGGGTGCAACACGCTCAGCACCTCTGGCCGGTTTTCAAACCAGCGCGCCACTTCAAGCCCGTTTTTTTCCTGCTGTTTCAGGCGAATGGGCATGGTGCGCGCACCACGCAGCGCCAGCCAGCAATCATCGGGCGCGGCGAAATGCCCCATTTGGGAAGCGGCGCCGCGCACAATCTCATAATCCTTTTCGCTATTCACGGTGATGGAACCAAGCAGCACATCCGAATGCCCGCCGACATATTTTGTGAGTGCCTGGATGGAGACATCCACGCCATGCTGGAAGGGCATGAAGTGATGAATGCCCCAGGTATTGTCCATCATCACCACGCAACCCGCCGCATGCGCCGCGCGTGCAATGGCTGGCACATCCTGCACTTCGAAGGTGTGGCTGCCGGGGCTTTCGGTATAGACCACCTTGGTATTGGGGCGGATCAGCGCGCGGATGCCGGCCTCATCAATCAGCGGGTCGTAATAGGTGGTCTCGATCCCCCAATCCTTAAGCAGCCCATTGCAAACATTGCGCGCGGGGCCATAGGCGGAATCCGGCATCAGGCAATGATCGCCGGTCTTGAGATAGGCCATCAGCGGCACCGTCACGGCAGCAAGGCCAGTGCCGACCAGAACGCAGCGCGTGCCGCCTTCAATTTCCGCGACCACATCTTCCAAAGCATATTGCGTGGGACCACCGGCGGTGCCGTAGGTCATCACGCGGTTCCATTTGTCCTTCTGGAAGGCGCGGCGTGATTCGGAATTCGGGTGCAGCACGGTTGAACCGCGATGCACGGCGGGATTGACGAAGCCATGCACACGCGTTCCCGCGCGCCCGGCATGAGACATACGCGTGGCGAAGCCTTGCCCGTCTTTGGCGTTGTTGTCGGCCATATCAGCTACTCTTTTCCTTTTGGGTTTCGGGCCTGCCGGCCCATTCGGTCCAGGAACCATCATAGATCGCGGCATCACCAAGCCCGGCCTGTTTCAGCCCAAGCGCAAGGATGCAGGCGGTGACACCGGTGCCGCAGCTGGTGACGATAGGTTTAATGGCATCCGCCCCGGCAGCAGCAAAACGCGCGCGCAGTGTAGCCGCATCCTTCATGGTGAAATCGGCATTGAGCAATTCATTGAAGGGCACGCTTTTCGCCCCCGGCATATGGCCAGAAGGCAAGCCCGGGCGCGGTTCCGGCGCGGTGCCATCAAAACGGCCCTTGGCGCGCGCATCCAAAATCAGCGCGCCGCCATGCGCGATAATGCGCTTCACATCGCCAATACCCTTGACAAGATCAGCGCGGAAATCCGGCGTGTAGCTGCTGGGCGCGGCGGGCTTCGCATCGCCGCTTTCCGTCGCGCGCCCTTCCGCCAACCATTTCGGCAAACCACCATCCAGCACCGCCGCTTTTTCATGGCCAAACAGCTTCATCAGCCACCAGCCGCGCGCCGAGGATTGCAGCCCTTTCTGATCATAAAAGATCACGCGCGTGGCATTGCTGATGCCCATTTCCCCCATGAGCCGCGCGAAGCGGCCCGCCGTTGGCGCCATATGGGGCAAATTCGTGTCGGGATCGGCCACGACATCAATATCGAAGAAGCGCGCGCCCGGAATATGCGCTTCGCGATACTTGGTCAGGCCATCAAAGGGCTCATTCGGCAGATACTTGGTGGCATCAAACACCATGAGATCAGGTGCGCCGAGCCCCTCGGCCAGCCATTCGGTTGAAACCAGATCATGCATGGATCAATCCTCCACCAACACCAGGGAAACGCGGCGATTCTGCCTGCCCTTGTTTTCGATTTTCGTGACCTCCACACGCCGGATCTCGCCCGTATGGCGCACATGCGTCCCACCGCAGGGTTGCAGATCAATCGGCGCATCAGCACTGCCAATACGCACCAGGCGAATGCGCCCGGCGCCGCGTGGCGGCTGCACGGAAAGCGTGCGCACCAGGCCAGGGTTTGCATCCAGTTCCGCCTCGGTGATCCATTCCTGCGTGATGGGATGATTGGCAGCGATCAGCGCATTCAGCCCTTCGGTCAGGCTTTCCTTGCTGGGTGGTTCCGGCAGATCGAAATCAAGGCGCGATTTCTCAAGCCCGATCTGCCCGCCGGTGACACCCGCGCCAGGGATTAGGCTGCACAGCAAATGCAGCGTGGTGTGCATGCGCATCAGGCGAAAGCGCCGCGGCCAATCAAGCGCGAGCGTGACAGTCGCCCCCACTTCCGGCAAGGCAGCGCCGGCTTCGGGCACATGCAGCACCGTATCTTCCGGCCCCTTGATGGTATTGGCGATGCGCGCCTCGCCGCCCGGCCAGCGCAGCACGCCCGTATCACCGGGCTGACCGCCCGCCTGGGCGTAGAAATTCGTCCGGTCCGTGATGATCGCCTCGGTCGAGGCGGCCAGCACCTTGGCGCCGATCTCGGCAGCATAGGCATCGTCGCGAAAGATCAAATCAGTCATGCGTTTCCTGAGCGTCACCTTGGTTGGATAGGCTAGGCCAGAAAGCGGCGGAACAAAACCTCTGCCCCTCAGGCGGGTTTCGGGTTAGGTTTACGCCGCCAGTCGCATGAACCAAAACGATTCCCCTGCCCAAGATCCCGCCCGGACCCGGCGTGCGCGCCGCCGTGGCGTCATTTTGGTGGTTCTAGCCGCGGCAAGCTTTTCCATCTCGGCCGCTTTCGCCAAGACCATCGGCACGGGCATTCCAGTTGCTGAGGTGATTTTCTTCCGCAATTTCTTTGCGCTGATCCCGCTTTTGCCCGTGATCATCAGCGCGGGAGGCCTGGCGGCGCTGCGCATGCGCAACCCCGGCAGCCATGTGCTGCGCATGATTTTCGGCATGGTTGGGATGGTCGGGTCCTTTTACGGCTATGTCCATCTGCCGCTGGTGACGGTAACGGCGCTTGGCTTCACCATGCCGCTATTCTTGACTCTCTTGGCCACGCCGATTCTGGGTGAAAAGGTTGGCTGGCGCCGCTGGCTTGCAGTGCTGGTCGGGTTTTGTGGCGTGCTGCTGATGGTGCGGCCCGAACAGGGCACCACGGATACGCAATGGCTTGCGCTGGCGCTATGCCTTTTGGGCGCCCTGGCCTGGGCGCTTGCCATGATCACCATTCGCAAAATGGGTGAGGCCGGCGAAAGCGGCGTGGCCATTGTATTCTGGTTTGCGTTTTTCTCTGCCGTGCTGGCGGGGATTGCGATGATCCCCGTTTGGGTCTGGCCAAGCCCGACGCAATGGGCACTGCTGGCCGGCATTGGCCTGGTTTCCGCGATTGCGCAAATCATGATGACGGATGCCTATCGCAAGGGGGAGGCTTCTTTATTGGCGCCCTTTGAATATTCAGCGATCATCTGGACCACGGCGCTTGGCGCGCTGATCTGGGCGGAAATGCCGGATGCCTGGGATTTTCTTGGCATCCTGGTCCTGGTGGGTGCGGGGCTTTATATTTGGCACCGCGAAATGAAGCTTGGGGTGAAGCGGTAAATCATATGCCCCAATGCGCCCGCAGACTGGCGGCGGCATGTTGCAGCACCAGATCGGATTTCGGAATGAAGCGCCCCATGGTCAGGCAGGCATGGATCTGATCCGCGACATGCAGATGCGTGACATTCACGCCTTCCTCATCCAAGCGTTTGGCATAGGCAATGCCCTCATCCACCAAAGGATCAACACCCGCTGTCATCAGGAAGGCCGGCGGCAAGCCCTTAAGCGAGGGTGCGCGCAAGGGTGAGGCGCGCCAATCAATACC
>JADCES010000317.1 GCA_020250005.1 Roseomonas sp.
ATCAGGCGCAGCACCAACCGGCCAAGGGTGGATTTACCGCTGCCGGTTTCCCCAACCAAGCCGAGTGTTTCTCCCGCTGCGAGGTTGAAGGAAACCCCATCCACTGCGCGGACCGTGGCGCGCTTAGCGCCGAATAGGGTATTGCCGCCGCCAAACTTCTTGTGCAGCGCGTCAACCTCCAGAAGCGCGGTCATGACATTGCCTCCAGCAATCCAGCCCTGTGGCAGGCCACCGCATGATGATCTTCGGTCAGGCCTGGGCGTTCGCGCAGGCAGCCGGCATCTTCGCGCGTGGCGAAGCAGCGCGGCGCAAAGGCGCAACCGGCTGGCCGGCGCGCAGGATCAGGCGGCGCGCCGGAAATGGGCGCAAGCTTTGCCCCGGCAGGCGATTCCAAATCTGGAATGCTGCGAAAGAGAGAGATGGTGTAGGGATGGCGCGGCGTGCGAAACACTTCCTCAACCGTGCCGGTTTCCACCACGCGCCCGGCATACATCACGGCAACCCGATCCGCCTGACGCGCCACCACGCCAAGATCATGCGTGATCAGTACCATCGCCATGCCATCGGCCTCACGCAAATCCGTGAGCAGATCAAGCACCTGCGCCTGCACCGTCACATCCAGCGCGGTGGTTGGTTCATCGGCAATCAACACGCGCGGGCCGAGCGCAATCGCCATGGCGATCAGCACCCGCTGGCGCATACCGCCTGAAAACTGATGCGGGTAATCATCTACACGCCGCGCCGGGTCGGGGATTTGCACCCGCGCGAGCAAGGCGATGGCCCGTTCACGCGCAGCCGCACGGGAAATCGGCAGATGGGCGCGCAAAACCTCAGTGATCTGATCCCCAATGCGAAAAACCGGATTGAGGCCCGTCAACGGGTCCTGGAACACCATGCCAATGCGCGCACCACGGCGCCGACGCAAATCCTCAGGCGATAGCTGCAATAAATCCTCGCCTTCCAGCAGCGCCTGGCCGGCGATCACGCGGCCCGGCTTTGGCAGCAGGCCAAGCGCTGAGGTGAAGGTCACTGTCTTGCCAGAACCACTTTCGCCCACAATGGCAAGGGTTTCACCCGCCTGCACCTGCAAGGAGACATCTTCAACCAAGCGCACCGCGCCGGCTTCGCCCGGCACGGCGGCAGTCAGGTTCCGCAATTCAAACATCGCGGTCATAGCAGCTTGCCCGTATTGCGGCGCATTTGCGGGTCCAGCGTATCGCGTAGCCCATCGCCCAGCAGGTTCAGCACAATCACGGTAAAGGCGATGCAGAGCCCGGCGGAAAGCGAAATCAGCGGATTGGTGGTGATGGCGGTTTGGCCTTCCGCAATCACATTGCCCCAGGTGGGCGTGGGCGGCTGCACGCCAAGCCCCAGGAAGGAAAGCCCGGCTTCCGCCAGAATGGCCGTGGCGGCACTCACCGTTGCCACCACAATCACCGGCGGCAGCGCATTAGGAATCACGTGGCGGATGATGATGGTCCAGGTGGAAAGCCCAATCGCACGCGATGCTTCAATGAAAGGCCGTGGGCGAATGGTGAGCACGACCGAGCGCATCACCGCCGCCACACGCGGCGTATAGGCAATGGCGACCGCCAGGATGATGGAATCAAGCGTATTGCCGCGCGCTGCCACCAGCGCGAGTGCCAATAGAAAGGACGGGAAGGCCAGAAGAATATCAATAATTGCGACCAGCGCGCGTTCCAAAAAGCCCCCCGCATAGCCCGCAATGGCACCAAGCAGCGTGCCGGCGGTAAGCGAGATCAGCACAACAAAAAAACCAACTTGCAGCGAAACCTGCGCGCCATGGATCAGGCGGGAAAGCACGCAGCGACCGAATTGATCCGTGCCCAGCCAATAGGTTGCTGAGGGCTGCGCCAGCGTATTCATCAAATCCGTGCGCGTCGGTGAATGGGGGGCAATCCAGGGCGCGAAAAGCGCAACCAGAACCAAAAGCCCGATCCCAATTGCCCCTATCATGAAGCCAGGATGGCGCAAATAGCGCCTGAGCATGGCGCGTTTGCGCGCGGCATTGTCTTCCAGCGCTTCTTCCGCTTCGGTCATGGCTGTCATATGCGGCGCAGCCTTGGGTCTATCGCGCCATAGATCAGATCAAGCGCAGTATTCAGCAGCACCACCGCTGCCGCCAACACCAGAACCCCTGCCTGCACTAGCTGGTAATCGCGCGACAATATCGCCTTCAGAATCGTGGAGCCCAAGCCCGGCCGGCTGAAGACCGCTTCCACCAAAATTGCATTACCTAGCGACCAGGCAAAGGTCACGCCTATCACCGCCAACACCGGGATCAGCGCATTGCGGAAGGCCAAATGCCAGACAATGCGCCGTTCGGGTACGCCCATGGCGCGCGCCACACGAATGAAATCCTGCCCCAGAATCTCCAACATCGCCGAACGCGTGAGCCGCGCGATATAGGCCGCCACCGAAAGCCCCAAAACCAAGGCGGGCAAGGCCAAATGATGCAGGCCCTTCCAGAAGCCGGGCTCGCTTGTCGCGCCAAGTGCGGGGAAAAGACCAAGCGCATGCGAAAGTGTGAGGATCGCAACCAGCCCTAGCCAAAACACCGGAAAGGAAATGCCGCCCAGGGCCAGCAGCATCACGGCAAGATCAACCGCGCTGCCCTGGCGCACTGCTGCGATAATGCCGAGGGGCACACCAAAACAAATGGCAATCGCCATGCCCGCGACGGCAAGCGTGGCTGATGGGGGAACCGCGGCCCAAATCTCGGCCAGGGCGGGCTGCCCGGTCACCACCGAAACGCCCATATTCCCCTGTGCGGCGCGCAGCAAGAACACGCCATATTGCTGCCAAACCGGCAGATCAAGGCCAAGGCGCGCGCGCAGGGTCGCGAGCGCCTCGGCGGTTGCGAAATCGCCCAACATGTAAAGGGCGGGATCGCCCGGAATGGCCCGCATCAAAAAGAAGGCCACCGTGACGATCCCAACCAGCGCAACAACAAGCTGCGCCGCGCAGCGGGCGAGGTAAAACAGCATCAGGCGCCGCGCAGCGACACCGGTGAGGCATTCACCGTGAACAGGCTGTTCTGCACAAAGCCCTGCACATTCGGCCCATGCGCGATGAAAAGCCTATCCGCATAAAGCGGAATCACCGGCACATCTTCCATGGTCTGCCGCAGCAGACGATTATAGACCGCGCGACGCCCGGCAAGATCGGGCGCACGCGCCGCTTCCGCCAATAGATCATCGGCGCGATTATAGCGCGATGTATTCAGCCCCGGCGGATGGGAACGCGTGTGATAGAGCGTGACCAGCGGGCTATCCGGATCGGGCGGGCCAACCACCGCCGTAATGCAGGATTGCAGATTGCCCGAAGACCGCGCCTGTACATAGGCACCGCGTTCCAGTACCCGCACCGTTGCCTGAATGCCAACCTGCTGCAAATCATTGGCGAGCGGCACAGGGAAACGGTCGAAGGGGTTCAGGCCGACCGTGGTGATTTCAAAGCGGAAATTGGAAACGCCCGCTTCCCGCAGCAGCGCGCGCGCACGATCCGGATCATAGGGATAGCGCGGCACACCCTCATCACTAAATTCCTGGAAGGTGGAGGTCAGCACGCTGGTCGCTTCGAACTTCGTACCACGGAAGAAGCCATCAATCAGCGCCTTACGGTTCAGCGCATGGATTATGGCGCGGCGCACACGCACATCGGCCAAAGGCCCGGCGGTGGTATTCAGTACCAGATTGGCCGTGTTATTCGCCGGACGATCCAGCAAGGTCACGCCATTGGCACGGCGCAGACGTTCAATCACATCCGGCGATTGCAGCGCGAAGAACACGTCCAATTCACGGTTTTCGAGAGCAATCGCCGCCGCCGTTTCATCACGCACCACGCGGAAAATGATATCGGTCAGCGCCGGCGCGCCACCGAAATAGGCGGTATTCGCCACCAGCCGCACCTCATTGCCCGTCGTCCAACGGTCAAACATGAAGGGGCCGGTGCCGATCGGGTTCATGGTGTAACGCTCACCGAGTTCGGTGACCGCGCGGCGAGAGACGATCCAGCCCTGGTTGAAGGCGCAAAGCTTGTGCAGGAAGCCGGAATTGGGTGCTTCCAGCACCAGGCGCACCGTCAGCGGATCGGGCGTCTGGATTTCCTTGAGCCCCGCAAGCTGCCCGCGATAGAGGCTGCCCGTTGTGGGATCCAACACACGCTCAAAAGAGAATTTCACATCATCCGATGTAAAGGCACCATAATTCTTGTGCCAAGTGACATTGGGCCGCAGCCGAAAGGTCCAGACCGTGCCATCGGCGGAAACCTCATGACCTGTCGCAAGGTCGGGCACGATTTCATTGGTGCGCTGATCATATTGCACCAGGCCGTTATAGATATGGCCAGCGATGGATTGATTTTCGATCTGGAAAATACGCGCCGGATCCAGCACGGAGATATCAGACCCGAACCGCACACGCAGCGTGCGCGCGCCTTGCGCCATCACCGGCACGCCAAAGCCGGCACCAAAGGCCAATGCCGCGGCACTGGCCATCCAGGCGCGCCGACCAAAACCCGGCGCCATACTCGTCTCAGCCATGTTTTTGCTCTCCCGTTATTGCTGATGCAGTTGTCGCTTCGCAGGCGGGGTTCGCCGGCGGATGCTCCTTAGGCCAATCGCGCGGCAAGCGCGCTGCGATGGCCGATATGCCTTTTGCCAATTCAGCGGCGCGCGCGGCGTATTGAGGCGGGATCATGCGGGCCTCCTGCTGCGCCAATCGGTCGCGCCCTCAAAGGCCATTGCGGCGCGGAACATCGCTGCCTCATTGCCCTGGCGCGTCATGATCTGCCAATGCAGCGGCAGCCCGGCTTCAGAAAAGCCCGTGCATTGAACCAGCGCCGGCAACCCCGCGAGGCTTGCGGGCGTCAGCATGGTTTCCATGGTATAGTTGGAGGATTCTGGTTCCACACCCAGGCGTGGCGGTAGATGCAGCGTGCCAAAGCAGATCACCACATCATGCGCATCCCAGAAGCGTTCCATTGCATCGGTAAAGGCCCGGCGCAGGCGCTGCGCTGCCAGATAATCCACCGCGCTTACCCCCATGCCGGCGAGTAATTTGTCGCGCAGCGCAGCGCCCATCAATTCCGGTGAATTGCGCAGCTCCTCCTCATGGATGGAGGCGGATTCTGCCGCGCCAATTACGCGCGCCGCATCCAGGCATGTGGAAGCTGTCCAAGGCAGCTTTGCTTCCGTGATGCGCGCCCCAAGATGCGACAGAACGCCAAGCCCCGCTTCAAAAGCGGCGGCGAGTTCAGCCTGGGCAGCAGGCAATCCTGGGCCGGGATCACGCACCACGGCGATCCGAAGCCCTGTCGCACCCGCGCTGCCGGCGGCGCGCAATTGCGTGCTCAGCATCGCATCCAGCACAATCGCGGCATCTTCGGCGGTCCAGGTGATAGGGCCGGGGCGGTCCATGGAATAGGTATTCGGCAAGCCGCCTTCCATGGGCAGCACGCCTGGCGTCATCAGCACGCCGCAGCAGCCGGTTGCAGCGGCGGGCAGGCGCACGGAACCGGTGGTGTCTGAACCAATTGCGAAAAGCGTCATGCCGGTCGCAACCGCAACGCCGGCGCCGGTGGAAGAACCGCCGGTGAAGCGCGCTGTGTCCCAAGGGTTGCGCGCGGGCGGGTTCGGCAGATCGAAATGTTCTGCCCCCGTACCGGTGCCATATTCCCAGGTGGCGAGCTTGCCGAGCAAGGGCGCCCCGGTTTGGCGCAGCATGGACACGATGGGCGCATCCTGAGTCGCCATTCGCCCAGCGCGGAGCCTAGAATTGGCGATGCAAGGTAGGCCGGCAACATCGAAGTTATCCTTAATGCCACAGGGAATGCCCGTGAGTGCGCCGGTATCCCGCGTGGCCCGCGCGCCTGCTTCATCCAGATGATGCACGGCATGCAGCCTGCCGTTCAGTGCGGCGATGCGCGTGAGGCAGGCTTCAAGGATTTCTTCGGGCGTTACACTTCCCTCAGCCATGGCGGTCAGGGCGCCTGCCACTGATGGGATGGCAGATTGCATACAATATGTATGCACCGGGGTTATCATGCCGCCTCCTGCCCTGTCTGTGCGGCGGCGGCCAGGAACACAGCCTTACCGGCTTCAACATGCGCGCGCATCACCGCGCCGGCCCAGCTTGGATTACGCGCGGCAATCGCCTCGGTCATTTCGCGGTGCTGCGCCAGGCTGCGGCGCAGATTGGCGTCATTGAATTTGCGGAAATTGCGCAGGATCATGGGCGGCACTGCAAGGCTGATCAGGCTCGCGCGGGTGCGGTTTTGCCCGCTCATTTCCCAAAGGGTCTGGTGGAAGCGCACATTGGCTTCGGAGATTTGCTCAATCGCGGCTAGGGTCGCGCCGGGCATGGCAGCTTCCCCCGCCTCACAAGCGGCCCTTAGCGTGGCCAGGCCCTGGGCGCTTGGCGCCATGGCGGCGTGCTCGGCGGCGTGCGATTCCAGCATGGCGCGCAGGTCGAAAATCTCGATCATTTCCGGCAGCGACCATTCAGCCGCGAAAGCGCCCTGATTTGGCACAACGCGGAGCCAGCCTTCGGCATCCAAGCGTCGCAATGCCTCACGAATGGGGGTGCGGCTTACGCCAAGCTGAGTGGCCAGGTCTTCTTCGCGCAAATGCGCGCCCGGCGGATAGGTCCCATCCGCAAGGCAGCGCCGGAGCGTCAGATAGGCCTGTTCCCAGGCTGTTGTCATGGGCCATCCAAGGACTAACAAACGAATTCTAAAGATACAATGCTACACGTCATGTATGCAATCCAGTTTTTCTTTTCAACTGGGGTTACGGAAGGGGGATTTGGGACAAGCCCCCAAATGGGGCAGCCCTGAAGGTCCCGCTTGCCTCATTGTTGCCGCTTGGCCAATTCGCCGGGCACTTGCGGATGCCTCTGCTGTTCGCCGAGCGGCCCCGCAGCGCCGCCAATTTTTGCGATGGGGGCGCTGATCATGGCAAATGTGGATGGCCCCCGGCTTACAAGGGGCGACGTTGCATTTTATGGCGTCCGCGGTTGCTTGCGGTCATGTGTCCGGCCTCTCAATGCGGTCGTCATGACCGCAGGCCCTGATGGGTTCCGCGAACCAAGTACCTTAACAACTAAGCGGGCTTGATGCCCCTGCTATATTGCAGGCTATCCCGATCCGTCGGTGCAACCGACTTTGCCATTATGCTCCTTTGCTCTCGCAAGCTCCCGGCCGGCAGCCCCCGCTAGGCGGCGGCTGCGACTCTGCTGGACGTGCCGCGCACCATCAAGGCCCAGGCGATCCGTGCCATCTTGTTCGCCAGCACGACGGCAACCACCTGCCGCGGTCGTCGCTGCATCAATCCCTTGACCCAGTCCCTGGTCTTGAGGACAGGGGCCGCTTATCGGCGCGGATGCGGCGCGGCACAGCATTGCCGCCAACCAGCCTTTCGCCCAACGCCTCCAGACGTTTGCGTATTTCCGGCCGCAGCCCGCCATAGGCGAGTTCCTGGATGCGATATCAGCAAGGCATTGCTGGTGATGCAGAGCGAGCGCGACGCGCGAAGCGGCTGAAACCAGCAGCACGCATACCGCGACAATCAGGATGCGATGAGCGCGACAATCAGGATGAGATTGCGCGGCTGGATTTTGGGATGATTGTCGCTATTTCCGCATTATGCAATGCCTGATTGACGCTTGGGCTGAAGTTGATTGACGCGGAGCGTCAATCAACCCTTTCTCGTTCCCCTCAGCTGCTATCGCCGTGTGTTTCGTTTTGTGTTGCGAAGGCTGGCACACGGCCTGCTCCGCGCTTGCGTTCCAGGGCTGCCTTACGTCGGTAGCTTTCGACGTTCATTTCAGGAATGGTAGCGTGATGCACCAGCCTGTCGATGGCGGCGAGTGTCAAGGCCTGATCTGGAAAGATGCGCCCCCATTCGCCAAAGGGCTGGTTTGCTGTGATCAGCATGGAACGCTGTTCATATCGTTTGGTGCTCAATTCAAACAATACGCTGGTTTCGGCCCGATCCTTTGAAACATAGGTGATATCGTCAAGGATGAGCAGATCGTAGCGGTCAAGCTTTGCGATGGCACCTTCAAGGGCGAGTTCGCGCCTAGCCAGTTGCAGGCGTTGCACGAGATCGGAGGCGCGGGTGAAAAGCACGCGCCAGCCTTGTTC
>JADCES010000318.1 GCA_020250005.1 Roseomonas sp.
AGCCAGCGCGCGACAATGGGTTCCGGCAATCCGGCTGGGCCGCAGAAGCCGAACCAATTCACGCCCGTCGCCTCGGCCAGGCCGATTTCGGTGAAAGTCGGCACATCCGGCAGCACAATTGACCGCGTGGCAGAGCTGACGGCCAGCGCGCGCAACCGCCCGGCGCGAATATGGCCAAGGGCGGCCGGCAGGGTTTCGATAATGCATTCAACCGTGCCGGCGAGCACATCCACCAGCGCCGGACCAGCGCCGCGATAGGGCACGAAGGTTGGCGAAATGCCGGCAGCGCGATGGAAGATCAGCCCTATCAGGTGCGAAGCCGTGCCATTGCCGCCATAGGCCATGTTCAGCGCTGACCCGCGTTGACGCGCGAGCGCGATAAATTCCTGAATATTTTGGGCCGGCAGGTTGGGATTGACCGCAATCACCATCGGCAGCGCGCCAAACAGCGCCATATGGGTAAAATCCCGTTCCGCATCATAGCCGATATTGGCGAAAAGACTGGGCGAGACTCCATGCGGCGCGAAATTGGAGACCATGACGATATGGCTATCGCCGCGCGCCTGCGCGACCAAAGCGCCGGCAATCGTGCCGCCAGCGCCGGCGCGGTTATCCACCACCACCGGCTGGCCAAGCCGCGCCGCGACGCGTTCCGCCAAGAGGCGCGAAAGGATATCGGCCGTCCCCGCGGGCGGGAAAGGAACTACCCAGCGGATTTGCCGCTGCGGCCAGGCCCCTTGGGCGTGAAGGGGGCGTGCGATGAGGGGCGCTGCCATGCTGGCCGCCACAAGGCTTCTGCGGGTAAGGTGCATTGGTCATTCTCCTGCCGAAAATGAAATTTCGGCCATCCTTTAGAGATGTTTTGCGCCCTTGGCACGCCATGAAGTGACAAATGCCCAATCCAGCCGGCGTTTGGCCGGCGGATTGGGCATAACGCCTTGATGGAAGGCGTTTTTGGCCCTGAACCCTGTCACCCTGGCGGGGTGTCAGCCCGCCATCGCCGGCCGCTTGCCCCGCCACCCAGCGGCCAATTCATAGGCCTGACCGGCGCGCAGCACTGTCGCATCCTCAAAAGCCCGGCCCACAATCTGCGCGCCCACCGGCATGCCGCCCGCACCAAAGCCGGTGCAAACCGTCAGCGCCGGCTGGCCGGTCAGGTTGAAGGGGATGGTGAAATTCGGCACCTCAAAAGACGCCCATTTCGTCATCTGATGAATGGGCCGCGCTTCACCTGGTTGCGCGGCCGTCACCAGCAAATCGCAATCGCGCATCGCTGCGGCAACAGCTTCGCAGAGCTCTCGCCGGCGGCGCTGCGCCTGGATGTAATCGGCGGCCGTAATGGTCGAAGCCAGCGCCAGCCTTTCGCGCAAAAACTCGCCATAGGCGCGGTATTTTTCGCGCATCCATGTCTCATGCACCGCATAGGCATCAGCGGCCAGAATAAGCCAGCCGGCGGCGTTGAAATCAGCCAGCGGCGGCAGCTTCACGTCGCGGATTTCCGCCCCTTGTGCTGCCAATGTGCTGGTCAGATGCGCGATGCCTGCGGCCATGCCGGGGCTGACTTTGCAGTCATCCTCATGGAAATGACGGATCACGCCAATGCGCAGACCCTTCACGCCACCATTGAGGCCGGAAAGCAGATCAGGCCGCGGGCGATTGGCCGATGATGGATCGCTGGCGTCATGCCCGGTCATGGCATCCAGCAGCAGCGCGCAATCTTCCACCGTCCAGGCCATGGGGCCGGTGGTGTCCAGGCTTTGCGAGAGGGGCAACACGCCGGTGCGCGAACATAAACCGTAGCTCGGCTTGATGCCGGCAATGCCGCAAAGCGATGCCGGGCCGCGAATGGAACCGCCCGTATCAGACCCCGTGCCGCCCAGGATCATGCCGGCAGCCACCGCAGCGCCGGTGCCGGATGAAGACCCGCCGGTGAAATATTCTGTATTCCAGGGATTGCGCGCGGGTGGCCAAGGCAAATCAAAGGAAGGCCCGCCCCAGGCGAATTCATGCGTGGCGAGCTTGCCCAGCATCACCGCGCCCGCTTCGCGCCAGCACCGCACCACCGCCGAATCCGCCTTGGGTACATGATGTTCCAGCACGCGCGAATGGCCGGTGGTGGTGACCCCCGCCGTTTCATAAATATCCTTATGGGCAATGGGGATTCCATCAAGTGGCCCATGCAGCGCACCCGCCGCCTGCCGCGCTTCCGCCGCGCGCGCCTGTTCCAGCGCAATCTCCGGCGTGAAGCGGATGAAGGCATGCAGCGCAGGATTGAGCTTCTCCGATCGCGCCAAATGATCCTTCATCAATTCAACCGGTGAGATGCGCTTCGCGGCAATATCGCGCGCCGCACTCGCAATGGTCGGGAAGCTGGTCATGCGCCTGCCCCCTTCAGGGTGAAGATGGTGGCGGATTCCACTGAGACCTCACGCGGGGTGCGCACGCGCGCGGCGGCCGCCTGGGTATGGGCGGAAGCGGCGCGAATGCCTTCCTTTTCGGCTTCCGTCAGATCAAGCCCGGCTTGGGCCATCAGGGCTTCGAAATGCGCTTTATCGAGGGGTTGGGCCATCGGGGCCTCCTTTCTGCTGTGATGGCACTATGGGAAATCCCGGGGCGGGAGGGAACAGGGGACTACAAGATAGGGCTTGTTCTTATTTTGTTCCTTTGATAAGCTTTCTTTCCCATGATTGCCGCCGATCCCCTGTCACCCCGCAACGCTGCCCTGGCCCGGCTGCGCGATACCCTGGCCGGGCTTAGCGCCCGTACTACCGAGGGGGGTATCGGTGCGCCCATTCCGGTTTTTGCTGATACCAGCTTGATCGGAGCTGGCCTTGCGCGTGGAGCGTTACATGAAGTTTGTGCCGCAACCCCCGGATCTGGCGTGGCTTTTGCCGCCATCCTGCTGGCGCGCTGCGGCGGGCAGGTGCTGTGGATTTCCACCGAACAGGAATCGAATCTTGTCTGGCCGCCGGGGCTGGTGCCCTTCGGCCTGCCGCCGGACAAGCTGATCCTGGCGCGGGCGGCGCGCTGGCCGGAAGCGCTCTGGGCCATGGAAGAAGCCCTGCGCTGCCCCGCTTTGGGCGCCGCTGTGCTGATGGCAGGCAGCGGGCAGGGGCTTGATCTGACTGCAACCCGCCGCCTGCATCTGGCCGCCGAAGCGGGGGGCGTTTTCGGCCTGCTGCTGCGCCCAGATGGCGCTGCCGGTGCTTCCGCCGCGCGCACGCGCTGGCATATCGCCCCGCTTGCGAGTGACGCCGCGCCGCGCTGGCGCCTGACGCTGCTTCGCCAACGCGGCGGCGCGCCGGCGGGGCCTTGGAATGTGGCGTTCAACGCCACGACCAATACGCTGCATCTGGAAGCAGGCGGCGGATGAAGCCCACCCGCCGTTACCTTGCTGTGCATCTGCCCTTCTGGGCGGCGGAGCATTTGCGCCAAAGCCGCCCCGATCTGCCGGCGGATCAGCCCCTCGCACTTTGGGCACGGCAGGGCGCGCGGCGCCTTTTGGTGGCTTTGGATCATCACGCCGCGGCAGCGGGGCTGGAGCCAGGCCAGGCGCTGGCCGATGCCGAAGCCCTTTTGCCCGATTTGCTGGTTTTGCCCGCCCAGCCGGAAGCCAGCGCGGCGGGGCTGCGCGATCTGGCGCTTTGGGCGCAGCGCTTCACCCCGATCAGCGCTGCCCTGCCGCCTGATGGGCTGCTGCTGGATATCACCGGCTGCGGTCATTTGTTCGGCGGTGAGGCCGCCTTGCTCAAGCAACTTACCGCCAGCCTGGCTGAGGCTGGGCTTACCGCCCAAGGCGCCATTGCCAGTGCGGCGGCTTCCGCCATGGCGCTCGCGCGGGTGCGGCGGGATGCGCCGATCATTGCGGCTGGGTCGGAAGAAAAGGCCGTCGCGCCTCTGCCGCTTGGCCCGGCGCTCCGCCTGCCTGAAGCCA
>JADCES010000319.1 GCA_020250005.1 Roseomonas sp.
GTGCGGTCCGTCCCGGGCAGGGTCATGTAAAGATTGCCCGCGACATCATTGCGGCATTCCAGGCCAAGTTCTTCGGCGGCATCTCGCACCAATTGATGCGCAATGCGCTCTCCGCGCCCATAGGCTTCGCGCGTGACACCTTCGCCATCGCGTGTGGCGTCTCGCAGCGCGTCAAACAACCGCGCCGCGAGTGCCATGTCAGGGGTCAGATTGGGCAGCATGTGCAGGCTTACAGCATGCTCCGCACGCGCCCGCCATCCACGCGGATCATGGAAGCGGTGATGTAAGCGCCGGTCTCACCCGCCAAAAACGCGCCCATCGGCCCATATTCCGCCGGCATGCCAATGCGGCCCGCGGGAATCTCCTTGGCCGTCTGGGCCAGGATTTCATCCTCCGACACGCCCGTTTGCTTGGCGCGAATGGCGGTATTGGTGGTGATGCGATCGGTCAGGATGCTACCCGGCGCCAGCACATTCATGGTGACACCATCAGCGGCCACTTCCGCGGCCAGGGTCTTCAGCCAACCCCAGATCGAAGCGCGCAGCGTATTGGAAAGCGCCAGAGTCGGAATCGGGTGCTGCATGCCCGTGCTGCCCACCACAATCACCCGGCCCCATTTTTGCGCGCGCATCGCCGGCATCAGGCGATTGGTGATACGAATTGGGGAAAGCACGATATTCTGGAACCACTTGACCAGATCTTCTTCCTTCATCTGGGAAGCGGTGCACACCGGCGGCCCGCCATGGTTCAGCACCAGGATATCCACGCCCCCCATGGCAGCCACAGCCGCATCGGCGAGCTTATCCATCTCGGCGCCGGACGAAACATCAGCCTGAATGCCATAGGCCGCCTTGGCGCCCAGCGCCTTCAATTCCGCCGCCACCTTATCCAGGCTTGCCTGTTCGCGCCCGCTGACCGTCACAATGGCGCCCTCCGCCGCGATGGCATCCGCGATGGACCGCCCAAGCCCCTTGGAACCGCCCATGACCAAGGCGCGCTTGCCCTTCAACCCCAAATCCATGACCCGTTTCTCCACAAAAGAATAAGGCCCCGACCCTGCCCCCTCACCCGCCCTCTGGCAAGACGGGCCAAGCCGGGCCATGGTGCGGCCCGTTCAAAGACGCGGAGCACAAAACCCCCATGGCCAAGCCAGTCATTCTCGTCACCCGGAAATTGCCCAAGGCCATTGAGGCACGGCTCACTGAAGTCTTCGACGCCAGGCTGAACCCCGAAGACGCGCTTTGGGGCCGCGATGGCGCTGAGGTCGCCTCCCGCGCCAAGGCTTGCGGGGCGGTGGGCATCCTCTGCGCCGCAGGGGATGGGATGAACGCCGCCGCCATTGCTTCCCTGCCGGAAAGCGTGAAGGTGATTTCAACTTTCAGCGTCGGCTTTGACCATATCGCCATTGATGCGGCGCGCGCGCGCGGCATTGCCGTGACCAATACGCCCGAAGTGCTTTCCTTCGCGACCGCCGAATGCGCCTTTACCCTAATGCTGATGGCCGCCCGCCGCGCCGGCGAAGGGGAACGCATGGTCCGTGCCGGGCGTTGGGAAGGTTGGGCGCCAACGCAGCTCATGGGTGTGACGCTGCAGGGCAAGAAGCTCGGCGTTTTGGGCTATGGGCGCATTGGCCGCGAATTGGCCGCCATGGCGCGGGGCGTACAGATGGAAATCCATTACCGCGACATGCAGCGGCTGCCTGTAGAAATCGAACAAGGTGCCATTTTCCATGAAACCGATGCCGGCTTCCTGGCCACGATTGATGTGCTTTCCATGCATGTCCCGGGCGGAGAGGGCACGCGCAAATGGCTGAACGCTGAGCGTCTGGCGCAGATGAAAAAGGGCGCCATTGTCATCAATTCCGGCCGCGGGCCTTCCGTGGATGATGAGGCGCTGATCGCCGCCCTGAAATCCGGCCATATCCGCGCCGCCGGGCTTGATGTTTACGATGGCGAACCCCGAGTGCATCCGGGCTATATGGCACTTGAGAATGTGGCGCTGCTGCCGCACCTCGGTTCCGCCACCATCGAAACGCGCCATGCCATGGGCATGCGCTGCATTGAAAACCTCGCCGCTGTGCTGATCCAGGGCATTTCGCCCCCGCATCGCGTCGTCTGAGCCTTCGCTCTCAACACCAAGGAAGCACCCCATGAATTTCGATTTCGCGAAAATCCCCTTTGACCAGGCCTATAAGCTGGTGGTGTCCACCGTGGTGCCGCGCCCTGTGGCCTGGGTGGTGACGAAGGACCAGGATGGCGTGGTGAATGCCGCGCCCTATTCCTTCTTCAATGCTTTTTCCGACAATCCCGTGGTGGTAGGCTTTGGCTGCGGGCCGCGCGCGCCGGGCGCGCTGAAGGATACGGTCGCCAATATCGAAGCGACGGGGCAATTCGTCGTGAATATGGTCTCGGCCGATCTGGCGGAGAAAATGAACATCACCGCGGTGGATTTCCCGCCCGGTGTCAGCGAAATCACCGAAGCAGGGCTTTCGACCGCGCCTTCCACAAAGGTCGCCGTGCCGCGCATTGCCGAAAGCCCGGTGGCGTTGGAATGCGAAATTTTCCAGTTCGTGCCTGCAGGGCGCCATATCATCGTGCTCGGCAAGGTGGTTGGGATGTATGTGCAGGATGATTGCGTGATGGATCCGGCCAAATATTACATTGATACCCCCAAGCTTGGCCTGGTTGGCCGCATGCATGGGCGCGGCTGGTATGCGCGCACCACGGACCGTATCGAAATCCCACGCATTGATCTGGATGAATGGGAAGCCCGCAAGAAGAAGGGCTGAATTGGTGCGGGCGCCGCCGAAGCCTAGCATGCTCACGCGCCGCCTTGCCTTGGCGCTGCCCCTGCTGCCTTGGGCGGCGCAGGCCCAGGCACCCGCTTGGCCATCGCGCCCCATCAGGCTGATTGTGCCTTTCGCGCCGGGCGGCACAACGGATGTTGTTGGCCGGCTGGCGGCGGAGAAACTCGGCCCCAGGCTCGGCCAGCCCATGCTGGTCGAAAACCGCCCCGGCGCGGGGGCGACACTTGGCGCACAATTGGTCGCGCGGGCGGAACCGGATGGCCATACGCTGCTGGTTTCATCTTCAACCTCGCATGGCGTATCGCCTGCGATCTATCCCAATATCGGCTATGACCCGATGGCAGATTTCGCGCATATCGCGCTGCTGTCTCGCACGCCCCCTGCCCTTTTGGTCACGCGCAACCATCCCGCGCGCAATACCCAGGAATATCTGGAATTGGGCCGGCGCGAAGGTGAATTGACGCTCGCTGTAGCGGCCATTGGCACCTCCTCCCATCTGGCTGGCGTGCGGCTTGGTCAGGCGCTGGGGGTTGAGGTGCGTTCTGTTGTCTATCGCGGCGTTGGTCCGGCGCTGACGGATGTGATTGCCGGTGTTGTACCGGGCATTATTGATAGCCTGCCTTCCGCCGTTGGGCATATCCGCAGCGGATCGCTTCGCGCCCTGGCGCTGTTGAGTGAAACCCGTTCGCCGCTATTTCCTGATCTGCCCACCATGCGCGAAGCTGGGCTTGATGTGGTCTCGGCGGCCTGGTTTGGCATATCCGCCCCCGCTGCTACGCCGCCACCAATCCTCGCGCGGCTGACGCGCGAAACCCAGGCCATGCTGGCCGAACCGGAAACACGCGCAAAGCTTGAGGATTTGGGCGGCGCGCCCCCGCCCTGGACGCCGGCCGAATACACCGCCTTCATCAGAAGCGAATTGGAAAAGCTTGGTGCGCTGGCGCGGGCTGCCGGGATCAAGCCGCAATAGATTTTCCGAAGCCCTGCCCGCTTGCACTCACGCGCCAATGCGTCAGGATGGCAAGAGGGTGAGGAAACGCATCATGATCAACCGCCGCACACTTGGCGTGGCAGCGCTGCCATTGCTGATCCGGCCGGCACAAGCACAAGCTTGGCCTGCCCGGCCCATTCGCTTGGTGGTGCCCTGGCCGCCAGGACAAGCGACGGACCAGGTTGGTCGGTTGATGGCACAGAGACTTTCGGAACGGCTGGGCCAACCCATCGTGCCGGAAAATCGCGCCGGCGCGGGCGGCAGCATCGGCACGGATATTGTCGCCAAGGCGGCGCCCGATGGTTACACATTGCTCGCCGCATCCATCGGGCCGATCAGCCTTGGCCCGCTGATCCATCGGACGCCCTATGATGTCAACCGCGATCTGGCGCCGGTCGCGCGGTTTTCGGGCTCGCCCTATATCCTCGTGGCGCGGGCGGATTTCCCGCCACCCGATGCGCGCGCCCTGCTGGCTTTGCTGCGCGCCAATCCCGGCAAATACACCTATGCGTCTTCTGGTGCGGCGGGATCGCAGCATGTGCTGACTGCGCTTTTGCTGGCCCGCGCGAATGTGGAAGCGCTGCATATCCCCTATCAGGGCAGCGGCCCCGCCATGGCGGCGCTGCTCGGCGGTCAGGTACATTTCGCTATCGAAACTTTAGCGGCTTCCGGCACGCTGATCCGCGAAGGCAAGCTCAAGGCCTATGGTTCCACCAGCGGGCGGCGCAGTCGCTTGGCGCCTGATATCCCTCCGCTGGCGGAGGCCGCCGATCTTCCAGGCTATGATTACACCGGCTGGATCGGCCTGATGGCCCCAGCCGCCACGCCACCCGCCATCATTGCGCAAATCGCGGGCGCCGTTGAACAAATTGCCGCGCAGCCCGACACGCATGAGCGTTTGACCAATATCGGAACCGAGGCCTTCTTCGCCGGCCCGGATGCCTTCCGACAGGTTTTGGCGGAGTATCGCGCGAATTTCGAAGCTGTCATTCGGCAGCTTGGCATTCGCGCAGAATAAGACAGGATCGGAGAGAAACCCATGACCAAGACAGTCGGCTATATGCTGGCCGAAAGCCTCGCGGCGCATGACATTGACATCATCTATTGCGTGCCGGGGGAAAGCTATCTTGGCCTGACTGATGCGCTGAGCGAATTCCCTGGCATTAGGCTGGTGGTCTGCCGGCATGAAGGCGGCGCGGGCTTCATGGCGGCTGCCGATGGGCGCATGCGCAATGGCCGCGCTGGCGTGGCGCTGGTCTCGCGCGGGCCGGGCGCGACCAATGCCATGATCGCGCTGCACACCGCCTTTCATGACGCAACGCCGCTGGTGATGCTGATAGGCCATGTGGAACGCAAGGATGTTGGGCGGCTTGCCTTGCAGGAACAGAATTACTCACGGCTTTTGTCCGACATTACCAAGGGCGTGTTTGAAGTCATTGAACCGATACAGGCGAGTGAGACGATTGCGCGCGCCTTCCACTTGGCGGAATCCGGCACGCCAGGCCCGGTGGCCGTGATCCTGCCCGAAGATATTTTTGACGCCCCCGCCGAAGGCCCCGTGGTGAAGCCGCGCGCCCTGCCCATGGCTGGCCCGCGCGCTGAGGATTTGGATCAGCTCGCGGAATTGCTTGCCAATGCCGAACGCCCGCTGGTGCTGGTGGGGGGCGCGCTGGCAACGCATGGCGAAGCGGCTTCGGCCGAATTGAACCGCCTGGCGGAAGCCTGGACGCTGCCGATCAGCCCAACCCATCGCCGGCCACATTTGTTTGACGCGGAGCATCCGAATTACGGCGGCTATATGGGTATTCGCGTGCCAAAGCCGCTGATCGAGGAAATGAAAAAGGCCGATCTGATGATCTGCCTTGGCGAACGCATGTCAGATTCAATCAGCCAATCCTATAGCTTTCCCGCTGCGCCCGAACCGCAACTGACCATGGTGCAGGTCTGGCCGGATGCGAATGAAATCGGGCGCGTCTGGCGGGTGGATTTGCCGATTGCGGCTGATCCGCTGGCCGTCATTCGTGGCCTGCTTGCGCGCAATGCCCCGGAAGCGAGTGAGGCGCGCAAGCGCTGGGTCTCTGGCCTCAATACCATTCACCGCAAGCTGCTGGCGCCTGAATGGGACAAGATGGAAGATGGTGTGAATTTCGGCGCGGTTTGCGCGGCGGCGGCGCGGCATGTGCCGCGTGATGCGGCGATTACCTCGGATGCCGGCAATTTCTCCTCCTTCCTGCATCGCTATTTTCCCTTCAAGCAAACGCAGTGCTTCCTCGCTTCCGTGGTGGGTGCGATGGGTGCTGCGGTGCCGATGGCGGTTGCCGCAGCCTTGCGGCGCAAGAACAAGCGGGCGGTCGCCTTTGTGGGTGATGGCGGCATTCTGATGACCGGCAATGAAATCGCAACTGCGGTGCGCGAAGGTGTCGCCCCCGTGATCATCCTGTCGGATAATTCCTGCTACGGCACCATCGGCATGCATCATGAAGGCCGCTATCCGGGCCGCGCCTATGATGCCGCGATCCGGCTTGCCAATCCGGATTTCGTCGCCTGGGCCAAGGCCTTTGGTGCAGCGGCAGTTTCCATTGAAACTGAGGATCAGATTGAAGCGGCGCTTACGGAAGCCTTCGCCATCACGGATCGCCCGGTGCTGGTGCATGTGAAATCCTCCGCCATGCAGGCTTCCGCCTGGCGCAAGCGGACCATGCCTTTGCCGGCAGCATGACTTGGCGTGATCGGATCCGTATCAAAGCAATGCGGATCCGATTTGGCTGAGTTGATGTATTGCATGTAATTTTTCGGACATTTTTTCGTGTAAAATCAAGCGGGATGCCCTTTTTCTTGTCTGATTATCAATGCCTGCATGTTCCGTGTGCACAATTTGTCCGCTTGACGTTAAATGCTCGAAAAACATTCCCCCCTACACTGCCCTTCGTAGCACAGTGAAATCGAGATCTATCGGTCATCAGTGCAGCCTCTTTGCGAAGGGAAAGTTTTGGATGATAAAAAAACTCGTGGCGCTGGGTTTCGCGCTTGGCCTGGTTTCAACCCCTGCTCTGGCACAAGTCGAATTGGGCAGCGGCTTTTCGGTCACGGGCTCCGCCGTTGGGCAGACCGATTACATGTTCCGCAACATCAGCCAGACGCGCAATCGCCCTGCTGTCCAGGGCAATCTGGAGCTTTCGCATGAAAGCGGTTTCTACATTGGTGGCTTCGTCAGCAATGTGACGTTTGTCGGCACGGATGCGCGGCAGGAAGTGGATGGGCTTGCGGGCTTTCGCTTCGAACTGAGCGGCCTCAAGGTTGATATTGGCGGTGTCTATTACTCCTACCCCGGCTACACGGCCGGACCGGGGCAATATGATCTCGCCTTTGCTGAAGGCGTGATGAAGCTCTCCTACGAAATTGATCCGGTGACGCTGCTCGGCACTGCGGCCTATTCGCCGGATTTCTTCGGCAGCTCCGGCACGGGCGTTTGGCTTGAAGGCGGCTTTGATTGGAAAACGCCTGTATTTGACGTGACGCTATCTGGCCGGCTTGGCCATCAGTGGATTGAGCGCAATAACCGCTTCGGCGCGCCCGACTATCTGGCTTACGGCATTTTCCTGCAGCGCGATATCGCCGCGGGCTTTTCGGTTTCTGTCGGCTATTACGGCACCGATATCAGCCAGAAGGAATGTCTTGATCTGAAGATCTGCGACAACCGCTTCATGGCGGGCCTTACCTGGAAGTTCTGAAGCGCCCAGGTTTCAGGAGCACCAAAAAAATCCGCCCCTGTCCTTGGCCTGGGCGGGTTTTTCATGCCCTGAGCTGCTCACTCCGCCGCGATGCGGCTCGGGTCAAGCACCACTTGCGGAATATCATAGCTGCGCAGATCACAGTAAAGCCGCGGCAGATCAGCTTCGAACAAGCCGCGCGTCACCCCCGCTGCCAAGCGCGGTGCGGCCATGGTCATGGCATTGATCGAAGACCCCGCCGGGCCGAAGGACATGGTGGTGCCGATGCCGAATAGATGGATATCGCGAATCCAGGGCGTCTCACCGGCGCGCTTTTCCACAAAGGCATAATCCGGCGCCAGATAGGGAAATTCGCCAAGCCTTTCGCTCGTCTCCTCAGGCGGCGGCGTATAGCGATCCGACCAGAGCGCGATGTTATTCGCGCAGTCGCCGAGTGCCGGGATCAGCGCCGGGTCCATCCGCACACCCGTGCCGCAAATCGCATAATCAGCCTGGAAGGCACCGCGCGCCGTCGCCAATTCGACGCGCCCATCCACCACGCGCGCCCCGGTCCAGGGGCGGCCGACATGCATGGTGAAATTGGGAAAGGCATTTACCCGCGCATAGGTATCGGCCGGAAAGCCCTCCCGCAGACCAAGAATGTAGGACATAAAACGCCAGCGCCATTCATCTGGCATTTCAAAAATATGGCGCATGAAGCCGGCAAAGGTCAGCCAGCGATAGGGCTGGATGATCATGGGATCAGCGCGGCGGCAGAACAGATGCACCTCGGCCGCCCCGGCCTCCAGCGCCATGGCCGCATTGTCAAAGGCCGAGGCACCCGCGCCCAGCACCGCCACCACGCGGCCCTTCAACGCCGCGAAGTCAATCGCATCCGCGCTATGGGCGCGCATCTCCGTCGGCAGCGCGCGCAGAAAATCGGGCATCCACCATTCGCCAACACCTTCCTGCCCTGTCGCAAGCACCACCTTGCGCGCCAGATAAGGCCCGGCCGAGCTTTCCACGCGAAGACAAGGAAGCCCATCATCCGTGCGCGCGGGGGAAATGCGCCCGGCCTCCACGCCGTTTTGCACCGGCAAGGCCATCACGCGACGCAGCCAATTCAAGTAATCCTGCCAGGCTTCGCGCGGGATCATGCGCATGGCGGCGAAATGCGCTGCACCGAATTGCGCCTCATGCCATGCCTGATAGGTCAGTGAGGGTATGCCCAAATCCGGCCCGTTCTGATCCTTCCAGGATCGCAAGGTCGGCATGCGGGCATAGGTCACCCAGGGGCCTTCCTTGCCCTCCGGCGCGCGGTCAAGCAGCAGGATATTGCTGACCTTATCGCGCTTCAGCGCATGCGCGACCGCCAAGCCGCATTGCCCTGCGCCGATAATCAGGCAATCCAGCACCGGCGCGCCGCCGCTGGTTTTGGCCTCAAGCCAGGCAGCACGTGGATGGGCCACCAATTCCAGGTCGCGGCTGATATCGGCTTCAAGCTCGGTCAGATTGCGCGGGGCCGGCATGTGGGGGAAAGCTCCTCTCGTTCAGTAACCAGCATCCAGGATTCTGGCGCGGGATGCAAAACCACGGCCAAACCCCATGTGAACGCCAGCCGGAGCCATGTTTTCGCCCTATCTCGGCTGTTAACACGCCTTTCTCAACCCCCTTGAGGCCCCGCCTTTGTCCCAAGACCCGCCCGCACTTTCCATCGTCGTCCCCGCCTATAACGAGGAGGAGGTGCTGCCCCAATTCCATGCGCGGCTGGCGGCGGCGCTGGCAGGCATCGGCCTCACTTGGGAAGTCGTTTATGTGAATGACGGGTCGAAGGATGGCACGCTTGCCGTCATGCTCGGCCTTCAGGCGCAGGATCAGCGCGCCTCAGTACTCAATCTCAGCCGCAATTTCGGCAAGGAGATTGCGCTGACCGCCGGGCTGGATCACGCCCGCGGCACTGAGGCGGTAGTGGTGATTGACGCCGATCTGCAAGACCCGCCGGAGGTGATCCCGGATTTGATCGCCGCCTGGCGCCAGGGCTTCGATATCGCCTATGCGCAGCGCAACACCCGTGCCGGCGAAACCTGGCTGAAGAAGGCGACCGCTTCGGCGTTTTATCGGCTGATGCAGCGCATCAGCGGCAAGGTGCATCTGCCGCCCGATACCGGCGATTTCCGGCTGATGAGCCGCCGCGCCCTGGATGCGCTGCTGAAACTGCGCGAACAGCATCGCTTCATGAAGGGGCTGTTTGCCTGGATCGGCTTTCCCGCCATTGCCGTGCGGTATGACCGCGCGCCGCGCGCTGCCGGCACCACCAAGTGGAATTACTGGAAGCTCTGGAATTTCTCGCTGGAGGGCATCACGTCTTTTACCGTCGCGCCGCTCAAAATCGCGACCTATATCGGGCTGTTCACGGCGATCTGTGCCTTGCTGTATTTGGCGCAGTTGATCTTCCGCACCATTTTCTTCGGCAATCCTGTCGCTGGCTATCCAAGCCTTTTGGCCGTGACACTTTTCCTGGGCGGCGTGCAGATGATGATGCTGGGGATCATTGGCGAGTATCTCGGGCGCATCTTCAACGAAACCAAGGGCCGGCCGCTCTACCTGGTGGAACGCTATTTGCCGGGCGATAAGGCGTGACGCGAAAGCCTTGGCATGTTTGGGCCGGGGCTGCGGCTTCGGTGCTGATCGGTTGGGCGGTGATCGCCTATGCTTTCGGGCTGCATATCTTGCCACCCTGGAATACGGGCTGGATGTTAAGCGGCATGATCGGCCCCGACCCGGTGCAATATTGGCTCGGCTGGAATTTCTTTCGCCGCGCGCCTTGGTCCTGGCCGCCCGGCCTCAATCCGCTTTGGGGGTTGGAGGTCAGTTCCTCCATCTACTACGCGGATGCGATTCCGCTGCTGGCGTTTTTCTTCAAGGCGATCAGCCCGGTGATTGAAGTTTCGCAATATTGGGGGCTTTGGATTTATGGCTGTGCCGCGCTGCAAGCTTTCATGGCGTGGCGCATCATTGGGCTTGCGACCGATGACCCCTTGGCGCGCGTCGCGGGTGCCGCCTTGTTCGTGCTGCAACCCACAATGCTCGCGCGCATGGGCGGACATTTCGCGCTTTCGGCGCATTTCCTGCTGCTGATGGGGTTCTGGCTTTGCCTGACGCGCACAGCAAATAGGCGATGGCTGGGCTGGGCGGCGCTGCTGGTCGCGACCGCGTTGATCCATGCCTATCTGCTCCCCATGGTGGCCGCGCTTTGGACTGCGGATGTGCTGGCGCGCTGGCTGGATGGCGCCAGGCGCCGCGGGCTTTTTGCTGAAATCGTCATCGTCTTCGCCCTGGTCGGCGCCGCGCTTTGGGCGGGCGGGATGTTCATGCTGGGCGGCGGCTTTGGCGGAAGCTGGGGCGGCTATGGGCAGATGCAGATGGATCTGCTGGCGCCGCTTGATCCCTCGCCATGGGGCGCCTTTCTGCCGGATTTACCGGGGCCGAACCATCTGGAGGTCGGCCATTCCTATGCCGGACTTGGCGCGCTTTTGCTTGTACTGCTTGGGCTGATTGCCTGGGCGAAGAACCCAACCAGGCCCGAAAGGCGCTTTTGGCCGCTGATCCTGGTGCTGGCCGCCATGGCGCTATTTGCCGTCTCGCCCAATGTCTCCGTCGCTGGCGGGAGTTTCACGGTTGTTGAATTGCCGCCCTGGATTTTGCGCTACGCCGATGCCTTGCGCGCCTCCGAACGCTTCATCTGGCCGGCCGGCTATGCGGCGCTGATCGCCGCGATTTTTTTGTTGATCCGCTGGCTCGGCGGGCGGCTTGCCGGTTTTGTGTTGGCGGGGCTTGTGGTGATCCAAGTGCTGGACATGCGCCCCGGCTTTGCACGGCTGCATCATTTCTTTCCACCCACCGCCGCCACCGTACCCTTGCGCCTGTCCGATCCCTTCTGGGCTGAGGCCGCGCGGCATTATACCCGCATCCGCATCATCCCATCCGGCAATCAGGCCCCCTGGTGGGAGGAGATCGCGGTTTTCGCCGCCACCAAGGGCCTAGAGACCGACGCAGTCTATCTTGCGCGACTCGACCCAAAGCGCGTCGCGGCGCTGAATGCCAAGCTGGCACGGCAATTGGCCGAGGGCGAATTTGAGCCCCAAACCCTGTATGTTTTGGGCGATGAGGGCGCGCTTGGCTTGGCCGGCGCCAGCCATCAGCCGGGGCGCGACTTGATTGGCGGCTTCAACGGGCTTTGGGTGCTGGCGCCCGGCTGGCATGTCCGCAGGTAAAATGACTTCGCGCCAATAGCTTAACTGGTGTTTTTCTCATTCACCCTGAAGCCGAGCCCGCAGCGCCGCAAAATGGGCCGCCTTTGCCACAATCTGGCCGCAAGCGCGGCCCAAATCCGCCGCCGTTGAGGACTTAAACCCTTCATCAATACCGGGAATCCGGTGCCCCCCAGTGAGAGGCCTCATCGCCTCTTTCATTCAGGTTCGAAGGTTCAGGACACCATGTCCAGCGTTCCCGTACAGACCATCCAGCAATCCACAACCCAGACCATTGGTTTGGAACGCGACCGCAAGTCGCTTTTCCCCATCGCCAAGCGCGCGCTGGATATCATCGGCGCTGGCCTCGGGCTGGTGTTGCTTGCCCCCTTCTTCCTGATCGTGGCGCTGCTGGTGCGCGCCGATGGCGGCCCGGCCTTCTTCGCTCATCAGCGCGTCGGGCGTGGCGGCAAGCTGTTTGGCTGCTTGAAGTTCCGCTCCATGGTGATTGACTCGCAAGCCCGCCTGGAAGCGCTGTTGGCGAGCAACCCTGCGGCGCGCGCTGAATGGGAAGCCACCCGCAAGCTGAAGAATGACCCGCGCATTACGCGGATCGGGCGTTTCCTGCGTTCCACCAGCCTTGATGAATTGCCACAGCTGATCAATGTGCTGCGCGGTGAGATGAGCCTGGTCGGCCCCCGCCCCGTTCAGGAAGCTGAGATTGATCGCTACTACGGCGCCTCCGCCGCGCATTACATGGCCGTGCGCCCTGGCATTACCGGCCTTTGGCAGGTGAGCGGGCGGAGTGAAACATCTTACGAATCACGCGTTGCTTTGGATGTGTCCTACGTGTCGCGCCCCTCCATGCTGACCGATCTCTCGATTCTGCTGCGCACACCGGTTGCGGTATTGTCGCGCCGCGGCGCGCATTGAAGATGGCGGCGCGCGGCAAGCCTGCCGCGCTGCCTTCCTAAATTCCAGCGCGCAGCCGGCTGAAGGATCTGCCGATGGCTGAGGCGCAAATCTCTACTTCCGCGGAACGCGCGGGCGGGCGCAGGCTGGTCTCCGGCATTCTCTGGAATGGGCTTGGGCGCGGCCTGCCTTTGTTGCTTGCCCTTGTCATCACGCCGTTTTTGGTCGGTGCTCTTGGTGTCGAACGCTGGGGGCTTTTCACCCTAGCGCTGGCGCTGATCGGCATTTTCGGCGTTTTCGATCTTGGCCTTGGCATGGCGCTGACGCGCGGTGTTTCGGAAAAGCTTGGCGCTGGCGCGGTAGATGAAGCGCGCGCCATGATCGGTGCGACATTGCTCGCGCTGCTTGGCGTTTCTTCAATCATGGCGGTAGCGCTTTTTCTGACCGTGCCTTGGCTGGTAGGGCGCTTCCTGAATGTGCCGGAAGCCTTGCAGCAGGAAGCGATCACCGCCTTTCAATTGCTGGCCGCCGGCGCGCCTTTGGTGGTGCTGAACGCCGCGCTTTGGGGCGTGCTTTCCGCCTGGCAGCGCTTTCGCATCGCCAATCTGGTGAATATTCCGCTCAATACCTTCTA
>JADCES010000032.1 GCA_020250005.1 Roseomonas sp.
ACCGTCCTTTCCTTCACCAATGTGATGTTCACCACGCTGCTCGCGGGGCCGGTCCTGAAGGAACATATCGGGACTGCGCGTTGGATTGGCACCATGGCGGGATTTCTGGGTGTGGTGTTGATGCTGAGGCCGGGGGCAGAGATTTCCTTCATCGGCGTGGTGCTTGCGCTTGTTTCAGCGGCCAGTTGGTGCGGCATTACGCTCACCAGCCGCATGCTGGCGCAGACAGAGCGCAATGAAACCGTGCTGGCTTGGGTTGGCCTCGTGACCAGCCTTGGCATGCTGCCCTTCGCCGTTTCAGCCTTCACGCCGATTGGTGCGTTTGATCTGCTGTTCCTGGTGGCCTTTGCCATCACCACGCCCGGCATCATCTGGCTGCTGACATCCGCCTATCGCGCCGGGGAAGCCTCCGCCGTCGCCCCCTTCCAATATCTACGCCTTTTGCCCGTGGTGGGGTTTGGCTGGATTTTCTTCGGCGAAGTGCCTGATCCCTGGACCTGGCTTGGCGGAGGCATCATCCTGGCCGGTGCGCTGGTGATCACCATTGCCGAGACGCGCCGGAAGAATTGAGCGGAGGAAACCATGGCGGACCCCATCGCGGCTGATCGCATCGAAATCACGGTGCTGGTGGATAATGTCACCGATAGTCTTTCCTCGACGCCGAGTTTCGTGACACGCGAATGGGATCGGCTGCGACGCCAGGGGATGAAGCGCACCATGGGCGGCGCGCTTTGCTGCGCCAATCACGGCCTCGCCTTGGTGGTGCGCGCTGAGATCGGCGGCAAATCCCGCACCGTATTGTTTGATGGCGGCCCGGTGGATTACGCGGTGGAACGCAATGGCACGCGGCTTGGCGTGGATTTCGCGGCGATTGAGGCCATGGTGCTCTCGCATGGCCATTGGGATCATGCCGGCGGCTTGCCCAAGGCGATTGAAATGACCCGTGCGGCCAATGGCGGGCACGCCGTGCCACTCTACCTGCACCCCGGCATGTTCCGCGAACGCGCCAGCCGCCAGCCTGATGGCGGCGTTTTCCCGATGGATAAGGTGCCACCGCCGGATGGTTGGGCGGCGATGGGCGCCTCGCCCATCGTGGTGCGCGATGAACACATCATCGCTGATGGTTTTTACGTGAGTGGCGAAATCGCGCGCACCACAGCCTATGAAACCGGCCTACCCGGCCAGGTGGCGCGCGATGATGAAAACACGCCCTGGCAGGCAGATGAATGGCTGAGCGATGAACGTTTCATGGCGGTCAATCTGCGCGGCAAGGGTTTGATTGTGTTTTCAGCCTGCTCCCACACCGGCATTGTGAATGTGCTGCATGCCGCGCGGCGGCGCTTTCCCGATCTGCCGCTTTATGCCGCCATGGGTGGGTTTCATCTGTCCGGCATCAATGAACGCGTAATCCCTGAAACCGTGCGTGATCTCGGTGGCTTTGGCCTGACCTATCTTTTCCCCGCGCATTGCACCGGCTGGCGCGCGGTGAATGCGCTGGAACGCGAATATGGGGAAGCGATGGTGGTGCCCGCGGCCGTCGGCAAGACTTTCACCCTTGCTGCGTAACGCAACATGATCCTGGCCCTACAGGCGCTGCCGCTGCTGCTGTTGATTGGGCTGTTGTTTTCCGGACGTGTTGCACCGGTGCCGGCGGTGCTGGCTGCCCTTGCGGCGGCCATTCCTGCCGCCTTTGTGTCCCTCCCCGGCGGCATCGCCCTGCCCGGCTTCCTGGCCGAGCAAATCCTGCGCGGCGCCTATCTGGCCTTGCAGCCCATGGGCGTCGTTCTGGCCGGGCTGTTGTTCCACGCTGCGGTTTCGGGGACCGAGGCAAGCAAGGACGCACAAGCTGCAACGCCGCGCCGCATCTTTATCGCGACCTTGCTGGCCGGCTGCTTCCTGGAAAGTGTCACGGGTTTTGGCGTCGGTGCGGTTTTTGCGCTGGCGAGTTTGCGCGGCATGGGGATTATCGGCGCGCCGGCCGGCGCCATGGCGCTGCTCGCTCTCTGCCTGATCCCCTGGGGCGGGCTTGGCCCCGGCACTCTGCTGGGCGCGGCACTCATCGGCCAGCCAGCGCAGGAAGTTGCGCGCATCACCGCGCTGCCCAATGCGCTTTGGCTTTTGCTGCTGGCCCCGGTGCTGTGGCGGCTTTGCAGCGCGGCGGGGCTTGGCGTGCCCGCGGCGGAAAAGCGCGCGCAAATGGCTTATCTGGTCGCGGTGGCGGCGCTGCTTTTCGGTTGCCATTGGCTGCTCCCTTTTGAGGTGATTGGCGTCATCGCCACCGGCCTGCCTTTGGTTTTCGCGCTGTGGCGACTTGCCCCGCCGCAGGATGGAGCTGCCTGGCGGAAGGCGATGGCGCGCTTGGCTCCCTATGCCCTGCTGACGGTCGCCCTTTTGGCGGCGCGCGCCGTACCGAACCCGCCCGCCTGGCAGCCCTTTGCGGATTTGCCGGCCTTTCCGGTGACGCATGTCTCGCTGGTCCTGGCGTCGGTGGCGCTGCTGTTACTGGCGCGCCGGGCCGGGGCGCTTGGCCTGGCGCAGGGGGCGCTGAAACGCGGCGCAAGGCCGGCGCTGATCATGCTGCTTTACGTGCTGCTCGCGCGCTGGATGGGCGAAAGCGGGGCGACCGCTGCCCTTGCGCGGGAGGCCGCCGCCGCGCTCGGCCCGCTGGCGCCTTATGCCGTGCCGCCGCTTGGGCTGATGGCGGGGATCGTGACGGGCACCAATGTCGGGTCCAATGCGGCGCTGATGCCCGTGCAATACAAGCTTGGCCTGGCGGCCGGGCTGCCGCCGGTGCTGGCGCCGGGCGTGCATAATTTTGTCGGCGCGGCGGGGGCGGGCATGTCCTTCGCCGTGACTGCCATGATTTGCGGCTTGCTCGCCGATGGCACCAAGCCTGTCCAGCTTTGGCGGCTGTTGTGGCCATCACTCGCGGCGGTGCTGCTGCTGGGCTGTGCAGCGATGGCCTTCTTGTCTTGAGGGCTTGCATCCGGCGCCAAGGCCGCACAGTTTGGGGTTAAGAAATTCCAGGGAGGCCCGCTATGCCGCACTTCACCCGCCGTTCTGCCTTGGCGCTTTCCGCCGGCATTCTGGCCGCGCCGGCCGTTCATGCCCAGGGTGCCTTTCCGAACAAGCCCCTGCGCATCATTGTGCCCTATCCGCCCGGTGGGGTGACCGACATCATGGGGCGCCTGGCTGCCGAAGCCATGGCGCGGCATTTGGGCCAGACCATTGTGGTGGAAAACCGCGCCGGCGCCGGCGGCAATATCGGCGCCATGGCCGCCGCCCAGGCCGAGCCCGATGGCTATACCCTGTTCCTTGGCACCATGGCCACACAAGGGGTGAACCCGATCCTGTATCCCGACCCGCGCTTTGACCCGCGCAGGGCTTTTGTGGGTGTCGGCATGATGGCGGATATGCCCAATGTCATGTCCTGCCTGCCGCGCCGTTACAATCCGGCCAATGCGCGCGAAGCCATTGCGCGCGCCAAGGCCGAACCGGGGAAAATGACCTTCGGCACGGTGGGCAATGGATCATCGGCGCATCTGTCCTTGGTGCTGCTCGAAAAGCTCGCCGGGCTTGATTTTGTGCATGTGCCCTATCGCGGTTCTGCGCCTGCGGTTGCGGCCATGTTGGCCGGCAATCTTGATTTGCTGTTCGATGCTTCGGCCACTTCCGCCCCGCATATCCTGCAGGGGTCCATGAAGGGGCTGGCCGTTACCATGGATCGGCGGATCGGCAGCCTGCCCAATACGCCGACCCTTCAGGAAGAAGGGGTCGCCGGCTATCATTTGAGTGTTTGGAATGGCGTTTTTACCCAATCCCGCGTCCCCGCCCCAATCCTGGCCCGCCTGCAGGATGCCTTCAACAAGGCGATGGATGAGGCGATGCTGAACCGCCTGCGCGGGCATCATACCGAACCCCTGCTGATCCCAACTGCCGAGCTGCAGCCCTGGCTGGACCGCGACGCGGAACGCTGGGGTCAGGTGGCACGTGACAGCGGTATCAGAATTGACTAACCGGGGTTTTGGCTTCACCGGGGGCCGCGTTCAACAACAACCAACCAAAAGTCAAGGAGACATCATGTCCATTTTTCGTCGCATGACGCTGGCTGCTGGCCTGGCAGCACCGCTCTTCGCCCTGCCCGCCTTGGCGCAGACGCAAATCACCGTTCAGCACGGGCTGCCGCCCAATAGCCATACCGGGCTTGGCGCCTCCACCTTCAAGGATAATTTTGAGCGTCTGACGAATAACCGCTTCCGCGTTGTGGTACAGCGCAATGACAATGAACGCGAAATGATTGAAAGCGTGCAGATCGGCACGCTGGATTGCACCTTCACCTCAACGGGGCCTGTCGGCAATTTCGTGCCGGAAGTGCGCGTCTTTGACGTGCCTTTCCTGTTCCGCGATGCCGCCCATGCGCGGGGCGTGCTGGACAGTGAGATCGGCCAGGCCGTGCTGGCGCGCTTCCCGGCGCGTGGCTTGGTTGGCGTGATCTGGACTGAGAACGGCTTCCGCCATTTGACCAATTCCCGGCGTGAAGTGAATGCGCCGGCCGATCTGCGCGGCCTTAAGGTGCGCACCATGGAAAACCAGGTGCATATGCGCGCCTTCTCAACGCTTGGCGCACTGCCGACGCCGATGGCCTTCAGCGAATTGATCCCCGCCTTGCAGCAGGGCACGGTGGATGGTCAGGAAAACCCGATTTCCGTGATTGTGGCGAATAACATCAACCAGGTGCAGCGCTTCATGACGCTGACCAACCATGTCTATTCGCCTTCCGTGATGATCTGCAATCCGGGTATGATCGGCCGGCTTTCCGCCGCTGATCGCGCCCTGTTCCAGGAAGCCGCGCGCGCCGCGCAAAAGGCCAATCGGGACCGCGTGACGGCCGATGACGCCAGCGGCGTTGAGGAATTGCGCCGCCGTGGCATGACGGTGGTGACGCAGGTGGATACCGCTGCCTTCCAGACTGCGCTCGCACCTGCCTTCGCGGAATGGGAACGCACCTTGGATGCGGCCACGCTGCGGCGCATTCGTGAATGGCGCGCGAACTGATCGGCGTTTCTCTCAGCGCCTGATGGACATGGTTGCATCAGGCGCAAACCTCTATGTGGCGCGCTTCGCGCGTCATTTTTAGAGCAGATCACGTTCAGATGGAAATTCTGAACGTGTGAAGATGACCGAAGAACAACGACGTAGAGCGGGTGGCGTGAACACATCTGAACGCAACACGCTCTAATGGGATGGCGCGATGAACGCGATGAATACCCTGCCCTTGCAGGTGACAGGTGTGGCCACGCTGCTGGTGTTGGTTTTCGCCTTTTGGCTGAAATCCGGTGATGGGTTGCGCGCCAGGCTGCGCGCCGGCGTGCTGACGCTGGATAGGATCGGCAGCACCATCGCCGCCATCCTTGCCTGCCTCGCGCTTGCGGTCGCGGTATTTGCCGGGCTCTGGCAGGTTGTGGCGCGTTTCGCGACCGAAACGCCCTCTGTCTGGTCGGAAGCGCTTGTCCGCACCGCGCTGATCTGGATGGCCTTTATCGGGCTGGCGGTGGCGCTGCGCGCCGGCGCCCTGGTTTCGATTGACATTGCCCATCGCCTGTCGCGCGGGCTTTTGCGCCATATCCTGGAAGGTATTTCACTGGCGAGCATCCTGCTCATGCTCGGTGTCATGTTCTGGTTCGGCTGGACCATGGCTGAGCGCGTGAAATTCCAGGAAATGGCGGGCCTGGAGGTTTCCATGGCCTGGGGCTATGCCGCCATCCCGATCGGCGCGGTCTTCGCCATGCTGGGTTCGATTGCCCATTTCCTGGATAGACGTTCTGAAGAATTGGAGTCCGCAATATGAGCGGCACCATGCTCACCATCATGCTGGTGCTTTTTGCCGCCAGCATTCCGGTCGCCATTGCCATTGGCCTTGCCGCCATTGTCGGCATTCATGGCTTCACGAGTTTCCCGCTGGTCGTGGTGGCGCAGCAGCTTTTCGTCTCGCTGGACCGCTTTCCGCTCGCCGCGATTCCCTTCTTCATCCTGGCAGGCAACCTCATGGAAGTGGGGGGCATTTCGCGCCGGCTGGTAGAATTCGCGCGATCCATCGTGGGTGGCATTCAGGGCGGGCTGCCGGCGACCTGCGTGATCACCTGCATGATTTTTGCTGCCATCAGCGGCAGCAGCGTTGCCACCACCTTCGCCATTGGCGCCATCATGATCCCGGCCTTGGTGCGCGCGGGTTATCCGGTGCCCTTCGCTGCCGCCTTGCAGGCCACAGCGGCTGAGCTTGGCGTCATCATCCCGCCATCCATTCCCATGATCCTTTATGGTGTCACCACGCAAACCTCGATCCCGGAGCTGTTTATCGCGGGCTTTGGGCCGGGCGTTTTGATTGGCGGTTCCTTGATCGCCACCGTGCTGATTTGGTGCCGCATCACCGGCTGGGGCAAGCAGGATGGTGTTGGCCGCCTGCCCTTCCTGACCGCAACGCGCCAGGCGGGCTTTGCGCTGCTGATGCCCTTTGTGGTGCTGGGCGGCATTTACGGTGGCGTGACCACACCAACCGAAGCTTCGGTCATTGCCGTGGTCTATGCGCTGATCATCGGGCTTTTCGTGCATCGGGAAATCGCCTGGCGCGATCTTTTCCCCATTTTCAAGAAATCTGTGATCTCCAGCGCCGTTATCATGTTCATCATCGCCTGCGCGGCAGTGTTTTCCTGGCTGCTCAATCGCCAGGGCGTGCCGGATATCGCGGCGGAATGGATCGCGACAAGCTTCGACAGTTCCAGCCTTTATCTGCTGGTGGTCAATCTGTTCCTGTTCGTGGTTGGCATGTTTGTCGAAACCTCGGCTTCCATCATCGTCCTTGCGCCAATCCTGGCGGAAGCGGCGGAAAAGCTTGGCATTGATCAGGTGCATTTCGGCACCATCATGGTGGTCAATCTGGCGCTTGGCATGATCACGCCGCCCTTTGGTGTGAACCTGTTCGCCGCCGCACAAGTCGCACGCTGTGGCGTGGATGAAATGATGCGCTATCTTGGCATTTTCATCGCCGTGGTCTTTGCCGCGCTGATGGTCATCACCTACGTGCCCTGGATCACGCTCACCTTGCCGCAGCTTGTCTTCCGATGAGCCTCGGCACGCCGGAGGCCTTGCGACACCTCCGGCGTGATGCCGCCCTCAAGCGCGTCATTCGCCAGGTGGGGCCGTTCACGCTCAAGCCCGCGCGGCGCCAACCCTATGAGGCTTTGGTGCGCGCTATTGCCCATCAACAGGTGCATGGCCGCGCGGCGGAAGCGATACTCGGCCGCTTCATCGCGCTTTGTCCTGAGCCTGGCTTTCCAACACCGGAAGCCGTGCTTGCCCTGTCGCCCGAGGCAATGCGCGGCGCCGGGCTTTCGGCCAATAAGGTGCTCGCCATTCGCGACATCGCCGAGAAGGCCGCGCTTGGCGTTATCCCTGATCGCGCCGCCGCGCGCCGGCTTTCGGATGAAATACTGATCGAAAGGCTGGTGGCCTTGCGCGGTGTTGGGCGCTGGACGGTGGAGATGCTGCTGATCTTCACCTTGGGGCGCGCAGATATCCTGCCCGTGGATGATTTCGGCGTGCGCGAAGGTTACCGCGTTGCGGCAGGCCTGCCCGAACAGCCAAAACCGAAAACTCTCGCCGAAATCGGGGAGGCTTGGGCGCCCTATCGCACCACCGCTGCCTGGTATTTGTGGCGCGCGGCGGATTTGGCCAAGGAAGGCGGCTTCAAGGCGCCGGCGGCCATCTGAAACTGGCGCGTCAGATATGCAGCGCCCGCCCATCCACGGCGAGCGCGGCTTCCTTCACCGCCTCATTCAATGAGGGATGCGCATGGCAAGTGCGCGCCACATCTTCGGCACTTGCGCCGAATTCCATCGCCAGGACCAATTCCGCAATCAGCGTGCCGGCATCCGGGCCGATGATATGGGCGCCCAAGACCTTGTCCGTAGCCTTATCGGCGAGGATTTTCACAAACCCATCCATATCCCCCATGGCCCGCGCGCGGCCGTTCGCGGTGAAGGGGAATTTGCCGATCTTATAGGCGACACCACGGGCCTTGAGCTGTTCTTCCGTCTCACCCACCGAAGCAACCTCCGGCCAAGTATAAACCACGCCAGGGATCGCGCCGTAATTCAGATGCGGCTTTTGCCCCGCCAGAATTTCCGCGAGTGCCACACCTTCTTCTTCCGCCTTATGCGCCAGCATCGGGCCCGCAATCACATCGCCAAGCGCGTAGATGCCCGGCACATTGGTGGCGTAATGGCCATCCACCTTGATGCGCCCACGTTCATCCAGCGCAACGCCCACCTTATCCAGCCCAAGCCCCGCGACATAAGGCCGCCGCCCAATCGCGACCAGCACAACATCGGCGGTCAGTTCTTCCGTGGCACCTCCCGCCGCGGGTTCCAATTTCAGCGTGACACCCTTCTTCGACTTGGTCGCCCCCATCACCTTGGTCTTCAGCTTTGTCTTGATGCCCTGCTTGGCCAGGACGCGTTCGAACGTCTTGCCCACTTCCAGATCCATGCTCGGCACCAGCCGATCAAGGAATTCCACCACCGTCACTTCCGCACCCAAGCGGCGCCAGACGCTGCCCAATTCCAACCCGATATAGCCGCCGCCAATCACCACCAGATGCTTCGGCACATTCGTCAATTCCAAACCGCCGGTGGAGGTGACGATCTGCTTTTCATCAACCTCAACGCCCGGCAGGGGAATGCTCTCACTCCCACTCGCGATCACGATGCGCTTGGCGGTGTATTCCTTGCCGGCCACGCTGACAGTGCCGGGCGCGGTAATGCTGCCCTCGCCCTTCAGCCAAGTGACCTTGTTCTTGCGGAATAGGAACTCAACACCCTTCACATTGGCGCCCACCACCTCACCCTTGCGGGCCTGCATCCGCGCCAGATCAAGCTTCACCGAACCCACCGTGAC
>JADCES010000320.1 GCA_020250005.1 Roseomonas sp.
CGAAGCGCCGCGGATGATGCGAGCGGCGCGGCTCCGGGCATGGCGGCACCCGCCAGGATCGTCACATGCCCGCGCGTATATTTATGCGCGCCGAGTTCAAGCGACGGCAGCGCCCAAAGCGTCGGATGATTGCGCCAGCAGCGCGGCGCCATGTCCTGCAAAACCGCCTGAGGCAAACCGATATCGGCCAGCAGGGTCTCACCACAAAGCGTCCGACCCGGCAGCAATAGATGCCCCGGCTTCAGGCGAAAAAAGCTAATGGTCAACGCCGCTTGCGGGGCGAAGCCGAGCACCTGGCCGGTTGCGCCATCAAGGCCGGAGGGCACATCCACCGCGACCAAGGGGGCCTGGACCGTGCGCAGCACTTGGGCAACCTCGGGCGCCAAGGGGCGCGTCAGGCCGGCGCCAAACAGCGCATCCGCCACCAACCCGGCGCGCGCAACCTCAGCTTCAGCGAAAGCCACCATCGGGCCATGCCAGCGCGCCGCTGCGGCTGCCGCCGCCGAGCCGGGGATGGAAGGTGCCAGGGCCGCGACCGAAACGGGCCAGCCTGCCTGTTCCAGATAGCGCGCCGCGACATAGCCGTCCCCGCCATTATTGCCCGGCCCGGCCAGCACCAGGGTCCGGCAAGGGCGAAAGCGGGCACGGATGGCCCGCGCCACGGCCCGCCCCGCAGCCTCCATCAGTGTTTCGGTGGGAATACCCGCAGCCAAAGCCGCCGCATCGGCGCGCGCCATCTCAGCCGGGGTCAGTAATTCGGTTGGGTAAGGGCGCGCCATGAGCCCTTTATAGCCGATCCGCGCGCCGCCCATATGGGCTGGATCAAGCTCTGCTATAGAAGCGCATCGAGAACAGGAGTCGTGCATGGCCTTCGTGATCGCCATCGCCCAGCGCAAGGGCGGCGCCGGCAAATCCACTGTGGCGGCCAATCTGGCCACCGCGCTCGCGGAATCGGGCCATCGCGTCGGGCTTTTGGACATAGACCCACAGCGCAGCCTGGCGCGCTGGGACCAGCAGCGCGGCGTCAGCAAAAAAGCCCATACGCTGCATTTTGAGGCACCGACCGGCTGGCGCCTGCCCGCCACCCTGGAACGCCTGAAGCGGGATCAGGATTTCGTGCTGCTGGATACCGCCCCGCATGATGACACGGATGCCAAGCTCGCCATCCGCGGTGCCGATCTGGTGCTGGTACCCTTGCAGCCCTCGGCGGCGGATCTTTGGTCCATGGATGCCACACTTGATATCGCCAAGCAGGAAAGGCGCCCCTTCCGGCTGCTGCTGAACCGCGCCCCTGCTTCGGGCAAGCTGCGCGAGGATATTGAAGCCCAAATCCGCGACCGCAAGCTGCCGCTGCTGGAAACCACGCTCGGCAACCGCACCGCCTATGCCCAGGCCTTCATGGCCGGGCTTGGCGTGGTGGAAGCATCACCGCGCGGGCCGGCGGCAGCGGAAGCGCGCGCCCTTGCAGCGGCGCTGGAAGCCATCCGCAAGAAAGGTGTTTGATCATGGGTGATATCTTGCTCGCGCTGCATTTGTTGGGCGCGGTGCTTTGGGTGGGCGGCATGGCCTTCGCGCTTTTGGTGCTGCGTCCTGCCGCGCATGAGGTGCTGCAAGCGCCGGAGCGCCTGGCACTCGCCCAGGCCGCCTTTAGGCGTTTCTTTTTGATTGTGTGGCATGCCATGCCGATTGTCTTGCTGACCGGCTGGGCCCTGTTCTTTCTTTGGTATGGCGGCTTTGCCGGCGCGCGATGGAGCTTGCACCTGATGCATCTGCTCGGGCTGATTATGGCTTTGATCTTTCTTGCGCTATTCTTCGGCCCTTGGGGTGCGATGCGCCGGGCCATGGCGGCCGGTGACAGGCCCGGGGCGGCGCGCGCCTTGGAAGGGATCCGAAAGCTGGTGCTGACAAATCTGATTCTGGGCTTGATTGTGGTGGCCTTCTCTGGCTTTGGGCGCCTTGCAGGATGAGCATTGCGATGAAGGACGGCATTCAGATTGTTGAAGATGCCGCGCCGGAATTCGAAGCGGTCGCCGCCATTCAGCGCGGCCTGCATAACTTCAACCAGGAAACCGGCGGGCCTTATGACCGGGAACCGGTCACGCTTTTGGTGCAGGATGCCGATGGCAAGACGCTTGGCGGGTTGTTGGGCCTGACCTTCTGGGGCTGGCTATTCATTGATTGGCTCTATCTGGAACGCGGCATGCGCCGGCGCGGCATTGGTGAGGAATTGCTGCGGCGGGCGGAAGCGATTGGCCGCGAGCGCGGCTGCACAAATGCCTATACGGATACATTCAGCTTCCAGGCCCCGGGCTTCTGGAAGCGCAATGGCTATGTTGAATTCGGCAAGCTGGAAGGCATGCCGGCTGGCCATGCGCGGGTGTGGTTGCGGAAGAAGCTGTAGCGGGTCTTTGCGCCAAGGCCCGCGATAACCTGATCCTCTGAAAGGATCAGGTTATCGGGTTTTAGACAGCTCAGCCCTTCAGCGTCGCCAAAGCCTCATTCAGGGTCTTGCTCGGGCGCATCGCGGCGGAGGTTTTCGCATCATCCGGCCGGTAATAGCCGCCCAGCTCCTGCGGCTTGCCTTGGGCTGCGATCAGCTCCTCATAGATTTTCTTTTCATTGGCTGAGAGCATATCCGCCAGCGGCTTGAAGCGCGCGGCAAGGCCAGAGCTATTGTCGCGCGCGGCCAGCGCCTGCGCCCAGTAAAGGGCGAGGTAGAAATGCGTGCCGCGGTTATCAATCTCACCCACCTTGCGCGCGGGGGAGCGGTTATGTTCCAGGATCTTGCCGTTGGCTTCATCAAGCGTTTCGGCCAGCACCTTCACATCCTGGTTATTCGTAGTCTGCGCCAGATGCTCGAGCGAGGCGCCAAGGGCCAGAAACTCACCAAGCGAATCCCAGCGCAGATACCCTTCCTGCTGGAATTGCTCGACATGCTTCGGCGCCGAACCGCCCGCGCCGGTTTCAAACAGGCCACCGCCATTCAGCAGCGGCACAATGGAGAGCATCTTGGCCGAGGTGCCGAGTTCCATGATCGGGAACAGATCGGTCAAATAATCGCGGAGCACATTGCCCGTGACGGAGATGGTATCAAGCCCCTTGCGGATACGGTCGAGCGAGAATTGCATCGCCTCAACCGACCCCAGAATGCGGATATCAAGCCCGGAGGTATCGTGATCCTTCAGGTATTTCTGGACCTTTTTGATCAGTTCAGCATCATGGGCGCGCTTGGCATCCAGCCAGAAGACCGCAGGCGTATTGGTCAGCCGCGCACGGCGCACGCCAAGCTTCACCCAATCCTGAATGGGCGCGTCCTTCACCTGGCACATGCGGAAGATATCGCCGGTCTCCACAGGGCGGGAGAGCAGCACGGTGCCATCATCAGCAACCACGCGCACCTCGCCATCGGCAGCCAATTCGAAGGTCTTGTCGTGGGAGCCATATTCTTCCGCCTGCTGCGCCATCAGCCCGACATTGGGGACCGTGCCCATGGTCTTCGGGTCAAAGGCGCCATTGGCCTTGCAGTCATCAATCACGGTCTGGAAAAGCCGCGCATAGCAACGGTCTGGGATCACTGCCAGGGTATCATGCAGCTTGCCATCCGGGCCCCACATCTTGCCCGATTCACGGATCATCGCCGGCATGGAAGCGTCAATGATCGTATCGCTCGAGACATGGAGATTGGTGATGCCGCGGTCAGAATTCACCATCGCCAGCGCCGGGCGCGCCTTATAGGTGGCATCAATATCAGCCAGGATCGGCGCCTTTTCGGCCTCCGGCAGGGTTTCGATCTTGGCCAGCATATCGCCAACGCCGTTATTTGGGTTGACGCCAAGGCGGGTCAGCGTCGCACCATGCTTTTGGAAGACATCGGCGAAGAACACCGAAACCGCATGGCCGAACAGGATGGGATCGGAGATCTTCATCATGGTGGCCTTGAGGTGCACGGAAAACAGCACCCCTTCACGCTTCGCATCCTCAATCTGTTCCGCGAGGAAAGCGCGGAGTGCCTTCCGGTTCATCACCGAGGCATCAATGATTTCGCCGGCGATCAAAGGCGTCTTGGCCTTCAGCACCGTAACGCTGCCATCCTTCGCCACCAATTCAATGCGTGCATTGGTGGGTGCGGCGATGGTGGTGGCCACTTCCGAGCCATAGAAATCCCCGCCCGGCATATAGGCGACATGGGATTTGGAATCCTTCGACCAGGCACCCATCTTATGCGGGTTGTTGCGCGCATATTGCTTGACGGCGCCCGCCGCGCGGCGGTCTGAATTGCCTTCGCGCAGCACGGGGTTCACCGCGCTGCCGAGTACCTTGCCGTAACGGGCGCGGATTTCCTTTTCGGCATCATTGCTGGGGTTGTCCGGATAATCCGGCACCTTATAGCCCTTGCCCTGCAATTCCTTGATCGCGGCTTTGAGCTGCGGCACCGAGGCCGAGATATTCGGCAGCTTGATGATATTGGCTTCCGGCTTGAGCGCGAGCTTGCCGAGTTCGGCCAGTTCATCATTCACCCGCTGCTCAGGCGTCAGGTTTTCCGGGAAATTCGCAAGGATTCGGCCCGTCAGCGAAATATCCTTGAGGCTCATTTTCACGCCCGCGACATCCACGAAGGATTCCACGATGGGCAGCAGGGAATAGGTCGCCAATGCCGGCGCTTCGTCCACCTTGGTCCAGACGATTTCGAGTTCTGACATGCTGTTACCTTCCATAGCCTGGGCCGTTGGGGCCGCCTTGAATGTTTTGAGAATTGCGCCCGTCTTGTCGCACCAGGGGGGGCGCAGGGCAAGTGGGTAGGGCCTGTGGTTGCAGGCCCGTCCCTTCCTAAGAAAATTTTAATTCTTTTGCCCAATCAAGAGCTTAAGCGCTTGGCGATCACCGGTCTCCATAGCCCCGGGGATGCGCTTCCCGCCAGGCCCAGGTGGTGCGCACAATCTCATCAATATCGCCAAAGCGCGGCGCCCAGCCGGTTTCGCGCCGGAGCCTTTCGCTTGCCGCCACCAGCACGGCAGGATCACCGGCACGGCGCGGCCCGGTACTATGCGGCACGGCGCGGCCACTGACGCGTTCAATCGCGCCGAGTACCTGCTTCACCGAATGGCCTTCGCCATTGCCGATATTGTAGCGGCAGGAACCATGAGTCTCCAACCGCGTGAGCACGCGCAGATGCGCATCCGCCAGATCAGTCACATGCACGTAATCGCGAATGCAGGTGCCATCGGGCGTTGGGTAATCATCACCAAACACGGTCAGCGCCGGGCGTCGGCCAAGCGCTGCATCAATCGCGAGTGGCACGAGGTGCGTTTCAGGGTTGTGATCCTCGCCTGCCCGCCCTGCCGGGTCTGAACCGGCAGCGTTGAAATAGCGCAGCGCCGCATAGCGCAGTCCATGGATACGCTCCGCCCAGGCCAACGCGGTTTCCACCATCAGCTTGCTTTCGCCATAGGGATTGCCGGGGGCGACGGGGCAATCCTCATCAATCGGGATGCGTTCCGGCTTGCCGAAAAGTGCCGCGGTGGAGGAGAGCACAAAGCGCAGGCACCCGGCGCCAACCGCCGCTTCAATCAGCCGCACGCTATTGCCGAGGTTCTCCGCGAGGTAATGCATGGGCGATTTCATGCTTTCGCCCACCAAGGAAAGGGCAGCGAAATGCAGCACCGCATCAAAGCGCCAATTGGCGAAAACGCGTGCCAGTTCCGCGCGATCCGCGAGCGGCGCCTGTACCAAAATCGCGGCAGTGGGCACGGCAGCGCGATGGCCTTGGCTGAGGTCATCCAGCACCACCACCTCATCACCGCGATCAAGCAGCGCCAGCACCGCATGGCTGCCGACGAAACCGGCCCCGCCTGTCACCAGATAACGCGCCATGTCCTAATTCCTGCCCCAAAACCTCAGCGCCGGGGCGGTGCCTCTGCCAGCCTTTCGCTGCGCGGTGCGTCCAGCGCGCGGAGATAGGCGGCATCAAGGCCGTATATGTCCCGGCGCATGACCACATTGCCGGAGTCAACGATCACCGTGTCATAATGAAGGCGCACCGGGATGGGCCGGGCCAGGGAAATGCCTTGGGTCACTCCGCTATCCAAGACACGATCGAAGCGTTCCTGATTCCAGGCGGACATGCCGCTGAAGGCTTCCACCAGCAACTCCATCGACCGTTCCAGGCGAATGCAGCCAGAGGAAAAGGCGCGCTCCGCCCGGCGGAACAAATGCCGATCCGGCGTGTCATGCATGAAAATATCGTCGCGGTTCGGCATGACGAATTTGATGCGCCCGAGTGCATTCACCTCACCGGGGTCTTGGCGGATGATGAAGGGGAAGCGGTCCTTGGAGTAGGCGCTGAAATCCACCGTGGTCGCGTCAACTTCCGTGAGTTCGCCATCAATGCGCTGATAAAGCCGATAGCCCAAGGCCTGCATGCGCCCGGGCTCTCGGCGGAAGCGCGGCAGCAAATCCTCCCGCGCATTGCGATCCGGCACGCCCCAGGGTGGGTTGAATTGCACCGCGACCAGCCGGACATCGAGCATGGGGGTTTGCCGATCTGTCCTGCCCACCACCACGGCCATATCCTGCACCACACGCCCGGCATCGGTCAGGCGCAGGCGGAAATGGGGGATATTCACCTCAATGCGCCGATCAGGCGCGGCGGCCAGGCCGCGGCGCATATCAAGCGCCACGCGAAGCTGGGCAATCTTGGCCTCAACAGGCGTATTCAAGGCAGCCCAGGTGAGGCGCCCGATGCGGCCATCCGCTTCCAGCCCTTCTGCGGCCTGAAAGCGCCGGACGGCTTCTTCCAGCCGCGCATCGTAAACGGGGCTTTCCGCCGCCGCGCCGCGTAGTACTTCCGGATCAAGCAGCGCCAGCCTGGCACGAAGCTGCCCGACCCGCGCGGCATCATGGCTGCCGGGTTCGAGCGTGCTGGTAAGATTGCCTTCAATGCCCGGCCAACCGCCGCGCGCGGCGATGGCCAGAAACCGCACCAACGCTGCCTTGATCTGCGCCGCATCGGGATGGAGCATCGCTGTCTGATCCAAGACGCTGGCTGGATCGGCACTCGCGAAAAGCCGGTCGCGCCAGGCGGGAAAATCAGCCCGCGCGGCATCACGCCTGATATCCGCGCGCCCCGGCAGGGATGCAACCCGGCCCAGCAGCAGATCACGCAAGGCCGCTTCGGCACGCGACATCAGCGCAACGCCCGGCAGATCATAATGGCGCGGGTCCAGCCCATCTTCGCCAAGCGCTTCCAGCCGGCGCGCCAAGCGTTCAAGCGCCGTGCGGGATGCGGCGCTGGCACGCCGCGCCATGCCCATGGAAAGCCCGGCCACGCCAAGCCCCAATACCGCCCGGCGGCGCACGAATCGCCTTGGCTTACCAGCAAAGTCAGTCATGTGTTTCTGTTAGCGCCTTCACCGGTTCGCGTGCAATTTCCTTTGCGCGGCTCAGGAAATCCTATCCGCCCCGTGTTGCGCCCCGGCAAGCTCCTGCACGGTGATGGGCTTATAGGGCGCGCGGGGGCGGAAATGCCCAACCTCTTCCACCGCGACGCCACGGATTTCGGCAATCACCGCCGCCACGGTCGGGCCGCAGAGGCGGCCCTGGCAAGGCCCCATGCCACAGCGCAAATAGGCCTTGGCCTGGTTGGGACCGGTTGCGCCAATCGCGGCCGCCCAGCGGAGCGAACCTGCCGTCACTTCCTCACACCGGCAGATGATGGTGGATTCTTCAGGCGGCGCCAGGATTTCCTGCGATGGCGCGTAAAGCGCATCCAAAAAGGGGCGGAGCGCTCGGGCCTGCAATAGCGCATCCGCGCTGGCTTCCGCACGGAAATCACGATCCGCCCCCGCAAGCCTTCCAAGCCTGAAGGCCGCATCCAAGGCGGCCAATTGCCCGGTGGCAACGGCCGCTTCCCAGCCGCCAATCACCGCGCCATCACCGGCAACCGCAATACGCGCATGGGAAGACGCGCCAAAAACATCCAGCTTGGGCCGCCAGCAAAACTGCCGCGCATCCCAAACATGCTCCAGCCCAATCGCCATGGAGATATGCGTGGAAGGGATTACGCCTTCATGCAGCAGCAGCGTATCGCAGGGTTCAAAACCGCCTTCGAAGCGCAGTGTCTGTACCCGGCTACTGCCTTCCGCGCGCAAATGCTTCGCGCCCGTGATCACCCGCATGCCGGACTGACGCGCCTTCAGAATCAGCCCAATGCCTTTGGCAAGCTGCGCAAAGCCGCTGAAAATCCCGCCCTGTTCAAGTGCCGTGCGCAAAATGGGCTGGGTACGTGTTTCCACCAGCACCGGCAGCACGCCTGCGCGGATCAATTGATTGGCCAGCAGCCACATCAGCGGCCCCTGCCCTGCCAGCACCACCTTGCCCGATGGCACCATGCCGGCGGTCTTCAGCGCAATCTGCGCCGCGCCCGCACTCATCACCCCAGGCAGAGTCCAGCCCGGCATGGGGACTGGCCTTTCCTGCGCGCCGGTTGTGAGCAGGATGCGATCCGCCACAAAATCCGAACTTTCTCCCTGACGAGAAACTGAAAGCGTGCCCGTATCGGGATCGAGCATCCAAAGCGTGGCACCGGGGCGATAGGTGATATCAAGCGCACGAAAGCGCGCGATCAGATCAAGCCCGGGCGCCATATCGCGCGCCAAGGCGGGATCGGCGCCGGCCAATTCGGCGGCGCGAAACACCTGCCCGCCGGGTGCGGGGTTTTCATCCACCACCAATACGGAAAGCCCGCAATCGCGCGCGGTGATCGCCGCCGCCATGCCGGCCGGCCCGGCACCGACAATGGCCAGGTCAAATTTGTGCGGCGCCTGAGGCGTGGAGACGGGCACAAGGCTCATCGCTGAGGCTCCCGCGCGCCATGCTGGCGGGCGATGCGCATGCCGGCAGCGACCGGCACCATGCAGGCCTGCCGGTTCGCGACCCCATCAATCTCGGCCAAACAATCGAAGCAGACGCCCATCATGCACCAGGGCAGGCGCGGGCTGCCGGAGACCGCTGTTTCACGAATGGCAGGCAGGCCCGCAATCAGCATGGCGGCGGCGGCGCTGCTGCCTTCCGGCACCATCAGGGCGCGGCCTTCCACGTAAACCTGCACGGTTTCCGGCCGATGATCCGGGCGCGTGCGAAACATCAGAAGCGCTCAGCCGAAAACGGCGCCAGGAAAGGATCAAGCCCGCCGCGCGCAATCATGGGTGCCAGCAGCTTCCCATGCGCGGCGGCCAGCGTAACGCCGGAATGGCAATTGGCGGTATAGGCGCCGGGCAGGGTTTCGGACTGGTCATAAATCGGCAGCCCATCAGGCGACATGACGCGCAGCGCTGACCAGGCGCGCACCACATTCAGCTTGCCGATCCAAGGAAAACAAAGCGCCGCGCGATGGGCAATTTCCGCCATCACCGGTTGGGTCTGGCGTGTGTCAAACCCCACTTCCTCCACGCTATCTCCCAGCATGATGCTGCCTTCACCGGTTTGGCGAATGGTGGTGGTGGGCATGGGCAGGGCAGCGCGCGTGCGTTCCGTCACCAGCACCTGCCCGCGCTGCGGGCGCACCGGCGCCTTCAAGCCGAAATGGGAAGCGAGCGCGGCATTGCCGAGGCCAGCCGCCAGCACGGCGCGTTCTGCCTGGATGGTGCCAAGGTTGGTTTCCAGCAGGAAATTGCGTGGCGCGGTCGCAATGCCGGTGATTTTCATATTGGGCAGATAAACCCCGCCAAGCGCCGTAAAACCGTGATGCAGGCTGCGCAGAAGTGCCAAAGGGCTGACATGCCCATCATAGGGCGTGAAGGAAGCGCCAACCACGGCGGGGCCAAGGCCGGGGAGCATTTCGCGCGCTTCCCGCGCATCCAGCATCCGATATTCAAAGCCGTAATTGCCCGCTTCGCGCTTCATTTGCTGCATGCGCGCTTCACGGTCTTTCATTTCCTGATCGGAAAGGCAAAGATGCACACCGCCTGGTTGGGCAAGATGAAGCGATTGCCCGGTTTGCTTGGTCAGATCATCCGCCAATTCTGCCCAGCTTTCGGCCGATTGGCGCGTCCAGCGCTGATACCATGGCGCGCCGAGCCCCTTGGATTGTACCCAAACCAGGCCGAAATTCCCCCGGCTGGCGCGATAGGCTGCGTCCCCCTCATCCAGCAGCACAACCGAAAGCCCTTCACGCCGGAGACCCCACGCAATGGCAGAGCCCACCAGCCCGCCCCCAATCACCATTGCGTCGAAGCGTCTTCCGGTCATGACAGGACCAGTTTATGCGCTTTCGGTTAACGAAACATGCGACATCACCGCCCGCCGCCAACCTGCAGGCAAGCTGCCGTGACATAGGATGCGGCGTCTGAGGCCAGGAACAGGATGCATTCCGCCACTTCCTCCGGCTTGCCGGGCCGGCCCATGGGGACCAGCGGCCCAAGCCGCGCCAGCCGATCCGGCGCGCCGCCACGGGCATGGATTTCCGTTTCAATCAGGCCAGGATTGACCGCATTTACCCGAATGCCTTCCTGCGCCACTTCACGCGCCAACCCTATCGTTAGCGTATCCACCGCAGCCTTGCTTGCGGCATAATGGACATATTCGCCCGCACTGCCGAGTTCCGAGGCGCGGGAGGAGACATTCACAATCGCACCCCCCTTGCCGCCATGCTTGGTGGACATGCGCTTCACCGCTTCACGGCAGAACATGGCAAGGCCGGTGACATTGGCGCCCATGGTATTGGCCCAGCCAGCATGGGTAATATCTTCCAGCCGCCCGCGCGGGCCCGTCCCGCCGGCATTATTCACGACCACATCAATGCGCCCGAAATGCTTCATGACGGCTTCAAAGGCGCCCATGGCATGCGCCTCATCCTCGACCGAGCCTTGCAGCAGCAAGACCTTCGCCCCCGCCGCTTCGCAATCGCGTTTCACGGCTTCAGCGCTGGCGCTATCCTGCTGGTAGGTCAGGCATAAATCATAGCCGCGGGTGGCCGCCATGCGCGCAGTGGCCGCGCCAATGCCGCGCCCAGCCCCGGTGATCAACATTGTTTTGCGTGACATCATCCATCCTCCCTATTTTCACTGCCTTTATGGCACGGGATGGCAGGCTTGCCGATACCCGCGCGGCGGGTGAGCATCAGGAAACAGGAGGCCAACATGACCCCATATTCACCCACCAGCTTCACGCCGCTGGCCTTTCATGATGCCGAGCAGCGCTTTCCAGCGCTGCAACACGCATCAGCGCCGGCGCAAGACAGGAAAGGCTGAAAAATGACACGCGATCTGGAGGGCAAGAGCGCGCTCGTGACTGGCGGCGCCTCTGGCATAGGGCGCGCTACTGCGCTCGCTTTTGCGCGGGAGGGAGCGCGGGTGGCGGTGGCCGACATACTGGAGGAGGCGGCACAAAACACTGTCTCTGAGATCAAGGCGATGGGGGGCCAAGCGATCGCCATCGCTTGTGATGTCACGGATGATGACGCGGTAAAGGCCATGATCGCGGCGACGGTGGATGCCTTTGGCGGCCTTGACTGCGCCTTCAACAATGCTGGCATCGCCCCTTATCAGGTAAATGCCCAGGGGCAGAAAATCGCGGATGTCGCGCCTGAAGCATGGCGCCGCCTGATTGATGTGAATCTGACTGGCGTTTGGCTATGCCTGCGGCATGAAGTGGCACAAATGCGCGCGCAGGCTTCAGGCGGCGTCATCATCAATACCGCCTCGATCCTTGGCTTGGTCGGGACGGCG
>JADCES010000321.1 GCA_020250005.1 Roseomonas sp.
CGCTCTTTCGAGTGCTCTCAGTCACAGCATCATCCATCACATGCGCCTCCGGCTCACATCACCGGCGCAGATCGCAACATTAACAGGCCCACGCGCAAGGTGGGGTCCAGACAGCGGTTACATTCATATCTCTGCCGATGGCGTTGTTCAGCGCGTGTTTGAAACTCGCCTGGATGGCCAGATGTTGATGTCGCCCGACCACCCGGCGCTGCAAGTTCCGGCAAGCCCCACGGCTGGCGTTCCCTATCGCGTGCGGCGCTCGGGCGGTTATGAAGGCATGGCGTTGACGCCGGATGGTCAGACGCTTTGGGCGCTGCTGGAGCAGCCCCTCTTTGCGGCAAATTCGGACCAGCCCGAAGGACAATTCCTGCGCATCCTGGAATTCAGCGTGCCGCGGATGGATTGGACCGGGCGCAGCTTGCGCTACCGGCTTGAAGCAGGCGCCACGGCTATTGGCGATTTTAATTTCATTGATGCCACCCGCGCCTTGGTGATTGAACGCGACAATGGCGAAGGTGACCCGGGCCTGGCTTGCGCCCAGGGTGTACGGCCTTCAGCCCAGCAACCTTGCTTTCCGCTGCCTGCGCGCTTCAAGCGGGTTTATCTGGTTGATATGGCGCAGACCGATGCAGATGGGTTTGTTCGGAAGATCGCGCATATTGACCTGATGGCTATTCGGGACCCGGAAGGCCGCGCCCGCCTCCGGGGTGATCGCCCGACCGATGCCCCGCGTGACCGCTTCACCTTCCCATTCTTCACGATCGAGAATGTGGCTGCGGTTGATGGTCAACACATCATTGTCGGAAATGACAATAATCTGCCCTTCAGCGCTGGACGCCATTTCTTTCAGTCAGATGCGAATGAATTCATCCTGCTGCGCGTTCCGGAATTACTCAACGCAAGGTAATCTCAAGCCTAATTCTGCCCGCGTGGAGGCTGCTTTGCTACGCTACCCCCACGCGGCTTCAGTTGTCATAAAATATTCACAAAATATTCAACGAAATGCGGTTGATCATCCTCCCGCTTCGCATTCGTCTCCCCCGAAGATGAGGAGACCGCCTTTGAAAAAACCAGCTTCACCTAGGAAGTCTGCCAAGGCCGCCCGAAAACCGGCCCGCCAAGGAAGCGTGACTGCCAAGACTACTGTTAAAGCAGCAGTGCCTGTGGCGGAGGCGCCAGCCAGTAAGCGGATTTCTACTTCCGGCACGAAAATGCTGAAACCCAAAAAAATCCGCAAGGAAGAGTTCAGTTTCTCTGTAACCCAAGCATTCCGCAAGCAATTCAAGCAGGCGGCAAAGGAAGCAGGGCATAAGAAATCGGAGTTCCTGCAAATCCTCCTCCTGCATTGGGAAGAACGCCAGCAAAAGCCACCATCCGGCGCCAGCCTCTGACAAGCCTAAAAAAGCTTCGAGAGCCTAATGGCGGGTTTCCGCCAGACTCTGTCGGAGGCAATGTAGGATCTACAGAGCAGTCTTCAGTTTTGGAGTCATCGTCTCATGCATAAGGCCTTTGATCTCGTGATCATCGGCGCGGGCATTCTTGGCCTCGCTCATGCGCTGCATGCTGCGCGGCGTGGCTTGAAGGTAGCGGTTCTTGACCGTGACGCGCAGGCCAATGGTGCCAGCATTCGCAACTTCGGCTTTGTCACGGTGACTGGCCAGGCGGAGCATAAAACCTGGGAACGCGCGCGTCGGTCCCGTGATCTTTGGGCCGAGGTTGCCCCACTCGCTGGTATCCCGATCCATCATCGCGGCTTGCTCATGGCAGTCCGGCGGCCCGAGGCCGTCGGCGTGTTGCGCGAATTCCTGGCCAGCCCGATGGGTGCATCTTGCCGTTTGCTGGAAGGGGGCGACATCCCCGCGCCACTCCGCTCCGCGGACCTCCTTGCTGCACTGCACAGCCCGCATGAGCTTAGGGTCGAAAGCCGAGAAGCCATTCCGCGCCTTGCAGCCTGGCTTGAAGAATCGCTTGGCGTGTATTTCTTCTGGCGCTGTGCCGTGCACGGCATTGCCTCTGGGCAGGTTGATTCGACTGAGGGCATTTTCAACGCACCACACATCGTGGTCTGTCCTGGGCCGGATATCGCAACACTTTTCCCCAATATCTTCGCGCGCCGTCAGGTAACGCTTTGCAAACTGCATATGCTGCGCTTGGCTGATCCCGGTTGGCGCCTGCCTGCCGCCATCATGAGTGATCTCGGCCTACATCGCTATCGCGGCTATGCGGATTGCCCATCCTTGCCGAGCTTGCGGGAGCGTCTTCAGATTGAGCAGAAGAATGAGCTCGACCACGGCGTGCATTTGATCGTTGTGCAGAGCGCCGATGGTTCCCTGGTGGTGGGTGACAGCCATCATTATGGCCCGACGCCAGACCCTTTTCAGCCCGAAGCGGTAGATGCGCTCATCATTCGTGAAGCCCAGCGCGTGCTTGATCTTCCTCAGCCCGAGGTGACTGAAAGGTGGACCGGCCTCTATCCCTCCGGTCCTGATGATGCCTTCTTTGAAACACCAATGCCGGGGGTCCGCCTTGTTTCCGTCACCTCCGGCACGGGGGCGAGTACGGGCTTTGGTATTGCCGAGGAGGTACTAGCCAATATGGAAGCAAACCCATGACACAGAAAATCAAGGCCGTGATCCTGGATTGGGCCGGGACTGTGGTTGATCATGGCAGCCGCGCGCCCATGGGCGCCTTTGTGAAGGCCTTTGCGCATTTTGGCGTAGACATCACCATCGCCGATGCACGCGGTCCCATGGGCATGGCCAAGCGGGATCATATTCGCCTCGTCGGTTCGGCCCCGAGTGTTGCCGCAGCCTGGCGCGCACGCCATGGCCGGGATTTCGATGATGCCGCCATTGACGCGATCTTCGAGGTTTTTGAGCCCATGAACATCGCTGCCGTGGAAGCGCATGCTACGCTGATCCCCGGTGCGCATGCGGCGCTTCAATGGTGTGCAGAGCGCGGTATTCGGATCGGTTCCACCACTGGGTATACGCGCCCTATCATGGAACGGCTCATGCCACTCGCCGCCGCGCAGGGCTTCGTGCCGGAAGTCACCATTTGTGCCGGAGATCTGGCAGCAGGGCGTCCTGCCCCGCTGCAAATCTGGTCCGCGCTTGCCCAAATGGGGATTTGGCCTGCCAGTAGTGTCATCAAGCTGGATGATACCGCACCCGGCATAGGCGAAGCACGCGCCGCTGGTTGCTGGGCCGTGGGGGCTGCGTTGACCGGCAATAATCCAGGGCTCACCGCTGAGGAGCTTATGAAGCTCCCAGCTGATCAACGTGCGGAGTTCCGGCGTTCGGCGAGTGAACCCCTTCTGCGTGCAGGCGCCCATCTTGTGATTGACAGTATCGCGGAGCTGCCCTGGCTGATTGGGCATATCGAAGCCCGCCTGGCAGCTGGCGAAAGGCCCGGCATCCTGGAAGCAAATTGACACGGAAGTGTCACGGACCTGTCATGCTGCCGTCGCAGTTCACGCGATAGCCGAACCTCCCTAACCAGGAGGTTCATTCATGCGATTCATCCTTCTCGCCCTTGCCTTCCTAGGCTTGGTGCCTTCGGCAGAAGCGCAGCAGCGCACGCGCCTGACAGTCTATACAGCGCTTGAAAATGAACAGCTCGCGCCCTTCAAGCAGGCCGCAGAGGCCGCCTTGCGCGATGTTGAAATCGCCTGGGTGCGTGACTCAACGGGTGTCATCACCGCCCGCCTGATCGCGGAAAAGGCCAATCCGCGCGCCGATTTAGTGTGGGGTCTTTCTGTCTTTTCCCTGCTGCAAATGGAAGCGCAGGATATGCTGGAACCCTACACCCCGCGTGGCGCCGAGGCGCTGCGCCCGAATATGCGCAGTGCACGCAGCCCCATGACCTGGACCGGCATGGACGCATTTGTTTCCGCCATCTGCTTCAATACGGTGGTCGCCCAGCAGCGCAACCTGCCGCGCCCGGCTACCTGGCAGGACCTGCTTGACCCGCGCTTCCGTGGCCAGATCGTGATGCCGAACCCGAATTCATCGGGCACTGGCTTCCTGACGATTTCGGGCTGGATTGCCAATATGGGTGAGCAAGGCGCCTGGACCTTCATGGACCGGCTGCATGAGAATGTTCAGCAATACACCCATTCCGGCAGCGCGCCTTGCAACAATGCCGCGCGCGGTGAATTCGGCGTGGGGCTTTCCTTCGATATGCGCTCAGTCACGCTGAAGAATCAGGGCGCGCCGATTGACATCATTGTGCCGACCGATGGCGTGGGCTTTGACCTGGAAGCCACTGCGATCATGCGCGGCACCCGCAACCTGGAAGCGGCGAAGCGCCTTGCTGACTTCACGGTCTCGCGCACTGCTGCTGAGCTTTATGGCCGCTTCTACGCCATGCTTGCTCTGCCGGGTGTTGAGCCGACGGTGCGTGGCTATCCGGCTGAATTCGCGCAGCGCCTTGTGAATGCGAATTTTGCCGAAATCGCCGCGGCGCGCGAAAGGCTACTTGCCGAGTGGCAGCGCCGTTATGACGGCAAGTCTGCGCCGCGCTAAACGAAATGGGTGCCGCCCTGGATGATGGCTTGGGTACCGATGCCGGAGAAGCATCTGGCATCGGTCATCCCTTCCTGATCATCAGGGATGTCGGTAAGCAATTTGGCAATTTCGTTGCCCTTGAACGCGTCAGCCTGAAGGTTTTTCCAGGCGAATTCGTCTCCTTCCTTGGGCCATCGGGTTGTGGCAAAACTACCTTATTGCGCGCCATTGCGGGTTTGGATCCGCCAACCGTGGGTCGCATCATCCAGGCTGGCCGTGACATCACGGCCTTGCCCCCGGCGCAACGCGATTTTGGGATAGTCTTCCAATCCTATGCATTGTTTCCAAATCTGAGCGTTGCCGACAATATCGGCTATGGCCTGCGCGGCGCCGCATGGCCAAAAGCAAGAAAAAACAATCGTGTTCATGAATTGCTGCATCTGGTTGGGCTTTCAGACCAGATCGCCAAATATCCCGCACAGCTTTCTGGCGGACAGCAGCAGCGCGTTGCCTTGGCGCGCGCCCTGGCCGCTGAACCTGGCCTGCTTTTGCTTGATGAGCCGCTCTCAGCGCTTGATGCGATTGTGCGGTTACATCTACGCCAGGAAATACGTTCCTTGCAGCAGAGATTGGGTGTGACCACGATCATGGTCACGCATGACCAGGAAGAAGCGCTGAGCGTTTCAGACCGCATCGTGGTGATGTCCCAGGGACGCATTGAACAGATCGGCACACCCGAAGAAGTCTATTGCCAGCCCGCTTCGGCCTTTGTGGCGGGCTTCGTTGGCCGTTCCGCACACTTCATGGCCAAGGTGCATACGCCAGCAGGACATATTGTCTTCAAGGATCTGGTGATGGCGGCACCTGGCGCGGCGCATCTGCTGTACGGTGAGGAGATTGAGGTCTTCATTCGTCCGGAAGATGTGGAGCTATCCAATAAGGCCAATCAGGGATTCGGCAGTTTTCTTGCCAAGGTCATCGGGTGTGAATTTTTGGGGCCGGTTTGTCGTGTTGGGCTTGAAGCCAATGGGCTGCGCTTCGAAGCGGATCTCTCGCCAGCGCGCTTTGCTGAATTGCAGGCATTTCCTGGCGCGGAACTCTTTGCCCGTTTCCAACCCGAACGGCTCTTGATCTTTCGTGCATGAACAGGGCGTTTTTTCAGAACTTGCCCGTTGTTCGGCCCAAGGCATCAGCCGATGAAATCTGGTTGCGCCTGATCCAAGCCTTTGCGTTGCTGTTTCTCGCCCTTGCGCTTGCCTTGCCCCTAGTAAGCCTTTTGCTGCGCGCCTTTGAAGATCAGCAGGGCAGCTTTGTCGGATTACGTAATTTCGCCATCTATGTAACCACTCCTAGCCTGGTGCGCTCGGCCTGGAATTCGCTTTGGACAGCGCTGGTAACCACCTGTGTGGTAATTCCACTCGCCTTTACCTATGCTTACGGGCTAACGCGAAGCTGCATGGCGAGGAAATGGCTGTTCCGCGCCGTTATGCTGCTGCCAATCCTGGCACCGTCACTTCTGCCCGCCCTGTCCTTGATCTATCTTTTTGGCAATCAGGGCATGCTGCGCGGCCTGATGGCTGGCGGCAGCATTTATGGGCCTTGGGGAATTATCGGCGCGCAGATATTTTACTGCTTCCCGGCCGCTGCGATCATTATCTCTGTCGCGCTCTCGACGGCCGATGGGCGCTTGTATGAAGCGGCCGAGGCGCTGAAAGCCTCCCGCCTGCGCATTTTTCTGACCGTCACACTGCCCGGCGCCATGTATGGGCTGGTTTCGGCAAGTGTTGTTGTCTTCACCCTGGTGGTTACAGATTTCGGCATTCCAAAGGTCATTGGTGGTCAATTCAACGTATTGGCGACCGATGTCTATAAGCAGGTGGTAGGACGGCAGGATTTGAATATGGGCGCCGTAGTTGGTTTGGTCTTATTGATACCGGCCGTGCTCGCCTTTGTGTTGGATCGCTGGGCGCATAACAAAAGAAGCGCCACATTGACGGGCCGCGCGATTGCCTATCGGCCAAAGCCAAGACGCGGGCGTGATATTCCTGCCTTCCTGTTTTGCCTTTCAGTGGCCATCGCCCTGCTAGGCATTGTGGCCGTCTCCGTCTGGGGGTCTTTCATCCGCTTTTGGCCCTATAATCTCTCACTGACTTTGGATAATTATGATTTCACGCGCTTTGACACAGCTGGCTGGCAGGCAGTTTGGCTCTCGGTAAAGCTGAGCCTGATCACGGCCTTTGTTGGGACCGCGCTGATTTTCATCATTGCCTATAGTCTGGAACGTGGCCCGACACGCAGCCTTCTTGCTGCACCGCTCCGCTTTCTTGCCACCATACCGCTTGCCGTGCCGGGGTTGGTGCTGGGCCTTGCCTTCATCATTTTCTTCAATCACCCCGCCAATCCGCTTGGTATCATCTATGGTACGCTCACTATCCTGGTGCTTAATTCAATCATCCATTTCTATACGGTTGGGCACTTGACGGCGGTTACGGCCATTCGCCAGCTTGATCCGGAGTTTGAAGCTGTCAGCGCCAGCCTGCATGTTCCCATTTGGCAGACTTTTGGTCGCGTCACCCTGCCCATTTGCTTACCAGCCATCCTGGAAATCCTTGTCTTCCTCTTCGTCAGTGCCATGACCACAGTCAGTGCCGTTATCTTCCTTTATGGTCCGGATACCAAACCGGCCTCCGTATCGGTTGTGCATATGGATGAGGCAGGGCAGGCAAGCGCCGCTGCCGCCATGGCCTGTGTCATTCTAGCGATTTCACTGACCGCCAAGCTTACTGAGCTTACGGTAGGCGGGCTTTTCGCCCGCTTCACCTCTGCTTGGCGCCGCTGATCTACGAATTTGCCCGTATGATCTTGAGGCGTAGCTTTCGGCTTGCCCAATCAATCATAGCGACCATGGCCAGGATCAGCAGGATAATGAAGGCAACTTCATCCCAATTATTGATCCGAATGCGGTCAGCGAGCGCCAAACCAATACCACCGGCGCCCACAATCCCAAGCACAGTCGAGGATCGCGCGTTGGATTCCAAAGTGTAAAGAATTTGCGAAAGTATGATGGGTGCGACTTGAGGGATTAAGCCTAGCCGAATGGCCAGTATACGATTGGCACCCGCAGCACGAACGGCTTCCACCTGCCGACGATCAGCCGATTCCAACGCCTCACTGAACAACTTGGACAGGGTACCTACATCGGGGACTGCCAGGGCCAGAATGCCAGCAAACGGACCCATCCCCACAGCAGCCACAAAGATCAGCGCCCAAATTAGCGTATCTATGCCGCGCAGCCCATCATAGACCCGGCGTACAGAGAATTTCAGCAAGACATTGCTAATGATGTTCCCAGCGCCGAGCAAGGACAGCGGCAGCGCCACAAGGGCTGCCAAAAGCGTCCCCAGGAATGCCATGGCAAGGCTTTCCAGAAGACTTACCAAAAGTTCCTGCAACACGCCGCCCGCAGAGGGGGGCCACATCAGCGCCACTAGCCAACCAAGCTTTGTGATACCATTCAAAATGCGCTCTGGCGTCGCATCCATGCGCCACAGGCCAATGATCAGGAGCAGTAACAACAGGGCGCCAAGAAGCGATGTGTTAAGGCGAGAATTCATGATGAAACGCTTCCCAGAACCCGCCGCCGCAGCCGCCCGCAAACTAGATCAATCACCGTAACGGTCGCCAGGATCAGGACAAGAATGGCGGAGATATCCTGATATTCGAATTGACGTACTGCGAGATAGAGTTCTTCTCCGATACCTCCGGCCCCAACAATACCAAGAACACTGGCTTCCCGCACATTGATTTCGAAGCGGAGGAGTCCGTAGCTCAGAATACCAGGAAGGGATTGCGGGAAGATTCCGAAGCGCATTTGTGCAGGCCAGGAACCACCGGCCGCGCGCACCGCTTCCATCTGTGCGAGCGAAGCGTTTTCATGTTCTTCAGCAAAAAGTTTTCCAAGTGCGCCCGCCGAGTGTACGGCTATTGCCAGCATACCGGCGAAGGCACCAAGGCCGAAAGCGTAGACGAAGATAAGCGCAAGCACGAGCGTTGGCACTGTGCGCAGGAGTTCAAGAATGCGCCTGATAAGAGTGACGACCCAAGCGGGCGCCAGTGTGGCGGCGGCAGGAAAGGACAGCAGCAGGGCAATCAAGCCACCCAAGACAGTGCCCACATAGGCAATCAATAGCGTATCGGCGAGCAGCCCCGCCCACTCCGTAAAGCCCCACATCCAATACGAAAGATCGTCCAGGAAGTGGTCCAGCCTAAGCTGCGGTAAGGTGCCTGCGATATAGTTACCCGCTAAGGGAAGGCCGCGCCAAAGTCGCGCAATACTGACTTCACCCAGCCAGGCCGAGACCGCAATGGCGAGTGCCAGCAGCAAAATACCCAAAAACCAGGCGCGCTGTCGCACCGCCCTGGCCGCACGCCAGCGTGCTTCCGCAGCGATTACTACGGGGGAAGTAATCAGGAACGCCTCTCTCGCCTACGTGCTGCATTCTCTTCAAGGATCGCAACGATATCGAGGTAATCCTCATGCTTGGCGGGCGCGAGACCTTGGGCACCAGATGACATGTCGCGAAAAGCTTGAGGGTCGCGGTCTGGCAGGGTCGCGAGAGCAGCGATGAGCTCGCGCCGGAAGCCCTCCGGCAGGTCCATGCGCAAGACAAAGGGCGAATTCGGTATTAGGGGTGACTTCCAGATGACCCGCACCGCATCTGGCGGGATCATGCCCTTCTCCGCCATACGTTGAAAGGTATTTCGCCGTTCATTAGAATAAGACAGCACCGCGGCATCAAATGTGCCGTTTATCACGGCCATGACGCCTTGTTCATGGCTGCCGGTAAAGCCGGTACGCGAAAAGAAGTTGGTCGGATCCTTGCCCTGGCGGCGCAGAAACCAGCCCGGAACATGAAACCCCGATGCGCTGTTTGGATCACTAAAGCCCAGCGTCCTTCCGCGCATATCGTCCAACTGACGGATCGGGCTATCCGCCTTTACGATCATGGCGCTGTGATAACCTTCCATCCCTTCATTATCAATGTAGCGGAAGATTGGTGCCACACGCTCACCCATCACGCGCCGAGCAAGCCCGTAGGAAGTCGGACCAAGATAGGCGAGCTCTGAGTGACCTGCGCGCATTGCCTCAACCACTGCCGCGTAATCAGAGCCCCTGAAGACACGGAAGGGGGTCCTCAATTCGCGCGTCATGTAGGATTGAAAGCCCTGGAGCCGTGCGATTGCGTCCCGCTCATTCTCTACAGAGATCATGCCGAAGCGGATTTCGGTCACCTGTTGGCGCCAATCGCCTTGTGCCTGTGCCTTTGAAGCCATTAATGCCAGGCCAGGAAGCATGAGGGCGGTGCGACGTTTGAGCATGGGGGGACTCCTCAGAGGTCTCATGAAGGTGTGACTCAATCGCGTGATGGCTGTGTGACGCCGCCATGAAGAAACGATGACAGACGCGCGGCTAGCGGATGGGTACCAGCGCATCTCTGAACTGGGCCACACAAGCCTCCCAAGACCAAGCCTCTGCATGACGCCGACACGCTGCTCGATCACAGGCCAGCGCCCTCATGCAGGCTGACCGCAAATCTTCATCCAAGGCCCCGACTTGCCCATCAGTGATGACATCAATAGGGCCTGTCACGGGAAAGGCAGCGACCGGGGTGCCACTCGCAAGGGCTTCCAGCAATACCAAGCCGAAGGTGTCCGTACGTGACGGAAAAACAAACACATCCGCCCCCGCATATGACCGCGCGAGCGCACCATTCTCGCGGTAGCCAGTGAAGGTCACCTCGGGATACTTCTTCCGCAGCGCTGGCAGGGTGGGACCATCGCCAACCACAACCTTACTGCCCGGCAAATCAAGCGCCAGAAATGCTTCGATATTTTTTTCAATCGCGACACGACCCGCGCAAAGAAAGACGGGACGCGGCAGGCCTGACCAGTCATCACGCGACGCCGGATTGAATCTCTCCAGGTCAACGCCCCGTGTCCAGGACCGTATCTTTGTAAAGCCACGCTCACCGAGTTCCTGTCTGAGGGAAGGGGTAGCAGCAAAAGTCCCCTCACCAGCCTCATGAAAGCGGCGCATGACGCGCCAGGACCAATCCGCAGGGATGCGGGTTCTTGCTTCAAGGTATTCCGGAAATCGGGTATGGAAAGCCGTGGTGAAGGGCCACTTGTTACGGCAGCAGAGCGCACGCATGGCCCAGCCAAGCGGACCTTCAGTCGCTATATGAATTATCTCAGGTGCAAAATCTGCGACTAGCTTTGCGAGGCGTTGCTTAGGCGCGATGGCAAGGCGGATTTCCGCATAGCCGGGCATGGGTATATTTGTGAAGCGATCCGGCCCAATCACCTCCACGGTATCACCCATTGCAGTGAGTATTTCGGAAACCACCGAAAGCGTGCGCACCACGCCATTGACCTGCGGAAACCACGCATCGCTGACGATCAGGATACGCATGGGCTCAACCCGCTCCATGAAGAATTTTAGCCATTAATTCTGGCGCGGGCGCAGGCAACGGCTTTTTAAGCAAAGTGGCTTGGCGGCGCGACCAATCGAGTAATTCAAAGCGTCCATCCGGGTGTTCCACCAGCGCCGTACAGCTCTCCACCCAATCACCATCATTCATGTAGAGGATGCCGTGGATCATGCGCATTTCGGCATGATGGATATGGCCGCAAATGACGCCATCCATACCGCGTGATTTCGCCTCGTGGGCAAGGGCTGATTCAAAACGATCAATTGCCTTCACCGCCTCCTTTACCTGTCGCTTTAGCCATTGAGAGAGCGACCAATAAGGATAGCCGAGTCGGCGGCGCAGGAAATTGAACCATCTGTTCACTAATAGAGCGAGATCATAGGCCCAATCACCCAAATGGGCGAGGAATTTGGCATAGCGAATGACACCATCGAACTCATCACCATGGATGACAAGGAAGCGGCGTCCATCGGCAGCGGTATGCTCCGCCTCTCGTGCAAGCTTTACACCTGCGATTTCAAGCCCGAGCCAATCGCGGAAAAGTTCATCGTGATTTCCAGGGATATAAACAACCTCAGTCCCATGGCGCGCCATACGCAGAATCAGGCGAATGACTTCATCATGATAGGAATCCCAATACCAGGAGCGGCGTAGCCGCCACCCGTCAATGATATCACCCACCAAATAGAGCTTCTCGCACTGCACCTGTTGCAAAAAATCTACCAATGAGTCGCTACGGCAGCTGCGTAGGCCAAGATGGAGGTCCGAAAGAAAAATTGTCCGAAAAGACTGCGGCTTTGAAGCGAGGGGCATTGGCTGCGCTCCTGTAGCGAATTCCTGTACCGCAGCGAATCGGCACGAGGACTTCGCGTTTCTCCTGAAGACCGGCTAGCCAAATTATTGAAATCCTGGGATGAACCTTAGATGACATTTCCTAAGTGCGGCAAAGTGTCATGTAAGTTTCTCGTGACTATCATGAATTTGAAAGGTTCGGGTGTTTTGATTGTGATTCATGACGCCAAATCTATGCATTATTTTTAATCCAGTAGCCGGTGCGCGACGCCGGACGCGGCTCTATACAGCGCTGGATGTTCTCTATGGCCTTGGAGTTCAATTTGAGCTGTTGGAAACAAGCGCGCCCGGTGATGCGGAAAAGCTCGCCCGCCTGGCCGCGCATAAGGACCGAATAGTCGTAGCCGCCGGTGGTGATGGTACCATTGCCGAAGTGGCGGCGGGCCTGGAAGGGACTTCAGCGTTACTAGGGCTTTTGCCGCTTGGAACGGCGAATGTCTTTGCGCTGGAAATGGCCGTACCCTTGAACCCGAAGGAAGCCGCGCGTGCCTTGCTCCTTGGGCGCAGTACTTGCGTCTATCCTGGGCTCTTGAAGCGCGGCGATGCTTCTGATCGGCTTTTTATACAAATGGTGGGCGTTGGGCTGGATGCAGTGGTGGTGCATCGGCTGCCACCAGGCTTGAAACGCGCCTTCGGGAAGGCCGCCTATGTCATGCAGACGCTGCGTGATCTTACCAGTCATCCCTTTAATTCATTCAAGGTGAATGTGGATGGTCAGCAACTGGAACCCTCCGGCCTTGTGGTTACCAAGGGGCGCTTTTACGCGGGCCGCTTTGAAATCGCGCCAAGCGCGGACCCACGAGAGGCGGACTTCCATGTCTTATCGCTTTATCAGCACCATATGATTGATGCGCTGAAGCACGCGGCGGCGATGAGCCTTGGCAGGCTGCCCATGCTTTCAAGCATCACGCTGCAGCGTGGGCATGAAATTGAGGTGTTTGGTGCGGATCTGCCGGTTCAGGCGGATGGGGATGCCGCCGGGTCCCTGCCTATTCGAATCAGGCCAGCATTGAGACCGCTCCGGGTGGTGGTGCCGTGAAGGGTTAGGATTTCGGACGATAATGCCAAACGCTGGCGGGGGGAAAATTCAGCGGGGTCCAGGCCAACCGCTCAGCGGCCAGCCTCAATTTGCGATAAGGTAAGGGAGATGAGATGCAGTAGGTATAGAGGAGGAAGCCTTTACCGGGAGCTACAGCCTCTACCTGGTCAATGAACTGACGCTGCTTTTTTTCGGGCAATAGCACCAAGGGAATGCCGCAGATCACGGTCCCGATATTGGGGGCTATTTGGCTAAGCTTTTCAACGGGCAGGTTGAACGCATCTGCCTGGAGCACTTTGGTTTCGCGGAACGTCAATTCCAGATGGTCGGCCATTTCGAGGACAATTTCCACCAAGACAATGCGCTTTGGCGCGATGCCGCAGCGGATGAGGCTATGCGTAACGGCCCCTGTGCCCGCACCGAGTTCAAGCACGGCGGCGTCCGAGCCTTTCTCGATATGCCTGGCAATGAGCTGACCCAATACTGGCGAGGATGGGACAATGGAACCCATTTGCAAGGGATTTCGAAGCCATCTTCTGAAAAACAAGTTTGTGTCACGCGGGCTTACAACCTCGTCTGACGTTATTGATTTCGATGACATAGCCAAATCCCACGATTTTCCGGTTCAGACAGCCTTGGTCAAGGAAAACGACCCCAACGCGAACAAATCCATTCCGATTACGCAGAGATTTATGGCGCCATGATCACGAAACGGTGACACCTTCATTAAGGTGCGACGCAGTAGGCGAGCTTGTTCAAGGTAATCGCTTTTCAGGAACGTCTGATGAACGCGCTAGGTGCCCTAGCGGGCGTCTCGACACTGATCCTGTCCGTCGTCAAATCATTTGAGACCGCTTTGCACGCTGTCTAACGGAGTATCTGGCCCATCTGTGGTTGAGGTTAAGCTGCGTTTTGGTGATGCATCAAGCGGCGCTGCTGGATGGTTCTGCGCTTGATGCGCTCGCGCTCCAGCAGGATGGTCTGCCCCCTGCCGAAATAGACATCCGCCGGGGTCAGGTTGTTTAGGCTCTCATGGTAGCGCCGATGGTTATATTGCTCGACAAAGGCTGCGATCTCGGCCTGCAGCGCTCCGGGCAGGTAGTAATTCTCCAGCAGGATGCGGTTCTTCATGGTCTGGTGCCAGCGTTCGATCTTCCCCTGTGTCTGGGGATGGGCAGGCGCGCCGCGAACATGCTGGATACCGTGCTGCGCCAGCCATTGGGCGAAGGCGTCTGAGATGAACCCAGGCCCATTATCCGAGAGCAATCGCGGGCGCTGGCGCAGCGGCACATCGCGGCAGCCTGATGCGGTCATGGCCAGCTCCAGCGTCTCACTGACATCGCTCGCGGTCATGCCTGTGCAAAGCCGCCAGGCGATGACGTAGCGGGAGAAGTCATCCAGCACAGTGCACAGATAAAACCACCCCCAGCCGACGACCTTGAGATAGGTGAAATCCGTCTGCCAAAGCTGGTTGGGCGCCGTGGTCTTGGTGTGGAATTCCTCGGCGACCTTGATCTGGATGAAAGCCGGGCTTGGGAGCAGATCGCGGGATTTGAGCAGGCGATAGACCGAAGCCTCTGAAACGAAATAGCTTTCCTGGTCGGTAAAGCGCACTGCCAATTCACGCGGCGATAGCTCGGGCACCTCCAGCGCCAGATCAATAATGCGCCCTTGCCCCGCATCAGGGATGCGGTTCCAGACGCGGTCAGGGCGGGATGGCTTGTCAGCCAGGGCCTCTGGCCCGCCGGTGAGGTAGCGGTCATACCAGCGATAGAAGGTCTGACGCGGGATGCCGAGGCTGGCGAGGCAGCGGCGCTGCGGCAGGTTTGATTGCCCGACCAATTGGATGATTTCGAGCTTTTCGGCGGCGGAGTACCTCATGCGCGGTCGTCCCCATCCGCGATCATGCTTTTTTTGAGCAGGCGGAGCTCGAGTGCCTGCTCGGCGACGACCTCCTTCAGCGCGCGGGCTTCCTGGCGCAGCGCCTTGACCTCGTCGCTGGTAGCCGCACGGGCCGTATCACCGGCCAGGCGTCGCTTACCGGCTTCCAGGAACTCCTTCGACCAGGCGTAATGCAGGCTCTCGGCGATGGCTTCGCGGCGGCATAGGGCGGCGATGCTTTCCTCGCCGCGGAGCCCTTCAAGGACGATGCGGATCTTGTCCTCGGCGGAATGGTGCTTGCGCATGGCGCGGCGAATATCGCGGACCAGCTTTTCGGCTGGCACCCGCGTGGGTGGGGCGGAGGATTTCTGGCTCATCTTCACTCTCCTTGGGGTTACGATGAGCCAGAAATCCTCCGTTACTCAAATCGCCAGTTTGGTCTCATGAGCACCGCAAGGGGACGGTACGACCCGCAAAAAAATTGTTGTATGTGATCACATTCTTCAATACGATTGAGGGAGCTTACATCTTAAGGATGGAGATTCTGATATGGAGAATAGCTCCTCGCTGATGCCGGGCGTAATACAAAAGAAGAACAAATGGCTGCCGCATAGGCGCCCAACCATATGCACCGTGTGCGTCATGTCCGGGGAGCGTTGATCATGACGTTACTTCCGCAAAAAGGGCGGCCCTGGAGCGAGCTCAAAGCAGAATTGGACGCCGCAAAAGCTGATGATTTTTCCTGGCGCCAGGGTCGCATGGCGCTTTATTTTTATTTTCTAGATGATGAAGTCACGCGCGTCGCTCAGGAGGCCTACCTTACCTACTGGACTGAAAATGCCATGGGGCAGCGTGCGTTTCCGAGTATGAAGCGGCTTGAAGGCGAAGTCATATCCATGGCTCTTGCCTTGCACCACGCACCCAAAGAGGCGACCGCCACATTCACATCCGGCGGGTCCGAAAGCATTTTCCTGGCGCTGAAAACAGCGCGCGATTGGGCAAGAGAGACCAAGGGAGTCGAGCGCCCAAATATCGTTATCCCACGCACGGGCCACCCGACTTTTGACCGCGCTGCCCAACATCTTGGCGTAGAGGTCAGACGAGTACCAACGTCACGCAACGATTTTCGCGCCGATCCAAGGGAGATGGCAAAGCGCATTGACGGGCGTACCATCATGCTTCTTGGAAGCGCGCCGAATTATCCCTTTGGCGTCTTTGATCCAATCCGCGAGATTGCGGCGCTGGCTCAGCAACATGGTTTGTGGATGCATGTCGATGCGTGCGTCGGTGGTTTTCTTGCGCCGTTTGTTCGTAAACTTGGGCGAGAAATTCCCGATTTTGATTTTGCTGTGCCGGGCGTCACCTCCATCTCTGCCGATCTGCACAAGTATGCTTATACTGCCAAGGGAGCATCAATGATGATGCTGCGGGACGCGGCGCTCCTAAAATGGCAAACTTTCAACTTCAGTGACTGGGAACGAGGTGCTTACGTCAACTCTACGGCTCAAGGGACGCGACCCGGAGGTGCCGTTGCCGCCGCATGGGCCGTCATGAATTTTTTGGGTGAGGAAGGCTATGTTCACTGGGCCGGGGTGCTGATGGATACTGTGGATCGTATGGCGGCCGGTATCGCTGCCATTCCAGGGCTTGAAGTCCTTGAGCCGCATGAACTTTGCATCTTCGTATATCGTTCGAATGATCCAGCGCTCGATATTGGCGCGGTCGCAGAAGGTTTGACGCAACGCGGATGGTTCGTGGGCCGCCAAGCTGAACCTCCAGGCATCCACCTTCACCTTAATCCGGCCCACTCGATAGCAGTAGACGATTATCTATCCGATCTTCGCGATGCAGTTACTGAAGTGCGTAAAACAGGCGCCAGGGCTCTTGAGGCTTCCGGTCGAACCTACTGAATGCCGGGGTGGCGGCGGCCACCCTTCCGAGAGTGAGGGGAGGATCAGCCGCCGCTGAGCTCTCAAAACCGGGGAGAACGACAGGATGAGTATACGGTCTTTGGCAATTGCCGCTTCTGCCTTTCTTGGCCTTATGGTGGGACCGACTTTTGCGCAAAATGCATCCATTGCGCCACAGCTGGATACCATACGGGAGCGCGGGACTTTTCGCTGTGGTGTCTATGAAAATGTACCTGGGCTCTCGGCCCTTGATGCACAGGGAAGACGTGTGGGTTTAGATGTTGATTATTGCCACGCCATGGCTGCGGCCATTTTGGGTGACCCGACAAAAGTTGAGTTCAGAACAATGTCCTTGGCTCAGGGCATCCCCGCGTTGCGTTCGGGCGAAGTTGATATGGTGGCGCTTGCTCTTACCTACACGATTCAGCGGGATACGGAACTCAACCTCGACTTTGTTGGCCCAACTCTTTACTCCGGGCATGCATTCATGGTCCATCGTCGGACGGGTGCTACGCGCTTGGCTGACCTCAATGGCGCAACGATTTGCGTTGTTGCCGGTGGCATTACCGACAGCCTGATCGCTGACTATTTTCGCGCTCGCAATATGACTTTCCGACCTCTGGCTGTAGAGAATACAACGCAAATGTATGCCTTGTATGAAGAGGGGCGCTGCGACGTTGTCACTTCCGAGGTACCATTTCTGGGCATGCGCCGTTCACGACTTCGCCAACCCGATCAGCATCTGATCCTCGACGAGATTTTCGCCAAATCCCATATGGGCCCGATCGTTCGCGATGATGATCGTCGCTATGCGCATGTCGCGCGCTGGGTGCATTACGCACTCGTTAATGCGGAGGAGATGGGTATTACGCGCGCCAATATCGATCAGCTGGTGCGCGAAAGTCGGGATCCGGCCATACGCCGCTTCCTCGGTCTTGAAGGCGATATTGGCCGCAATATGGGATTACCCAATGACTTCACCCAAGCGATCATTCGTGCAGTTGGCAATTATGGCGAAATCTTTGAGCGCCATTACGGGCAGCAGAGCGTCATCAAGCTGCCGCGGGGCTTGAATGCGCTTGCTGGCCAGGGCGGACTGCAATGGTCTCCAACGTGGCGCTGAAGTAAGTTCGTTGAAAGCTATGGCGATGCCAAACCTGCTGTCGCGGCTATGGCACCGTCCATCTTCGCGGGCCAGACTCTGGCAAGCGCTTGCATTAGGCTTGTTTGGCGCAGCCATCTGGTGGTTATGGACAAACCTTACCGGGAACCTGGCCCGACGCGACCTGGGCATAGATTTTCGCTTTCTATCAGGGCGGGCTAGCTTTGAATTCGGCGAAAACCTTGCCGGGTATCAAGCTGGAGATAGCTTCCTTCGTGCTTTTCTGGCCGGGCTCGGAAATACGATTCAGGTTGCAGTTGCTGGGATCGTTTTAACCACCATCCTTGCGCTCGCGCTGGCTCTCGTCCGTTTGTCACCCAATCGTCTGGCGCGCCGGCTCACCGGCACGTGGATTGAATTGATTCGCAATACGCCGCTGCTTTTGCAGCTATTGTTCTGGCATCAGTTCATCATCAGGCAGCTTCCCATGCCTCGTCAGGCGTGGGAGCCTCTGCCAGGGGTGTTTCTTAGCAACCGTGGCCTGGTATTTCCTGCGCCGGAGACCGCAGCTGCCCTTCTGCCTATGATCTGTGCTGTCTTAGTCGGGATTAGCGTGGCTTTAGTGCTGCGCCGAACACCTTCTGTTCATGGAAGCCGATTATACCACTTCCTCCCTATATGCTTATTGGTGGCGCCGCCTTTGATTGCCCTACTAATCGCGCCACCATCCATCTCATTTCCAGAGTTGAAGGGCTTCAACTTTCACGGTGGTTCATCGGTAAGCCCGGAATTCATCGCCCTGTTATGTGCGCTTGTAATCTATCAGTCCGCTTTCATGGCGGAGACCATCCGCTCCGGTATTCTGGCGGTACCGAAAGGCCAGATTGAAGCAGCACAGGCGCTTGGCCTTCCGCGATTTCAGCTCCTGTGGCTTGTTGTACTTCCTCAAGCGCTACGCATCGCCATCCCACCTGTAACCAGCCAATATCTGTCTTTGACCAAGAATTCCTCACTCGCGGTCGCTATTGGCTATCCGGATCTTGTGCGAGTAAGCCAGGTCACGATCAGCGAAACGGGCAGGGCAGTCGAATGTGTGTCTATCCTGCTAGCTGTATATCTATCGCTTTCGCTTTTCACCGCCTTGATCATGGATGTCTATAATCGCCGCGTCATGCGCCGTGGTGGTGCAGCGGCATGAAAGGCATTTATGGGATTCCAAAAAAGCGCTTCGGCGGTGGAATTTTCGATACTCCCGGTAATGCGCTTTTTTCTCTTATCCTTCTCGCGCTTCTTGTTCATTGGGGAATGGGGGTTTGGAATTGGACCATCACAAGAGGCACATGGCAGGCTGAGACTGCTGAGCAGTGCGCCAGAAATGGAGGATTTTGTTGGGCATTCCTGCGCGATCGCTGGAGACTTATCTTGTTTGGTCCCTACCCCTTTCAGGAACAGTGGCGCCCGGCGTTAGCGCTCGTCGTCTGCCTCGCATTATTGTCGGCGTCGGTAAGCACCTGGATTTGGGGAAAGGCGCTTGGTCCAAGACTTCTGCTGTTCTGCTGGATCCTGGGCGTGCCCCTCATGGCTCTTTTGATGATCGGTGGTATGCTTGGTATTCCCCGTGTTCCCATACGGCTTTGGGGCGGCTTGCCCTTGACTGTGATGCTCGCCTCAGTTGGTGTCTCCGTGGCCTTCCTGCTCGCGATTGCGTTGGCGCTTGGGCGCGTATCTAAGATGCCAGTCCTGCGCTGGATGGCGACGGGTTATATCGAATTTTTTCGTGGTGTTCCCCTGATTGCACTATTATTCCTGGCGGCGATCCTTTTTCCCTACTTTGTCCCGCCCGGTTGGAGTATGGATACCCTTCTGCGGGCACAGCTTGCGTTCGCCTTGTTTTTTGCAGCCTATATGGCCGAGGCAATGCGCGGTGGCCTGCAATCCATCTCGCCAGGCCAGTATGACGCGGCGCAGGCACTGGGCTTGAGTTGGTGGCAAACACAAAGGCGGATCATTCTGCCTCAAGCTCTGCGAAAGGTGATCCCAAGCCTTGTCAATATTTTCATAGCGGCATTCAAGGATACGTCGCTTGTGGTCGTCATATCCATGCTGGACCTTCTTGGGGCTGCGAATGCTTCCACTGCTGAGGCTAAATGGTGGGGCCTTTACATTGAACCATATCTCTTCATCGCCCTGATTTATCTGATTTTCTGCAGCGCGATGTCAGCATATAGTCGGGGCCTGGAGCGGCGGCTTGGAATTGGCGAAAGATGATGGACTTTTTCTTCAATTGGGTCGGCCTTCGACAGTGACGCCATTGGATGACGCGAAACGCAGAATCAGGCTAAATATCAAGCCAGTCATCGGTTTTTTCCAAAGAATTTGGCCGCCAAAGAAAACATGAACGAAGCCTCGTCAAACCTGCTGCCTGCGTTTACTCCCGTGGAGCACCAGACGCTACGCGATAATGCCTATGCCCAATTGCGTGATGCATTGATGACCGGACAATTTGAGCCTGGGCAACACATTACAATTCGAGGACTTGCAAGCGCTTTGGGTGTGAGCCCAACGCCGATCCGAGAAGCATTGCGCCGCCTCGCCGCTGAGCGAGCGATCGAAGCGGAACCGAATCGGTGGATGCGCATTCCCGTACTTTCTGTTGATCAGCTGACAGAACTGCGTGCCATCCGTATCGCTCTTGAGGGGTTGGCGGCAGCGCATGCTGCGCGGCGGATTACTGACGTTGAGTTGGAAGACATCAGACATCTGGAGGCGCAAATTGTAGCGTTGAGACCGCGCGGTGAGCGCAAGGAGATGATACCCCTTATCAGCCGCTTACACTTTGCAATTTATAGGGCAGCAGCGATGCCAGATCTGCTACGCATCATCGAAAGCCTCTGGTTGCGAAGCGCACCCTACAGCAACTTGCTCTTTCCTGGTTATACGCGTGTCGAGCGTGGGAAACTGCGTGCATCCGCAATCGCCGCGCTTGAGCGTCGTGATTCCCTTGCGACTCGTGAATTTCTTGAAGCCGATATCGGAGGAGCCTTAGATTATCTGATTGATTTGGCGAAAGGCGACGATTGGCCTTCGCCCGTTATCGATTCCGCACGAAGCTGACGCGCCGGTGTGGCATTCTTTTGGGCTGGGAATTCTGCCTTACCTACTCTGACCATATTCGATACGCGGCTCCGAGAGATCAGAGATGGCTCGGTTTGTTTGAACAGGGCTGGTGCGTTTCCTGAGTGGTTTTCTGCCTTGGTTAGGCCGCCATCGGGATTGATGGCAGCGCGGTGAAATAGGCCTCGTCCGGCGTCCGCCCGTCAAGGCTCGAATGGGGCCGACGGGTGTTGTAGAAGCCATCGATGTATCGGCCAAGCGAAGCCCGCGCCTCGGAAACACTGGCATAGGCCCGCAGGTATGC
>JADCES010000322.1 GCA_020250005.1 Roseomonas sp.
ATCAAACCCGCTTCCACGCGGTCCGGCCACCGCGAACCGGGCGCGCAGACCCTTGCGGTCCGCGCCCGGTTCGCGGTGGCCTATGTCAGGTGATTAACGTAGGGGGACAGCCCTGTCGGTACGCTTCGGACAGCCCAAGTCGCCCCGTCCCACCCAAACCCCATCATCCCTCCCCCACTCCCCTCCGCCAGCGCTGCAACAGAAAGACAATAAGCGCAAATTGCACCAGATTAAAGCCAATCCCCACCCACCAGGCAGCAGCGTAGAAGCCAAGCCAGTCATAGATATACCCCGCAAGCCAGGCGCCGGCCGCCATGCCGGAAAGGCTCAGGAATAGCAGCGTCGGCACGCGCCAATGCGCCTCGGCCGCCGGGTACAGCGCGCGGAGCGTCAGCACATAGGCAGGGATGATGCCGCTGAAGCCAAGCCCATAAGCGGCGGCAACGAAGAACAACCCGGCCTCATCTTGCGTCGCCAGAAAACCGAGCATGCCCAGGATTTGCGCGAGTGAGCCAAACACAATCGTCCATAGCCCGCCGATCTTATCCGAAAGCCAGCCCCAGAATTGCCGCGCCATAAAGGCAGCGAAGGTCAGCACGGAAAGCATCAGCGCGCCGCGGGATGCGGTAATGCCAAGATCGCCACAAAAAGCGACAAGATGCGCCGCCGGCATCGCCATTGGGATGCAACAAAGGAAGGAACAGAAAGCCAATAGGAAAAACGCCAGATTGCCATTCATGCCAAGCACACGCGCGCCGGGCTGCATTTTCTCGGCGAAATTGCCTGTGGTGGGTTGCGCCGGTGGCGGGCGTAGTACCAAAGCGGCCAAGGGCACCGCAATGGCCGCCACCAATATCCCATAGCCAAACATGGTGCGCTGCCAGCCAAACATGGCGATAGCGCGTTCGAATATCGGCGGCCACACAAACCCGGCGACATATTGCCCTGAAGCCACCAGCGCCAATGCCGTGCCGCGCCGCCGATCAAACCAAAGCGAGACATAAGCGAGCATCGGCGGAAACAAGGCGCCATTGCCAAACAGCCCAACGCCAAGCCCAAGCCCCACCAGCAATGCCCAGCTTTCACCAAAGGAAGCGAGCATCAAGCCCAGCGCGACCGCGATGCCGCCAATCATCGCGACCAGCCTTTGGCCAAAGCGCGCCACCATCACGCCGCAGACCATGCCACCAATGGCCGTGCCGAAATAGGCAAGCGAATTGGCGAGCGATGGCAGCGAACGCCCGCCACCAAAATCCTCGGCGATCTGCACCAGCCCCACCACCACGGTGATAGGTCCGCCGGCCGCGAGTGAGAGCATGGTCACGGCCGTGATGGCGACCAGCCAGGAATAGCGCGACTCGATACTGCCTTGATGCGTTCCGGCCACGCGCTGCTTCCCCGCTGCTTCTGCGGATACACTCCCTGAGGCGGCTCTGCTCCGCAAGTCCTGCATTGCGAAAAGCCCGCGCTTTGTGCTGATCTTCCTTGAGGAGGCTACCATGCTGATCATGCTCGCCCTGCTTGCATTTGGTCCCTGCCTTGAGGCGCCGGTATTCTCCGCGCCTCAGCAAAGCGAAAACCCGGCGCCGCCGCGGCCGGACCAGCCCTTTCCGCGCCCGCCGCAAAGCTGCTCGCCACCAGCGCCACCCACAAGCTGATGGCGCCCCCGATTGTGATTCTGACCGGGGCGGGGATTTCCCGCGAATCCGGCCTTGCCACTTTCCGCGATGCCGATGGCATCTGGGCGCGCCATAGGATTGAGGATGTGGCAACGCCGCAAGCCTTCGCACGCAATCCCGATCTGGTGCAGGGGTTTTACAATGCGCGGCGCGCGCAGTTGCGTGATCCGGCGATCCAACCCAATGCAGCGCATCTCGCCCTCGCGCAGTTGGAAGCCAATTGGCCCGCGCCCGTGACGCTGGTTACACAGAACATAGATGGCCTGCATCCCCGCGCGGGATCGCGCAATGTCATTGCTATGCATGGCGAATTGTTGAAGGCGCGCTGCCTTGCCTGTCGTGCTGTGAGTGTTTGGGAAGATGACATCACCGCGCATGCCGCCTGCCCGGCCTGTGATGCACCAGGGCGGCTGCGCCCGCATGTGGTTTGGTTTGGCGAAATCCCGCTGGAGATGGAACGTATCGAAGCCGCTTTGCATGAATGCGGTGTCTTTGTTGCCATTGGTACCTCGGGCCAGGTTTATCCCGCGGCCGGCTTTGTACAGGCAGTGCGGCGGCATGCGCGCTGCGTGGAATTGAATCTGGAAGAAACCGAAGGCACGGCGCTTTTCCATGAGGCGCTGCACGGCCCCGCCACACAGATCGTGCCGAAATTTGTGGAGCAGATGCTCGCTTCATGCGGCTGATCCTCACGTTACTGCTGCTCTGTCTCGCGGGGCCAGCTTTGGCGCAGATTGCGGGGATGAATCCTGGGCCCGATCCGCGCCTGCCCGCGCCGGCAGCGCATCCGCCCTGGCATTCAGTGGCCTTGATTGAAGCCGAAGGTGCCGGGCTTTGCACCGGGGCGATGGTGGCACCCGCAATCGTGCTGACAGCCGCGCATTGCCTGAAGGATGCACCAGGCACGGCGCTGCTGCCACCCGCGCGGATTCGTGTTTCCATCGGCGGGGCTGAAGCGCGCGGTGTGGCGCTGCGCGTTGGTGCCGGTTTTGATCCGGTGCGGGAAGCACCCTGGGCTTCGGATTGGGCATTGGTTTCGCTGGATGCGCCGATTGGCGCTGGCCGTGTCTTGCCCATGCTCCGTGAAACACCGCCAGAGCGCAGCATCCTCGCCCTGCCCGGCTTTCAGCGTGATGCGCCCGGCGCCCTGCTGGTGGACCCGGCCTGCCGCTATTTGGGATTGCGCCGGCTTGATGGGGAAGGCGTGATGCTCGCGCATGATTGCGCCGGCACCACGGGTTCTTCCGGCGGGCCCTTGCTGCTGCGCGGCGCCGATGGCGGCTTTGCCATTATTGGTGTGCAGAGCAAGGGAATTCTCGGCCGTGCCGGAGGGCTTGCCGTACCGGCGCTCGTTATCCCTTCTCCCTAACGCAGCGCCCCCGCCGGCTTGGGCGATGCCCCGGCGGCATTGCCCGCTGAACGCCCGGCATCAACGGGCAGCGTCACACCCGTAATCCAGCGGGCGGCAGGTGATGCCAAAAAGCACGCGGCTTCCGCAACATCCCAGGCGCTGCCTTCAAACTTCAACATGCCCGATTGGGCGCGCTGCTGGCGCAGTTCTTCGGTCATGCCGCGCGATGCCACCATGGGCGTATAGACATAGCCAGGTGCTACGGCATTGACGCGGATATTGTCGGCCCCGTGATGCCCGGCCATGGCGCGCGTCATTTGCACAATGGCGCCCTTAGTGGTGGCATAGAGCAAACCCGGATGCCCCGCGCGAAGGCCAGCTACCGAGGAAAGATTCACAATCGCGCCGCCGCCCGATTTGCGCATCTCCGGCACGGCATATTTCGCCATCAGCATGACGGATTTCACATTGACCTGCATGGCGTAATCCCAGGCATCAGGATCAACACCCTCTGCATTGCCGGCCGGGCCGCTAATGCCGACATTATTCACCAGAATATCCACCCGCCCCCAAAGTCTGACGGCTTCCGCGACCGCCGCCGCGCAATCATCGGCCTTTGAGACATCCGCCTCGGCCAGCGCGCAGACGCCACCTTCTGCGGCGATCAGGCGCGCGGTTTCTTCCAAGGCGGCACGGTCCACATCCAGCAGCAGGACCTTGGCGCCACGGGCGGCCATCAGCACCGCAATGGCGCGGCCATTGCCGATGGTGGTGGCGCCGGCACCGGGATTGCGCGAACCAGCACCGGTGACGATGGCGACCTTGCCGGTCAGGCGGGTATTGTCTTGCATGGCGGGGTCACTCCTTTTGCTTGAAAGAGTGCACCTGGAGGAAATAGGTGGAAAGGGGGGCACGCACTATACGATATCGGGCATGAAATTTCGTCACCAAGCGACACGCGACGCGCCGCATGATTGTAGTTTTTATTCCACTATCCGAACAGTTTCTGCGCCAATCAAAACCCCGCGCAGCCTGCGCGAAATACCGTCAGCACCGATTCCTGCGCAAAGCGCGCCTTCCAGGCCGCGGTCACCGGGGCAAGCCGCGCGGAAGCCGCCGCCTGATCCTGCCCGGGCAGCACCAGCAGCAGCACCTTACTGTCTTCGCGGCTGATCCGCCCGGCTGCATTGCGCCATTGCCCAACGCCATCCAGCACGGTCAGGCCATCGGGGAAGGCGGGGGTGACCGCTTCTTCCATGAAGCGCGCCCATTCGGCTTGCGTCACTGGCGCACGGCCCTGCACATTCCGCCCGAAATAGGCTTCCGCAATCGTCGCCGGCCCTGCGCCGATGGGGCAGGATGGCGGCACCGTGGCGCAGCCCGCCAACAACAATAACAAGCCAAGCGCCGCCTTCACGCTGTGGTCGCCAGCAGGGCCACACCGGCGGCAATCAATGCAATGGCAGCGATTTTCTGCACGCCCATGCTCTCCCCAAAGACAGCCCAGCCAATCACGGCAATGGCGATATAGGATGCCGCGGTGCAGGGCAGCGCCACGCTCATCGGAATGCGGCGGAGCGCGATGATGTAAAGCAACGCCGCGCCGCCATAACACACCAGCCCCACCATCGTCGGCGGGCGAAACAATTGATCGAAAAAGCCGCCCTCGGAAGCGACAGAACTCGCCGCGCCGGACTTCAACAACACCTGCCCGATGAGCGAGGTGGAAATCGCCGCCGCCAGCGCCAGCCAATACATCGTCATGGCGCGTGTCCCTTATCGCGCGCCGGCAACACCTCACGCACCACGCCTTGCGGCTTGCCATTGGCCGACATGAAGGACCGCCCGACATATTCGCCAAGCACCCCAAGGATCAGGAATTGCACGCCGGCGATCAGCAGCGTGACGGTCATGAGTGACGCCCAGCCCGAAGGCGTGTGCCCCATCATTCCTTCAATAATCACATAAAGCGCCGCCAGCAGCCCCAGCACGCCCATGCCCGCACCGGCCAGGATCGCCATCCGCAAGGGTAGCACCGAGAAATTAGTGGCCAGGTTCATCCAAAGCCGGATCAGGCGCCGCATGGTATAATTGGAACGCCCCTCAGCGCGCGCGAAGTGCTTCACCTCAATCGAATCAAGCCGCTGCGTCACCTGCATCAGCAGCCCGTCCACATACGGATAGGGTCCGCGATATTTCACCACTTCGGAAACCGCCAAGGCCGACATGCAGCGGAAGGATGAAAGGTACAGCCCCTTCGGCTTATCCATCAATTGATCCGCGACCCAATTGGCGAAGGCGCTGCCCAGATTGCGCCAGCCTTCATGTTCCTTCACCGCATAGCGTGTGTACACAACATCGAAATTACCAAGCCGCGCATGATCATAAAGCCTGATCACCTCTTCCGGCGGGTTCTGCAAATCATCATCCATGGTGATGATGTAAGCACCGCGCGCATGGCGCAGCCCCGACATCACCGCGTTATGCTCCCCGAAATTGCGCGCATGTTCAATGTAGGTCAGCGGCACCGTCGCGCTTTGCTGCAAGGCGCGGCAGACATCGCCGGAATTATCCGGGCTGCCATCATTCACCAGCACAATTTCGATCCCACCTTGGGGCTTAAGGGCCGATAGCGCTTCCACCAGCGCGCCCACCGTGGCCGCGCCGCGATAGACCGGCACCACAATGGAAAGACCGACGGGATATTCCTTGCCGGCCGATATCAGGGACATTCAAACCTCTCCATTCTCAGGGCCGGGTTGCGATGACCAGGACCGAACCGCCCGCAGGATAGCGCAGGCCGATCCGGGCCATGAACCGTTCAAGCCCCGTTACCGCGTAGAGCATAGCATCCAACCATGGCGGGAAGGGGGCGACATCACTTTTGGCCTGATCATCCGATTTCACGAGCTTGCGTTGCAGGATCATGAGCGGCAGCAGCAGCGCATTCCAATAGCGGGTTTCAATGGCGGTGAAGCCGGCGTCCTTCAGCAGCGCACTGGCTTGGGTCGCCGTGAAGCGCCGCGCATTATGCACGCGGATATCATGGGCCGAATGCAACCACTCAAAAGCCGGCAGGTTCAGGACCAGGGCGCCACCTGGCTTCAGCACGCGGTGAAACTCGGCCAAAGCCAGGCCCGGTTTCACGGCGCGGTGACACAGCACATCCAGGCTCACCAGCGCGCCAAAGCTGGCATCGGCGAAGGGCAGCCGATTGGCATCGCCCCCGGTGGTGAGCGCGCCGGATTTGGCCCCGGCGCGTCGCGCGGCTTCCGGGTTGAAATCCAGCCCTACCAAGGCGCGGGTTGACTTCCCGGCGAGGCGCCGGAGCAGCCCACCCGTGCCGCAGCCGGCATCCAGCAACGCCCCGGGCGCGCCGGGGCGGCGGTGCAAGGCATCAAGGACACGAAGGTGCAGCGCGCGGTACCACCACATGCGCTCCTCCACCGCATCCATCAGATCATATTCGGCGGCTTCCACGGGGGCGTGTTTCGCATCGCGGCGGGGCGGGAACAAGGCGGGCGGTGCGTAAGCCTGCCTTATTTGACTTGCATCAGCCCCCATCTGGTCCGAGACTGCGCCCAATAATCATGCAATCGCCATCACCCTTGCCCGCGCCGCGTTGCGCGGGCGCCCTTGCCGGGGCCTCGCCAGACCAAGCCGCTAAAAGCCGCCTTCCGCATGGCTGAGGCGCCCAAAACCGCGCTTAGCGTGCCGACGGGGGCCGAGACCTTGCGCGGCATCGGCATTATCCTGGTGGCCTATATCGTCATCACCGGCGCCGATGCCGCCATCAAATGGGCGCTGCCGGAAGTGGGCGCGGCCATGGCCATGATCTGGCGCGGCGTGGTGGGCGGCATCACCGTAGTGATCCTGACGCGCGGACGGGGGCTGTTTCCCAATAACCGCCGGCTGCTCGCCTGGCGCGGGCTGCTGCATTGCTGTGTTTCCGCCACCTGGTATTGGGCCTGGGCGCGCGGCATGCCCTTGGTTGATTCCTATGCGGTTGCCTGCGCGACACCTTTATTGATGACGCTGTTCGCCATTCCGCTGCTCGGCGAAAAGGTGGGTTGGCGGCGCTGGACTTCTACCATGATCGGCTTTGGCGGCGTGCTGATCATGTTGCAGCCCTCGGGCGATTTGTGGCGCATTGAAACGGCAGCGCTGCTGGGTGCAGTGGTGCTGATGGCAGTGACACGCATCTGGACGCGGATGCTCTCGGTCAGTGATGGGCCGGCGGCGATCGCCTTTTGGCTGATGATGGCGCATATCCCGATGGGCTTGCTGTTCCTGCCGGCCTTCCCGCCGCCATCCTTGCTGCCTTCCACCAATATCATGCTGCTGCTGGTGTTGTTTGGCGTCTTCAACGGCATGGCGCATTTGATGTTCGCGCGCGCCTTTGCGCTGGCGCCGGTTTCCGTGCTTGCCCCGTTTGAATATTCGCCCTTGCTGATTGGCGGCGTGATCGGCTTTCTGATTTGGGCCGAGGTGCCGGGTTGGACCACGCTCGCCGGCGCGTCCCTGGTGGTGGCGGCAGGGCTTTATAATGTGTATCGCGAACAGGTGCGACGTGCGGCGGAACGATCACGCATGAAGGAAAACGCCTGATGGCGCTCCGCCACGATATCCGCCGCGGTGCGCTTTTGATGCTGGGGGCGACGGCGCTCTTCACCATCATGTCAGCCATGGTGAAGGAGATTGCGGAGAGCATTTCCTTTATTGAGATCATGTTCTTCCGATCCGCCTTCGCGCTGCCGGTGATTTTCGTGATCGTGGCGCGGGGCCGGCAATGGGGCATTTTGCGCACGCGGCGCTTTCCATCCCACCTTTTGCGCGCCTTTACCGGCACCATGGCGCAGGGCTGTTCCTTCTTTGCGCTGACGGTACTGCCCTTGGCGGAACAAACCGCACTCACTTACACAACGCCGCTTTTCGTGACGCTGCTTTCGATTCCGCTTTTGGGGGAGAAGGTTGGCATTCATCGCTGGTCCGCGGTGATTCTGGGCTTTGTCGGGATTATGGTGATTGCGCTCGGTCAGGGCGCATTCCAGGGCGGTAGCTGGCCGGAGAAAGCGGTCATGATCGGCATGGCGGTCGCGGTTTCTCAGGGCGTCTGGTCGGCGCTGACGACGCTGCTCGTGCGGAACCTCTCAGCCACCGAAAGCTCCACCACCATTGTGCTGTGGCAATCGCTGTTGATGACGGCCTTTACCGCCGTGGCGCTACCGTTTTTCTGGACCACGCCCAATGCCTGGGAATTGCTGATCCTGATCCTGGTTGGGCTGGTGGGCGGTGTGGCGCAGGTGATGCTGACAGAGGCCTATGCGTCAGCCCAAGTGTCATCCCTTGGGCCTTATTCCTATACCTCCATCCTTTGGTCGGTTGGGCTTGGCTGGCTGATCTGGGGCGATATGCCAACCATCGCGACCATCCTTGGCGCGGTGCTGATTGTGCTGTCTGGGCTGTACATTCTGCACCGGGAATTGGTGCGCGGGCGGATGAAGCGGCAAGGGCAATAGGCAGGGCTTGCAGAGTGGCGGGCCTCGCCGCACCCTACACCCTACAATGAGGCGCCGAAGATGAGCATTCCCTTCCTGAAAAATGACAGCCTGGCCCCGGGCGCGGTGGAACAAACGGCGCCTGGCGTGCGGCGGGTACTCTGCAATAATCCCGGCGCCTTTACCTTTCGCGGCACGAATAGCTGGATCATCGGCCAGGGTAATTCCGTGGCGATTCTGGACCCCGGCCCGGTGGATGCGGCGCATTTGGATGCCTTGCTGGCCGCGACCAAGGGGGAACGCATCACCCATATCCTGGTTTCGCACACGCATCGGGACCATTCGCCTGGCGTCGCGGCGCTGAAGGCCGCAACCGGCGCGCCGAGCTATGGTTTCGGCCCGCATATGACACCGCCGGAACAGGGCGGCGAAGGCGGCGATCACACATTTCGCCCGGATGTGACGCTCGCGGATGGTGCGACCGTGGCCGGCGCCGATTGGCGCGTGACAGCGCTGCACACGCCTGGCCATTGCGCCAATCATCTGTGCTTTGCCTTGGAAAACGCCAGCACGAACCGCACGCTGTTCAGCGCGGATCATGTCATGTCCTGGTCCACCAGCGTGGTCAGCCCGCCGGATGGCGATATGGCGGCCTATATGAATTCGCTGGCCAAGATCCAAACGCGCGCGGATGAGCTTTATCTGCCAGGCCATGGTCC